>JAJZQS010000164.1 GCA_021806745.1 bacterium
CGGGGCGCGGGCGCGGGCGTGACGGCGGGCGCGGCGGGCGTCGGCGCGGGTGCCGGCGCGGGTGCCGGCGCGGCGGCCTGCGCTTGCGGAATTTTCACCGCCGGAGGCGCGACGGCGGCGGGCAGAGGGGGCGGCGCCTTGGCGCGGCGCGAAACCTTTGCGGCCGCGCGCACGGGCTCCATCCAGTGCTGGTAGAGCTTGGAGGCGACCAGCCCCGCGAAGACGATGACGAACGCCGCGTCCAGCACGAGCAGGACCGCCCACAGCCGATGCGAGCCCGCGGGAGCCTCGTCGGCGGGCGTCGTTTCGGCGGGCGCGCCCTCGACCGGCTCGGTCGTTTCGGACATGGGCGCCATTCTAGCCTTGAGTCCGGCGCGCCGTCAACGCGAAAATGACCCTTGCGGCGTCAGCGGTAGCGCGCGAGGACGGCGTCCCACAGCCCCTGCGCGCGCAGGATTTTTTCCGCGAGTTCCCGGAAGGCGCCGGCGCCGCCCCGCGCCCGCGTCGTCCAATGCGCGAGGGCGCGCACTTCCGGGCGCGCGTCGGCGGGCGCCGCGGCCAGCGCGACGCGGCGCATGACGGCGAGGTCGGGCAAATCGTCGCCGATGTAGGCGACCTGCGCCGGCGTCATTTTTTCCAGGGCGAGGATCTCGTCGAGCGCGGCCGACTTGTCCAGGCGTCCTTGAACGATGTGGGCGACCTTCAGCAGCTTGAGCCGGGCCTCGACGCCTTTCGAGACGCGGCCGGTGATGACGCCGGTGCGCAGGCCGGATTCGGCCAGCCAGGCGAGAGCGATCGAGTCGTGAGCGTGGATGCCCTTGAACTCGACGAGTTCCCCCATCGTGTCGACGAAGTGGTAGATCGCGCCGGCCGTCAGAACGCCGTCGACGTCGGTCAAGACCAGACGCACGCCCTTCAGGCGCGCCGCGGAAAGTCCGGTCATGCCGCCGCGGCGGCGCCCAGCGCGTTGGCCAGGGCGCGCAAGCCCTCGGTCGCGCGCGCGCCCAGGTCCAGACGCAGGACCCTGCGCCCGGCCGAAAGCGTCGCCGCCGCGTCGCCGCGCACCTGCGCGCGGATCAGCGTGCCGAAGGTGAAGCCGCGCCCCGGCACCGGAAGCGGAGAATTCTCGCCGTCGCCGAGGAAGATGAACACGCCTTTCTTCGAGCCGCCCTTGTAGAGTTGGCCCGTCGAGTGCAGGTAGCGCGGCCCCCACGACACGGTCACCGGCGCGGTCGTGCGCGCGCGCAATGCGCGGCGGGCGTCCTCGAGCGCGCGGCGGTTCTCGTCGGTCTCGGCGAGGAAGGCCAGCACGCAGACGTAGTCTCCGGGCGTCACGCGCGCCAGGTGCGCGTCGAGCACCTCGCGCAGCGGACGGTCCTGCCCCGGCTCGGCCTTCAGGCGCGACAGCAGCGCGTCGTCGCCGAACGCCGCCAGCCCCCCCGCGCGCAACGCCGCCTTTTCCGCGGGAAGCTGTCCGCGGTCGAGATGGTCGAGGAGCTCCTTGGTCCTGTCCTTGGCCGCCTGGACGTCGGGCTGGTCGAAGGGATCGATGCCGAGGAAAAATCCCGCCGCCGCCACGGCGATTTCCCAAACAAAGAACTGCGCGCCGAGGTCCAGCGCGTCGCCGACTTCCAGGCGCACGACCGGGTGGCCCGCCTGCTCCAGCGCCGAGAGCTTCTTGTCGGTCGCGGCGTCGCGGCGGCCCTTGAAGGCGATCGAAACGAACAGACGGTCGCGGCCGTAGGTCTCGGGCGCGCCCAGCGCCTCTCCGACGACGGGCAATATGCCGCGCCCGTCCTTGCCGGTGGACTCCGCGATCAACTGCTCCACCCAGGGGCCCAGCGCCTCAAGCGCCGGATCGCAGACGAGCGTGAGCTTGTCGCGTCCGTCGCGGGCGTGGCGGCCGAGCGCGGCACCCAGGCGCAGGCCGGGGTTGTCGCGCGTGGGCGTGCTCGGCGAGCACGCGCGCGCGGCGGCGCGCGCGCGGTCGAGCAGTCCCGCCGCGTCGGCGCCGCAGACCGCCGCCGGCACCAGGCCGAACATGGTCAGCGCCGAGAAGCGCCCTCCCACGTCGGCGGGGTTCAGGAAGGTCTTGCGAAAGCCGCGCTCGCGCGAGAGCTTGTCGAGCGAGGTGCCGGGATCGGTGATCGCCGCGAACTGCCGTCCGGGCTTGGCGCCGGGACGGCGGGCGGCCAGGTCCCAGAAGTAGTCCATGTAGCAGTTGGGCTCCATCGTGGAGCCCGACTTGCTGGCCACGATGAACAGGGTCTTGGCGACGTCGAGTTCGGCTTCGAGCGCGCGGACGTTGTCGGGGTGGGTGCTGTCGAGAACGTGCAGGGCCGGGCGTCCGGGCGCGACGGCAAGCACGCGGCGCATGGTTTCCACGCACAGACTCGACCCGCCCATGCCGAGTACGACGGCGTGCGTAAATCCTTCGGCGGCGATCTCGTCGGCGAACGCGCGCACCGGCCCCAGGCTCGCGGCCGAGGCGTCGGGCGCGGTGAGCCAGCCCAGCGCGTGCTTGATGAGCTTCTGGTGCTCGGGCTCGGACTTCCAGACCGTGGCGTCCTTGGCCCACAGCCTCTCGGCAAAGCGCGCCTTCTCGAGTTCGGCCAGGCCCGCGTCCACGGCCGCGTGTTCGGCTTCCAGCAGCGCGCGCTTGGCCGTGAGCTCGCCCATCAGGGTCTCGAAGGACTTGGCGAAGGACTTCACGCCTTCGTCTTCGAGCTTCTGCATGGTCGCGGCGAGGTCGACGCCGAAGCGCGGCAGCGCTTCCCACTGCGCGCGCGCCTCGTCGACGCGCTCCTCCAGGCTCGGGCGGCAGACGCCGTGGTCGCGAAACGCGTCGACGGTGGCCGGGGGCATGGTGTTGACCACGTCAAGACCGATGAGCTCCTCGACATAGAGGGTGTCTTTGTAGGCGGGGTTCTTGGTTCCGGTGGACGCCCACAGCAGGCGCTGGGGCCGAGCCCCCTTGGCCGACAGCGCGGAAAACCGCGTCGAGGAGAAGACCTTCTTGCCGTGCTGGTAGGCGAGCTTGGCGTTGGCGATCGCGGCCTTGCCGAGCAAGGCCTTGGCCTCGGGCTCGGGGCGCTTGGCCAAGACGGGGTCGATGGCGCTGTCAACGCGGCTGACGAAAAAGCTCGCCACCGAGGCGATCTTCGAGAGGTCCTTGCCCGCGGCGGCGCGGCGCTCCAGGCCCTTCAAGTAGGCCTCGGCCACCCCCGCGTAGCGCTCGACGGCGAAGAGCAACGTCACGTTGACCGAAATGCCTTCCGCGGTCAAGTCCTCGAACGCGCGCAGGCCTTCGACGGTGCCGGGGACCTTGATCATCAGATTCGGGCGCGAGAGCAACGTCCACAGGCGCTTGGCCTCGGCCACGGTGCCGACGGCGTCGTGCGCGAGGTTCGGCGGGACCTCCAGGCTCACGAAGCCGTCGCCGCCCTTGGACTCCTCGTACAACGGGCGGAACGCGTCGCAGGCC
>JAJZQS010000054.1 GCA_021806745.1 bacterium
CGATTTCGCGCTCCAGCAGGCCCAGGTACTCCTCCATCTCCCCGCCCGACTTCGGAACTTTCATGCTGCAGTAGCAGTACGTGCAGCGGCTCGGACAAAACGGCCAGTGCACGTACACTCCGATCTCCTTCGGCGCCCGTCCGCACCGGATGAGCCTTGCCGTCTCCTCCCAGCTCTCCCGCACCTCCCCGGCGCTCATCGCCGGAAAATACGTGTAGTTCTGGAACGGACCGTCCATCGGAAAGTAATATCGATCCCAGACGAACGCCGACAGAGCTTCGTAGAGCGGCCATCGTCGCTCCAATCGTGAAATCATCGCGCCACCGCCCGAACATAAGACAAGCACTCGGTCTCGGGCGCGCGGCCGCGCGGCCTTGATTGCGCGAGCGCGCGAACGACTTTCGGACTGTAAAAAAGACGGCGAGCGATCGAAGGCGCCTTCCCGCCGCGAAACGAGAAGATTCCGTCCCGCTCGATTCGCCCGAACCCGCGCGACGCGAACTCCCGCGCGCCCGCGCGCAGCGCGGCGGCCGACAGCATCGAGCGGCCGAAAGTCCGCCGGAATCCGTCGGCTTCCGCCCTCCCCGCGCGGTAGAGTCCCCGCACCACATAGCCGCGCATCTCCTCATCGAGGCTCGACTCCATGCCGAAAAACGGCGGCACGACGCCGGCCCGAGCGGCGCGCGAGCCGAGCGGCGGGTGCTGATACCACAACGAACCGAAGATCCGCGACATCGCGCTCCAACCGACCCCCAACAAAAACGACGCGGGGCGCCAGGACGAATCGTCTATTTCGTAGAGCCCCCGGAACAAGCGTCGAGCCGCCCGCAGCACGAGGGCGATCTCGCGCCGGCGCTCCGGTCCGAGGCGCCCTCCGGCGCGGAAGAAATCGGTCTGCGGTCGCGCATCGAAACCGTACAAAAGCACGCGACGCGGACGGCGACGGATGACCCAAGCGACGTCGCGCAGAAACGACGAGGCCGTTTGCCCCGGCAGTCCGAACATCAGGCTGACGCCGTCGTCGTCGACGCCGGCCTCGGACAAACCCCGCAGCGCGCGCTCGACTCCCTGCACGCTCTGCCGACGGCCGACCGCGGCCAGGACGCCCTCATCCAAGCTGTCGACGCCGAGGTCCACCCTGGAAATGCCTCGTCTAGACAGCACGCCCAGCACTCCGTCGCCGAGCGTCGCCTCGGTGGCCTCAAGCCTGGCGGCCGCGGGAATGTCGACCGAAAACAACCTCGCGATTTCGCCCAATAAAGCGTCCAAGGCCGCCGCGCCCGCCTGCGTCGGCGTCCCTCCGCAGATGTTGACGCTGGAAACCGTCACCCCCGCCAACGCCGGAGCGAAGTAGCGCAACTCCTCGAGTAGCGCGCGCAAAACCGCGTCCGGATCGTCTTGGCGCCTGGCAACGCGCGCGTCGCAGTAGCAGTAAGCGCACCGCTCGCGGCAGAAGGGCCAATGGACGTGAATCCCCACGTCCGCGGGCGATCGCCCAACGCGAATCTCGCGCGCGGCGCGACGCCACGCCGCGAGGACGGCCGCCGACGTCAACGGACGGAAATACGTCCTGTTCTGGAAGCCGCCGTCGATGGGCGGATAGTCCTCGTCGCAGTATTCGGGCGCCCGCGCGCGCGCCCTTTCACCAGGCTCCGTGAGAACCATGCGATCCATGGCTGCCGTGGCTGGCATGGCTGCCGTGGCTGGCGTGCGAGCCATGCGAACCGTGGGAGCCGTGCGAGGCGTGGCTGGCGTGGGAGCTGTGGCTCATGTGCTGGGGCTGACTCGCGCCGGAGTTGTGCAGCGCGTTGGTGTGCGTCTGCGCCAGCAGATCGTCGACGCGGACGACGGAGGCGCCGAGAATTCCAAGGATCGCGGCCGCCTTGACGACGTCTTCTTTCAGGATTTTACCCTCTTCGCTGCTTAAAAACCTCGCCAAGTCCTTGCGCACGCGAGAGGCGATTTTTTTCGCGTCGATCGGATCCTTTTTATCTTCCGCCATGACAACCCCCTAAGATCGACGATACGACGCTTCGCCGCACAAGTCCGGACGCCGCTTCAGCCAACGGCGGAATATTTTCTCGTTCGCGGGATCCTGGAGGCGGACGAAAATCATGTCCAAAACGCCCTTATTGATCCGGCAGCGGGTGTTTTCGGCCATGCGGCCCATGATGTCGCCTTGCTCCCGATAGCATTGAACCGGGCACGCTCCGCAATAGGGCTTGTAGGCGCAGTCCGAGCACAAGGGCTGCGCGTCCAAGCAGGACGCGACGGCCATCGCGCGCACGGTCGGATGGGAGACATCGTCGGCGTACGATGTCTCGCCCGCCCGCCCCAATCGGAACGTGTCGTCGCCCATGCGCGCCAGCATGCGGCCTTCGTCGCACGTGTAGACGCCTCCGTCCCAGTTGTAGGCGATTTGCCCGATGCCGGCGCCGCAGGGAGAGCGCAAATCGAGATAGTTGGGATCGCGATCGGTGAGAATCTTGTCCAAGAAAAGGCGCGCGGTCTGCTCGACGAAAGGCCGTCGTCCGGGGTGAGCGCGATTGACCTCCAGAACGCGATCCAGCGCCCGCTCGTAAAAGGCCAGGAAATCCTCGGCCCCGTAGCCGATCCTCGGCCAGGCCGCCGTCGCGGTGCCATACGGGTTGAGCGGACGGAGAAAAAGACTGCGCGCGCCGAGTTCCGCGTAGGAGTCGACGATTTCCCGCGCGCGGCCCAAAGAGGCTCGGGTCACCGTCAACAGCGCGTCGATGCGAAAGGCCTTTCCGCGCGTGCGCCGGTTGATTTCGCGATACCACTTGGCGGCGTTCGCGTATCCCCCGCCGCCGGGGCGAGGACGGTTGCGGTCGTGGAGATCCGCCGGCCCGTCGAGCGACGTGCAAAAATTGACGCCGCGCTCCAAAAGCCACTCGAGTTTGTCTTCGTCCATCAGGCTCAAGTTCGTGACCAAATTCAGCCAGACGACCCGGCCCTGTTTTTCGGCGCGGGCTCGGGCCTCCTCCACGATGTGGCGCACGACCGGCCAGTTCACCAAAGGCTCTCCGCCCTGGAACTCGATGGTCAAGGACTTGCTGGGGCTGGAAAAAATGCGGTCCAGGACCGCGCTCGCAGTCTCCGGACTCATGTCCGTTCCGCGATCTTGCAACCGAGCCGAGCCCGCGTGACAATAGACGCAGCGGTGATCGCAGCGCAAAGTCACCACGACGATGTGCAGGTTGGGACCTTCCCAAAGGTAGCTATGCCGCCGTGCCCACGCGCGGGACAACGCCTCGAAATCCATTCTGTCGCGCACGAATCCGTCTTCGCACAGGCCGCGATAGTCGGGATCGTCCGGCCCGATCTCCCCGGCGGCAAAGCGGCGGAAACGCTTGGGGGTGAACACGCGATGGCGGCCCAAATCGTTGGTGACGAGCACCTTTCCGCCGACCTCGCGGAAGCGGAAGAAACCGGCCTTGCCGGCGTTCAACGGCAACGGGGCGGGCAGAGTTTCCACGCTCATGCGCCGGGCTCCCGGCCCTTCGCTTCCGGGACGGATTGCGCCGAGGCCTGCCCGGGATGAGACTCTTCCCAAGAGGCGGTCACGCCCAACGGATCTTGCGCGGGGTCTTGGCCCTCGAGTTCCGTCAAGAGCCGGTCGATTTCTTTTTCCAACTCGGGGTCCGCCCCCTCCGGGGCTCCGGGGCCGGATTTGGGCGCCGGAGCGCCCGATTGCCCGGCCTGCGCCTGAATGACCTCGGGGGGCAAGGCCGACACCAGCGCCTTGGTGACGATGTATTCGCGGATCTTGCGATTCTCGGAGGACACTCTGGCGCGTACGACCTGGTGCAGCAGTTCGTTGCGAAAATCTCCCTTCAGAGCCGCCGAACCGGACGCGGTCTTGGGCTCAAGGGTGATCCTCAACTTTCCCGCGCCGGCCGATTCCACGCTCGCATGAGCGCGATCCGTGAACGCGTAAGCCGCGCTCTGCACGGCCTCGATCGGATAGAGCTTTTCCTCGACTTCGAAGACGATCCCTCCGGATTTCCTAGTTTTTTTGGTCGCCATCGCTCTCCCCGCCTCCGGTGTTGCCGTCGCCGCCGCCCGAATCCGCGCTTTTGCGCATCGGCAACGGGGGCAGGCCCCGCTCGATGCGATCCATGTTCTTTCGCACCAACGGGTCCAGTTTCATCGGCTGATTTTTGCCGAACTCGACGATTTTTTGCGTCGCGGACGAATAGCGGGAGGCGTTCGCGCAAAACTCCCGGGACAGACGCGTCGCGTATCCCGAGCAATCCGCGGAGCACAGGGGCGATTTCCGGCAAGTTCCCGCGTCGCGCAAACCGGCGGCGTAGTCGGCGAGTTCCTCGCACTCCGCGCGCAAATAACGATCCGAGACGGCCGAGCATTCCTTCTTTCTGCCCGTCCAAAACGCCTGCTCGGCCGGACAGGCGGCGGCTTTAACGCCTTCTTGAGACAAGGCGCGGCAGACGGCCTGAGGATTGTCGTGGGTGATCCCGGAAACATACGCGGTGCACACGCGGCGCAACGCCGCCGCGGACATGCCTTTGGCGAACGGCGAACGCAGACACAGCGGAAGCAAGTCGCTTTCCTTGCCGCGCGAGCGGACCATCCGTGCCTCCCACGCCATTCCGGCGCAGACATCGCCCATCTCGCCGACGCTCGCAAGGGCCCGGCAAGGCTCGGGCGCTCCGTGCAAATCCCGGCAGGCCGCATATTCGCTCAGCCGTACGAACAGTCCCGGGGCCCGCGCCGCCCCGAGCGCGGACACGGCCGTCGGGTCCTTGAAAAATTCATCGATCTGGAATTTTCCCTTCCGGCAATAGGCCACGACCGCACGATCCGCCGCCCGTTCGTCCGCCTCCGATCGCGTGTCCTCATGCGGTCGCTTCGCGTCCGCCGGCGCGGGCGCGCCTTGCACGCACGTCGAGAGGAACACGAACACGCCCAACCCCGCCGCGAGCACGCTCGCCGTTCGATTCAAATCAAAAACCCCCGGATTTTCGCCTTAGCGGCAGCGCCAAAATTCTCATTTCGAGCAACAAACGAAGTACCCGGAAAACAAAGTGAGCGCCGAGGGCGAACTGAGGGCTTCCACGCCGGGTCCGCTGTAGGACCAGCCTTCAGAGTAGACGCCAGGCGTCCAACTCGCGTAACTGCCCGCCGCACAGACACCATCGGTTCCGCTGTTCCAATCGCTGGTCGTCGCCCAACAGGTGCTTCCGTTGCCGTAGAAGTAGCCGTTATTGGACACGTAGGAACTGAGCGATCCGCTATGGCCGACCCCGATAGTGCCCTCCGAGTAAACGTCCCAAGTGTGGATTCCACCACCCCAGCCGCCGGGATATCCGCTCGTAGGACTGAAGCCGCTTGTTCCAATTCTGCCGCCGACATTGAGACCCAGCGCCCCCGTTCCACCGGAGCCGTAAACGGACATTTGATTGTTAGCGTCGTTGATCAGACGCACATTGAAGTCCTGGACGCCGGCACCACCATAGTGGAAATCGATGTACGGAACGCCGACCCCCGCCGTCCCATTGTTTCCACCCAACTCAAGGGAGCCTCCTTGATCCGATTGGATGAGACTACCGTTGCCAAAGACCAGCCCGTAGCCGTTGGCGATTTGTTCGTTGCCCACCACATACATCTTCACGGAACCAACACCGGAAACAGAGGGTGGAACGGCATTCGTGCCGACATCGAGGAAGCTCGCGGGATTGTCGCGCGCCATGTAGGCGTTGCTCGTGGCCACGAGTTGGGTGTAGACGCCCGAAGGCGCGGGATAGTAAGTCGTCAGCGTCACGCTTTCGGAAGCCAAGTCCCCGGCGCAAGACAGCAAAAACGCCGCGATAAGCGCCGCGCGCGCCGTCGCGGGCGAGAAATGCAGACGCAAATGCACGTCGATGCAGCGCTCCATGCCGTCGCAGTATAGCCCCGCGCCCGCGCGCCGACTATGATGCATGTCATAGTCGGCGCGCGGGAAGCCGTTTTGTTGCGACGCACTCTTAAACCATGCGAGACCCCATCAACGCGACGCCCGAGCCCTACAAGATCAAGATGATCGAGCCCATCCACCTGATCCCCGCCGACGAGCGCAAGGCTCGCCTGCGCGAGGCGGGCTGGAACACGTTCCTGCTGCGCAGCCGCGACGTCTACATCGACTTGCTCACCGACTCCGGCACCAACGCGATGAGCGACCGCCAATGGGCCGCTCTGATGGTCGGCGACGAGGCCTACGCCGGCAGCGCCAGCTTCG
The DNA here is from genome assembly GCA_021806745.1 of bacterium. Classification (GTDB taxonomy): domain Bacteria; phylum Elusimicrobiota; class Elusimicrobia; order UBA1565; family UBA9628; genus GWA2-66-18. The sequence continues at coordinate 6,257 of JAJZQS010000054.1, forward strand.
AAAACCTGGAAGCGGCGATCCGCGAGGTCTATGGATTTCCTCATGTCGTGCCCACGCACCAAGGCCGCGGCGCGGAGCACCTCCTGTCGCAGTCCTGGATCAAGCCCGGCCAGCATGTCGCCGGGAACATGTATTTCACCACCACGCGCGCGCACATCGAGCTGGCCGGCGGAATCTTCGAAGACGTCATCGTCGACGAGGCCCACGACCCCTCGGCCGAACTGCCCTTCAAGGGCAACGTGGACTTGAAAAAGCTCGAGGCGTTCATCAAGCGCGTGGGCGCCGCCAACGTCGCCTACGTGGCCGTCGGCTGCCCGGTCAACATGGCCGGCGGCCAGCCGGTGAGCCTGGAAAACCTCCGCGCGACCGCCGAACTGTGCCGCCGCCATGGGGTGCGGGTAGTCATGGACGGCGCGCGCGCCGTCGAGAACGCCGCGATGATCCGCGCCCGGGAGAAGGCCTGGAAAGGAAAACCCACGGCCGAGATCCTCAAGGAAATGTGCCGGCAAGTCGACGCGATCTCGGTCAGCGCCAAGAAAGACGCCTACGTCAACATCGGCGGCTTCCTGGCCACGCGCGACGCCGAGCTCTATGAAAAGGCGCAGAATCTCTGCGTCCTCTTCGAGGGCCTGCACACCTACGGAGGGCTGGCGGGGCGCGACCTGGAGGCTCTGGCCGTCGGCATCCGAGAGATGGTCCAAGACGAATGGATCGAGCACCGCTTGGCGCAAGTCGCATACCTCGGCGCGCGCCTGGAGGCCGAGGGCGTTCCGGTGGTCAAGCCCTACGGCGGCCACGCGGTGTTCGTCGACGCGAAGGCGTTTCTGCCCCACCTCGACGCCGACGAACTGCCGGCCCAGTCGCTGGCCGCGTGGATTTACGAAGCCTGCGGCGTGCGCGCGATGGAGCGCGGCGTCGTCTCCGCCGGACGCGACTCGAAAGGAAGCAACCGGCATCCGGAACTCGAGCTCGTGCGCCTGACTTTGCCTCGGCGCGTCTACACGCAGACGCACCTCGACTTCGTCGCGCGCGAGATCGGCGCGCTCAAGCGCCGCGCGTCGAACCTGCCGGGCCTGCGCTTCGTGCGCGAGCCCAAGCACCTGCGCTTTTTCCAGGCGCGCTTCGAGCCCCTGCCGGTCAAAAGCGCCGCATGAGCCTGCGCGACGACGACGACCTGTCCTGGTACGCGCGCCGCGCCGCCCGCGCGTGCGTGGAGCCGGGCGCCGAGCCCGAGCCCGAGCGCGTCGAGCGCGTGACGGCGCTGCTGACGCTGCTGCGCGCGGCCGGCGTGCGCGGCGACGCGGCCAGCATGACGCTGTTCACGCGCGGACTTCCGCCCGGCTGTCGTTCGTGCCTGGCCGGCCGCGGCAGCAACCTCTACGTGACCGGGCTGTGCACCCGCGACTGCTTTTTTTGCTTCAACCAGAAGCCGCGCAAGGACGAACTCGTCGTACACGGCATCCCCGTCGACGACCCGAGCCGCGCGCCGGAAATCATCGAGCGCTTCGGACTGCGCAGCGTGGGCCTGTCCGGCGGCGAGCCGCTGCTGCGCCCCGAGCGGGTATTGGCCGTGTTGAAGGCGCTCAAGGCGATGGCGCATCCCCCGCGCGTCGACCTCTACACCAACGGCGACCTCGCCGACGAGAACCTGCTGCGCCGGCTCAAGGGCGCCGGGCTTGACGCCGTGCGTTTCGACGCCGCCGCGCGCGGCTACGACCTGGCCCCCGTGCGCCTGGCGCGCCGCTTTTTCGACGAGGTCGCCGTCGAGATTCCGGTGATCCCCGACGACCGCGAGAAGCTCGAGCGCATGATCACGGAGCTCGACGCGTTGGGCGTGCCCTACCTGAACCTTCACGAGCTGTTTTTGTGCGCCGACAACAGCGCGCGCGTGCTGGCCGAAGGCGCCCGCCCCAAGGACGCCGCCCAGCCCGCGCACCTGACCTGGCGGCCGACGGCGCGCAGCCTCGAGTGCGCGCTGGAGTTGCTGCTGTCGGCCGCGCAGCGCTGCCTGACGCTGAGCGTCTACCTGTGCTCGTGCGGCACGCAGGAGACCATCTCCCGGCGCGGACTGGCCCGGCGCCGACGCGCTCCGGCGGTCGCGGCCTAGTCCTTGGGAGAAGTCTCCAGAAGACGCAGAATCGCGTCGATCTCGCCTCGCGGGATGGCTTCGTCGCAGAGGCGATAGAGCGCGGCCTCCTCGGCCGCGTTGTGGCGCACGAGGCGCTCGCGCAAGTCCGCGAGGCGTCGAACGAAGGCGCCTTCATCGCCGGCGTCGAGTCCCGCCCGGACGACGGCGATGAGCTCGCGCAGTTCCCGATGCTCGCGGCGCATGCTCTCGGCGGGCTCCTGAGCCCGGCGCGCCGCCGCCCGCGCCGCGGCTGGAAAGAGAACGCTCTCCTCCCAGGCCGCGTGACGCTCAAGGCGACGGTGAAACAGATCCAACACCGCGGCGGCCGCAGCGCCCCGGCGGCGGGACGCTTCGTCGACAATCGCGACGATCTCCGCGTGATCGCTCGCGAAAAACGCCTCGATCCATCGGCCCGGATCCTTGAAATCCGGAGAAGTCCGGCTCGCCATGAACGCCGCCGTAGCAACGCCTTGGCCTAATGTCGGCGCCGCGCGCCGCGGGAACGCTCCTCCAAGACGCGCTCATACTCGTCGCCAAGCCGCCCGGCGCAGGCGCGCCAGTCGAAGCGCCGCTCGACGAAGCGGCGCGCCGCGAGCGCCCGCCGTCGGCGCAGCGGCTCGCTCGACAAAAGCTCGAGCACCGCCGCCGCCAAGCCCGGCGCCGAGGCGCTGACCGACAACTCCCGACCGTCCCGCGCGCCCAGGCCCCGCGCCGCCGTCGGCGTGGCCGCCGCGGGCACGCCCAGAGAGAAGGCCTCCAGAAGCTTTCCCTTGATTCCCGCGCCCAGGCGAACCGGCGCGACGAACACGCTCGCCCGCGCGAGATGCTCCGCGACGCTCTCGACGGTCCCGGTGGCGCGGGCGGCGGGCGCGGCCGCGACCGCCGCGAGGACCGCCGGCGTCGGCGAGGAGCCTATCGCCAGGAAGCGCGCGTCCGGCCGCGCGGCGCGCACGATCGGCCAGGCTTCGCGCAGAAACCACGCCACGGCGTCCTCGTTGGGATAGTGCGGATAGTGTCCGACGAAGGCGACCGTCGGCTCCCCGGTCGGCTCGGCGGCGCGCAAAGGGAACTCCTCCAGGTCCACTCCCGTGGGAATGGCGACCGCGCGCGCGCCCTCGGCCAGGCGCGCAAGTCGACGCCGGTCCGGCTCGGTCATCACGATCGCGCGGTCGAACTCAGCGCACACGCGCCGCAGAAAGGTCGCGCGCCGCAGCGCCCGCTCGCGACGCGCTTGCCGAGCGCCCGTGAGGTCCTCGCGCCGAAACTCACCCATGTCGTGCAAAGTCACCACCCGCGCGCGGCCTCGAATCGACATGACGGCCGGCGCCGCCAATTCGTATTCGGCGTGCACGATCTCGGCCCGCCGCGCCAGGCGCCGCGCCGCCCAAGCCAATTGCGGCAGGTTCCAGCGCGCCACATCCTCGGGCAAGCCCTCGTCGGGACGCGGCGCGCCGACGGCGACCCGCTCCACCGATTCGAATATGGGCGCCAGATGCCGCCTCTCCAAGGCCAGGTCCGCCGCGACTTCACCCGGCGAGCGCGACGCGGGCTCGACGGTCAGCAGGCGGAAACGGAACCGGTCCGACAAAAGGCGCGCCAAGGTCAGTATGCGCTTGGAACCGCCGTCGTAGGGATACGGCGCCCACGGCGCCACGATGAGAACGCGCGGGCGCCGTGGAACGCGCCGCGACCGCCGGGCTGTCGCGTTCATGGCCGTAGACAGTATATAGAATGCGGGCAGGCGGCGCCCCGGGCAATGAAGTAGAATCTCGCGCTATGAAGCTCCGGCACGCGGCGCTGGCCGCCGCGCGGGCGCTGGGCCGCGCCCTGCACGTCGCGTTGCGCGTGGCGGGCTGGCTGTTCGTGATCGCGGTGCTGACGCTGGGAGGACTGGGCGTCTACGCGTACCGCCGCTTCAGTCCCGAGGAAACCCGCCGCCTGGCCGCGGAGCAACTGTCGACTCTGCTCAGGCGCGAGGTCGTCGTCGAGCGCCTGCTGCTGAGCCCTTCCGGAATCAAGGTGCTGGGCCTGCGAGTGCGCCGCGGGGGCTCCCAGCCGGATGTTCTATCGTGCGGTTCGGCGCTGGTGACGCTCAAGCTCAAGCCGCTGCTCGACCGCCGTCTGGAAATCGAGACGGTGCGCCTCGAGTCTCCGCGCATCGACCTCATCCGCGACGCGTCCGGCCGCTGGGACGTCGAGGACATCTTCTCCCAGCACGCCTCCAGCAACCCCGCCAGCGGCATCGCCGCGCAGGCGCTGGCCACGGCCCGCGTGTCGGCCGTCGACGGCCGCCTGACGATCGACGATCGCCTGCGCAGGCGCACGATCGAGCTCGACGATCTTTCCGTTGAGTTCACCGAGTTCTCCCCCGACAAGCCGTTTCCCGCGCGCGCCTCGCTGCTGACGCGCGTGCCGCTGGCCGGACGCGACGTCGACGTCGAGGCCTCCGGCGAGGGCACGGTCGACCTCGCCGACTTCGAACTGTCGAGCGCCACCGCGCGCATCGCGCGCATGTCCGCGCGCGTGGCGGGCGTGCCGGTGTCGGGCTCCGGCGACCTCAACGACTTCATCGATCTGCGCATTCGCGGCGAGTTGCGCACGCCGGAGCTGTCCTCGTCCCAACTCCAGGCGCTGTTCTCCAAGAAGCTGCCGCTGAGCGTGCCCGCCGCGCGCTGGAGTTTCCGGGGCGGCCTGCCCGCCGCGGGAATGCTGGACGTCCAGAGCCTGCGCGGACAAAGCGCGGAGGGCTCGGTCTCGGCCAGCGGCGTGTTCGACTTCGCCGCCGACACGCCGACGCTCAGCGCCGAGGTCTCCTTCGCCGGCGTGCCGCTTGAACGCGCGGCCCAGCGCTGGACGCCGTGGGCGGGCCTGGGCCTGCGCGGACGGGCGGATCTGGATTTGGACGCGACCGGCTGGGCCGGGCGGCTGCAGGCGCGCGAGGCTCGCCTGTCTCTGCGCGGATTCTCCATCGCCAAAGGCGCGCGCGCGATCGAAGACGCCGACATCGACGCCTCGGCCTCCGATGAGTTCTCGCGCCTGACCGCGACGATCGCGCGCGGGCGCTTGCGCGCGCTCGGCCGCGTCGCCGAGGACATTTCGGGCTCGGCGGCCATCGACGGCCGCCGGCTGACCCTCGACAAGCTCGCCTTCCGCCTGGAAGGCTCGCGCGTGAGCCTGCGCGCGCGCATGGATCGCTTCTTCGATCGCGCCGGAGCGCGGGTGTCGGCGCCCAAAGAGGTTTTGCTGTCGGCGTCCGTCGACAAAATCGACTGGCTGAAGGCCGCCCAACTCGTCGCGGACGTCCGCGCGGTCGTCTCCACGACCACGGCGTCGTCGGCCGCGCCGCAATCCGAGGACCGCCCGTGGCTGAGGACATTCAAATATTCGATTCCCCGCGGCTTTCCGAACACCTCCGGCTCCATCCGCGTCGGCGAGGTCGTGCATCCGAATTTCGTCTGCCGAAACGTCGAATTGCTCTGGTCGCTGCGCGGCGTGACGCCCAAGCTCGACCGCCTCGACGGCGAGGCCTACCTGCGCTTCGGCCCCGGGCACGTCAAGGACTTGGCCGCCGCGCGCGAGGCCAACACGTTCCTCTACCTGGTCTTCCTGCCCTTCGAATACATGCACAAGATGAACAGCTTCTCGGTGTTCAGCGGGGCGACCGCCTATCCCAAATCCTTCGATTTCGACAAGATCGAAGGCGAATACGGCGCGGCCAAGGGCGTGGCCTCCATTCGCTACTTCCACGTCGCCGGCCCGCAGTTCGTCGCCTACGCGCAGGGTTGGGCCGACGGGGCGAAGGAAACCGTCGACATGAACATCCTGACGCGCCTGACGTCGTTTCGCAGCGCGCTGCCCGAATTCTGGGTCGACGAGTTGGGCCGCCCGGCGATCGGCTTCCGCGTCAAGGGCAACATCAACAAACCGGACACCGAGCCGCGCTACAGCAAGATCGGCGCGCAGGAGATCGAAAACGACGTCGCGCAGGGGCGCGCCGGCGCCAAGAAGCGCTTCCAGGCGCTGGAACGGCGCCTGCGCTTCTGACCAAGACGGCCGCAAGCAAAGGAGATCGACATGAGGGCGAGCAGCACGATGGACGTTCTGGGACTTCTGCAGGAGCACGGCGCGGTGGCCTGCGGCCACTTCCGCCTGGCCTCGGGACTGCACACGCCGGTCTACCTGCAGACCGCGCTGGTGCTGCAATATCCGCACGTCGCGCAGAAGGTGGCCAAGGCGCTGGCCGCGCGCTTTTCGGCGGCCGTCGACGTGGTGATCTCCACGGGCCTGAGCTCCGTCGTGCTGGGCCAAGAGGTCGCGCGCGCCAAGAAAGCGCGCGCGATCTTCACCGAGCGCGTCGGGGGCGCGATGGCCTTCCGGCGCGACTTCACGCTCGCGCGCGGCGAGCGGGCCCTGGTCATCGTCGACGTGCTGACCACCGGCCGCTCCAACGCCGAGGTCGTCGCGCTCGCCCAAGCCTACGGCGCGCGCGTCATCGGCGTCGGCGCCATGGTCGACCGCTCCTCGGCGCCTCTTTGCCTGGGCGTGCCGGCGCGCGGCCTGGTGTCCTACCCGCTGCAGGCCGCGCCGCCCGACGCCTGCCCGCAATGCCGAGCCGGCGTACCGCTGTCCGACGGCAGGCGCGGCGCCGAAACCGTCGCGGACGGAGAGTGAGATGATCGAGCGCTACACTCGCCCGGAAATGGGCCGGATCTGGTCCGACGACAACCGCCTGCGCGCGATGCTGCGCGTCGAAGAGGAGCTTCTGAAGGCGATCGCGCCGCAAAAGGGCATTCCCGCCAAGGAAATCGCGGCCCTGCGCCGACTGATGGAAAAATCCCTGCTCGCGTCGTCGCGCCGCAAGGAGTCCGGCGCCGCTCACGAGGTCATCGGCATGATCTCGGCGGTGTCCGAGGAGCTCAAGCGCCAAGCGCCGAAAGTCGAGCGCTACCTGCACTACGGCCTGACCTCCTCGGACGTGCTCGACACCGGCGGCGCGCTGCAGATGCGCGAGGCCTGCGGACTTCTGATCGACGGCCTGGAAGGCGTCGCGCGGCGCTTGAAGACGCTGGCGCGGCGCCACGAGCGGACCTGGATGGTCGGGCGCACGCACGGCGTGCACGCCGAACCGATCACCTTCGGCATCAAGGTCGCGGGCTGGCACGCGGAGGCGCTGCGCGGGCTCAAGCGCCTGCGCGCCGCGCGCGAGACCATCGCCTACGGCCAGATTTCGGGCGCGGTCGGCGCGTTCACGCAGCTGGCGCCCGAAATCGAGGCGCGCGTGCTCGACGCGCTGGACCTGCGCCCCGAGCCGGTGTCCACCCAGGTGATCCCGCGCGACCGCTACGCCGACTACTTCCACGCGCTGGCGCTGTGCGCGTGCGCGATCGAGCGCATCGCGCTCGAAATACGCCATCTTCAGCGCACCGAGGTCCTTGAGCTCGAGGAACCCTTCGGCGAGGGCCAAAAGGGCTCCTCGGCGATGCCGCACAAGCGCAACCCGGTCCTCTGCGAGAATCTCTGCGGTCTGGCGCGCCTGATCCGCGGCTACGAGGCGACGGTTCTCGAAAATTGCGCGCTGTGGCACGAGCGCGACATCTCGCACTCCTCCAACGAGCGCGTGATACTGCCCGACGCGCACATCGTCTTGGATTTCATGCTCGACCGCCTGGCCAATATCCTGGACGGACTGCAAGTCCACCCGGAACGCATGAAGAAGAACCTGGAGAGCTCGCGCGGCCTGGTCTTCTCGCAGACCGTCCTTCTGCGCCTGATCGACGCGGGACTCGGCCGCCTGGAGGCCTACGACCTGGTCCAGCGCTGCGCGATGAGGACTTGGCGCGGCGAGGGGACTTTGCGCGAGACGCTCGGCGCCGATCCCGACGTGGCCAAGCGCCTGTCGCCGCGCGAGCTCGACGCGTGCTTTTCGCTCGAGCCCTACGCGGCGTCCGCTCGCGACATCCTCAAGCGCGGCGGCTGCCTGTAGCCGCGCGCGCGGCGCCGCCCCGCAAAACGGACGAAAGGCCCAGTCGCGCGGCGACCTTTTGGCGGGCGCATCGAGACCCGATCGGTCCTCATGCGCTTGCGCGATCCGTCTTACAATCGACGCATGCTCTTCATCTGGGCCGCGCTGGCCGCCGCGGCCGCCTCGCACGCGGGCGCCGTCGTCCTCGAAGCGCCGCAAGCGCCGATCGCGTCGGTCCCATCCTTCTTCGCGCCGCCGACCCTCCCTGAACTCTCGCCGCTCGCGCCGACGGCTCCCGCGCTCGCGGCGGCCCTGGCGCCGGAGGCGGACGCCTCGGCGCTCGCCTCGGGCCCGAGCCCGCGGGCCGTCGAGCCTCAGGAAGCCGAGTCCGCGGACGGCCCCGGCTGGACGCGCGGGTCCTTTGAGAGCTCCGCCGGCGGACGCATCGCGTTCAAGGCGCGCGAAACGGCCTGCGGCGCGCCCGCGCGCGTCTACTCCGGAGGACTGGCGCTCAACGACAGCTTCGAGACGCTCTTCGACGGCGCCGCCGCCGCGGACCGTAGCCACTATTTCCTGTGGACGCGCGCGCACGGCCCCAGCGCCTGGAGCCCGACGCGCGCGGTCACCGACGCCGACGCGCGCGACCTCGCGCGCATGATCGTGATCGCCTCGCGCCGCGCGAACACGCCCAAAGTCGAACTCGTCTTGCATTCGAACGGGACCATCGTGTTCCAGCGCCTGCTGCAGCTGCGCCGCGAGCCCGAGGTCCGCGAGGCGCTGCGCCGCCTGTCGGGCTCGCGCGTGGTCCTGCTCGACGGCATGACTCACTACGAGGGTGCCGAGCGCGAAGGCGGTCCCGAAGTCGCGCGGCTGGCCCAGGCCAACCGCATGCTGGTGGGCTGGCTGGACTCCTGGGACGACCTCGCGGCCGAAGTGGAGAGCGCCGCCAGGGCGTGGATGAACCCGGCCGCGCTCGCGTGGCTGACCGGCTACCGCGCGCAGCGCTCGGCGCTGCTTGCGGCCGCGACCGCGCCCGCCGCCGCGCAAATGGCGCGGGACCTCGACGAACGCTGGGCGCCGGAGCTTGAATCCGCGCGCCTGCGCCTGCGCGCCGACCTCGAACGCGACGCTCAAGGCGACGGCTGGCGGGAAGCGCTGATTCGCCGCTCCAACGACGCCTTCCGCCTGGACTTCGCTGCGCGCGACGCGCGCCTGGCGCGGCGCCTGGACATCGCCGTCGACTTCGTGCACGCCGCCGGCGACCGGCTGCTCGACTGGCGGGCCGCGCGCCTCTTGATGGAGCGCTTCGGCCTGGCCGCCCCGGCGAAGATGCCCGCCGCCGGGACCTCGTTCACGGACCCTACCGGACGCCTGCGCGGCCTCGTCGTCGCCGGCGACCACTACTTCCCGCTCAAGGAGCCGGGCGCGCTGGCGCGCCTGCTGGACCGTTGAGCCTCCTGCGCGCCTTCGCCTTCCGCGTCGACGTGCCGATCGCGCCCTCGCGTGCCGTGTCCGATCGCGAGGACATCAGCACCTTCGGGGCGCGCGCGGCCGGAACGATCGCGCCCGACGCGCTGCACGTCGCCCCGCCGCGCTCGGCGTGGACGCCCCTGGCCGGTCCCATCCCCGGGCGTCTGGTGACGGGAACTCTGCCCGACGACCACCGCGCGCGCTTCGTCTTGCGCCTGCCCAGGAACTGGAACGGAGGTCTCGTCGCCGCGGCCGCCTCCGGCATCACCGACGAGCACACCTACGATCTCTACTTCTCCGATTTCGCGCTGAGCCGCGGCTACGCGTTCGCGGCCACCGACAAGGCCGTGCGCCGCGCCGTCTTGGACGGCGACACAGTGCTGATGCCTCATGCTCCCGAGGCAAGCGTGCGCCGCTGGGCCTCTCGGCTGGAAGCGCTGGCCGCGCTGGCGCGGCGCGAGATCTCCGGCTTCTACGGCCGCGCGCCGCAGCGCTGCTTCGCCGTCGGCTTGTCCAACGGCGGCTACATCGCCCGCCGCGCCGCGGAATCCGACTCGGGTCTCTTCGACGGCGCGCTCGAGATCTCGGGCGTGCTCTGGCGCGCGGACTCGGGCAATCTCCTGCGCGAACTTCCCGCCGCGCTGAGAGCCGGCGCCGGCGGACGCTGGAATGAGGAAGCCCTCTCGCGCGCCGGCTACCCTCCGGCCGAGGGGCGCTGGGCGCAGGTGCGCGAGCTCTACCGGTCCGTCTATTGGGAGTCGTCGCTGGCGCTGTTTCTGGGAGACCTCGACCCGGACTATCGCGGCTCTTTCGCGGACTACGACTTCGACGCGCGCCCCGCCGCGCTACGGGAGGCGCTCCGCGGCTTCGAGAACACCGGCGACTTGAAAATCCCGCTGATCTCTCTCGCCGGACGCCGCGACTACCTGATCCCGGCAGGCCCTCACGCCCAGGGCTATGCCGAACTCGTGCGCGCGCGCGGCCGGGCGTCCCTTCACCGCCTCGAACTCTTCGAGGACGCCTCGCACATCGACACCAACGCCGAGACCTTCCCGTTCGTCGCGCCGCTGATGCCCCGCGCCCACCGCGCCTTCGAAGATTTGACCGCGCTCGTCGAGCACCGACGCTGACTCCTCTCTCTTTACTCCGAACGCGGCAATAGTGTTCATTAATCGGATGATCCGAGTTCTCCTGGCCGCGGCCATCGTCACCGCACCCTGCGCGCCGGTCTCGGCCCAGCGCCGCGGCTGGGGAGGCGGCCGCGCTCGCCGCGCCTGGGGCGCTTCCCGCGCGCGGTTGTCATACGCCCGCCCGCGCGCGCCCAGCGTCCCGTTCCAATCGCCTTCGGCGCGCTCCCGCCCCCGAGGCGACCGCTTGCCGCCGCGCGTCGATTTCGGTCAAACGGCCCCGTCGGGCCGCTCCTTGAATTGGGGACCGCCTTCGTCTTGGCGTCGCCAAAACCCGACGCCCCGCTGGAACGGCCGCTGGCGCACGCCCGACCACTCGGGGGCCTTGCGCGCAGACTCTTTCGAGCGGAAAGCCCGGAACATGCAGGCGCGCGAGCGGGCCGTCGGCCGGGTCTACTGGCACCGGGACGGCGGAACGCGCTACGCGCACTGGTTCGACGGGCGCTCGCATTGGTACGGGTTCTACAACGGCCCGCGCTTCTACTGGACGCGCTATGACGACCACCGTTGGTGGTGGTATGACGAAGGCATGGACCGCTGGCTATACTGGCACGACAATTACTGGTGGTGGAACAACCCCAACGCGCCAGGAACGCCGTATGTGGTCGTGGGCGAGAACTACTACCCGTACCCGGCGGTCGCGGCCGACCCCGCGCTGGCGCCGGGCGCCGTACCGGCCGACACGCCGCAGGCGGTCTCATCCGAGGACGACGACTCCGGAGAGGCTCCGCAATACGGCGGGGGCGAGTCCGTGGTCAGCCCCGACGGCTCGCGCGAGGTGCAGATATACGGCGAGCGCCGAGAGGCGTTCCTGTACGACCGCTCCAACGGCACGCCTCAGTTCGTCGCCTACCTGGCGCCGGGCGTGAGAAAGGCCCAATTCTCCGAGGCCAGCGGCGACAAACTCCAAGTCCTCCTCCTGCTCGAAGACGGCACCTACGACGTCTTCGACGGGCAAGGCCGCTCCGCGCTGCAGCCCGACGACTCCGCGCCGGGCGCGCCCCAAACTCCAGGCGCCGACGCCGTTCCCGCCGACGCCCAGGACCCGGGACAGCCGCCGAGCGACGCTCCGCCCATCCCGGAGCAGAACCAGCCATGACCGCGCCGCCCGCCCGCGCCTACCGTCGGCTGTTGCGCACGGCTCTGCGCGAGGACCTGGGTTCCGGCGACTTGACCACGACTTTGTTCGTGCCGCGCGCCGCGCGCGTGCGCGCGCGCGTGGTCTGCCGCAAGCCCGGCGTGATCTGCGGGCTGGAAGTCGCGCGGGCGGCGTTTCTGGCGCTGGACAAGGGCGCGCGCGTGCGGCTGCTGACGCGCGACGGCCGGCGCGTGCGCGCGGGGCAGGCGGTGCTGGCGCTCGAGGGCGGACGCGGCCTTCTCAGCGCCGAGCGCGTGGCGCTGAACTTTCTGCAGCGGATGTCGGGAGTGGCCACGCTGACCCGCGCCTACGCCGACCGCGTGCGCGGCACGCGCGCGCGCATCCTCGACACGCGCAAGACCATCCCCGGCTGGCGCGCTCTCGACAAGTACGCGGTCGCCTGCGGCGGCGGCGTCAACCACCGCATGGGGCTCTACGATGCCGCCATGGTCAAGGACAATCATCGCCTGGGCGGCGGTCTTGAGGAGGGCGCGAAAAAACTGCGCCGCCTCCACCCGCGCGCGCCTCTGATCGTGGAATGCGACGACCTCGCCCAGGTCGAGCGCGCGCTGGCGCTTTCGCCCGAGGTCGTCTTGCTCGACAACATGCCGCCGCGTCTTCTGCGCCGCGCCATCGCCGTGGTTCGCGCGCGCGCGCCGAGCACGCTCGTCGAAATCTCCGGCGGCGTGTCGCTTTCTCGCGTGCGCGCGCTCGCCCGCTTGGGTCCCGACCGCATCTCGGTGGGGCGGCTCACCCACAGCGCGCCGGCCCTCGACATCGGCCTGGACCTCCTCTGAGGTCAGTCGCGAAGTTATATAATCCCGGCCGGCATGACGACCGTCTCCTGGGGATCGCCGCGCGCCAAAGTCGCGCTCGCCGCGCTGACGCTGCTGGCCGCGCGCGCGGGCGCAACGCCCCAGTTCGATCCGGAAACGACCGTCTCGATTTCCAGCGCCGTCCCCCTCTGCGCGGCGCCGGTCTCGCCGCCGACCATCTATCCTCTTCGCCTCTACTATCTCCTACCCGACTCGGGCACCATCATCCTCAGCGCCCAATCCCCCGACGGCACGACCTGGACGCCGGAATCGAGCACCGGGGCAGTGAGCGCGGCCACTCTGCCGTCGGTGTCGCTTTCCAGCGTGACGGGGGCGTCGGTCCTGCCGACGACCGGAGGCGGCTTTCGCATGGAGTACTCGGTCGAGACGACCTCCAACACATACGCGATCGTCAGCGCGAAGTCCGCCGACGGGCTGACCTGGACCAACGACCCCGGCGTCAGGCTTCAGGTTAATTC
>JAJZQS010000165.1 GCA_021806745.1 bacterium
GCGACCCGCCGGAGACGACCACGCGCAATTCGGGGTCGCATGAGCGCGTGAAGTCGAGCACGCGCATGGCCGCGGCTCGCGGCGCGGCGGAGTGCACGCCCATGCGCAGGGTGCGCAGGGCCGACTCCAGCCCCGCGTCGATGTCGCTTTCCAACTGGCGGCCGGCCTCGAAAATCCGGCGGCAGTGCCGCAGCACGGCCTCGCCTTCCGGCGTGAGGCGCGCGCCGTTGCGCGAGCGCAGGAGCAGAGGGCGGCCGCAGCGGCGCTCAAGCTCCGAGATCTGCGCGCTGAGCGTGGGCTGGGCCAGGTTCAGCGCGCGCGCGGCTCGTCCGATCCCGCCCTCTTTGGAGACGGCGTAGAAGTAGTAGAGATGGTGATAATTCAGTGAAATCATCGGAATTAACTATGCCGATCATATTTTAATCAAATTAATAAGACCTCCGCAGGATCGTACAATGAGAGTCGCCGCTCAAAGGCCACTGGAGAGCTAAAAATGAAATCACTGTCTCGTTTGTCGCTTGTCGCCGCTGCGGCCGCTCTGGCGGCCTGCGCGGGCGCTCACGCGCGCCGGTCTTCCGCCCCATCCGCCTCTTCCGCCTCCGCGTCCGCCATCCCGGCCGCTGGAGGGCTGACCGACGCCGGCCGAGCCGTCTCCGAGCCCGCCGTGCGCGGCGATCAGATGGTCGAGATCGCCGAACTCAAGACCGTCCTGTTCGCCTACGATAGCGACCGGTTGGACTCCGCCGCGCGCAAGACGCTGCGGGCCAACGCGGCGTGGCTGAAGGCCCATCCCGACGCGAAGATCCAGGTGGCCGGCCACTGCGACCAGCGCGGCACGGTCGCCTACAACCTGGCCCTCGGCCAGCGCCGCGCCGCGGCCGTGCGCGGCTACTACCGACATCTCGGCGTGGATGCCTCGCGCGTGGCGACGATCAGCTACGGCAAGCAAAAGCCGCTGTGCGAGGACATGACGGAGTCGTGCTGGAGCCGCAACCGCCGCGCGCAGACGCTGAAGGCCGTCGAGGCCAAGGTCGCCCAGCCCTGAGCGTTCCCGATTGCGCGGGACGGCCGTGGGGGAGTCTCCCTCCCGCGGCCGTCTCGCCCTATTTTGTAGCATGAAGGCATGAGTCCGTCCGAAGATGGAGGCGCGCGCGGATCCGCGTTTTGGAAGAAGCTGGGCTCAGAACTGCGGGAGGATTTCTCCCGCACGGGCGACTGGGGCGCCGTGCTTTTGCGCCGCGCCCGTTCCCAGCCTTTCGACCGAAAGCTCCTTCTGACCGGCGTGGGCGTGGGTACGGCGGCGGGCTTGGCGGTCTATGCGCTCTACACGCTGCTCCAGTTTTTCGCGTTGGCCCGCGCCGCGCTCGACGCCTCGGGGCCGTTGACCGGGGTCTTCTTCACCGTCTTTTTGCCCATGATCGGCGGCCTGTTGTCCGGCTGGATGACGCGCCGCTACTGCCCGGAGGCCGACGGAGGAGTCGAAGAGGTGGCCCACGCCATCACCGACCGCGACGGCCACATTCCCGCGCGCGTGGCGTGGGTCAAGACGGTGGCTTCGGCCGCGACGATCGGCCTGGGCGGCTCGGCGGGGCTGGAGGCTCCCGCCGTGCAGATCGGCTCCTCGGTCGGCTCGGCGTTCGGGCGGCTGTTCGGATTTCCGGGGCGCGACCTGCGGACTTTCGTCGCGGCGGGCGCCGTCGGCGGGCTGTCCGCGGCCTTCGGCGTGCCCCTGGCCGGAGTTTTTTTCACGATGGAGGTCATCTTGAAGGATTTCGCCAGCGAGGCGTTTCCCTCGGTGGTCGTCGCCTCGGTGACCGGCGCGCTCGTCGCCAAGGCGCTCTTGCACGGCGAGGGCTCCGTCCCGCCGGTCGCCTACGATTGGACCAAGAATTCGGAACTGCTGCTGTATGCCGGTTTGGGGCTTGTCTGCGCGGTGCTGGGCCGGCTGTACGCGAAAGCCCTGCGCTCCGCCAAGAGCGCTTTCGACGCGTGGGAGCGCCTGCCGACTTGGATGAGGCCGGCGGCCGGGGGGTTTCTTGTCGGCGCGGTGACTCTGGCCGCGCCTCGTTTGGGCGGGGCCGGAACCCCCACGTCCCTGGCCTTGCTGTCGGGGCAGACGTTCGGCTGGACGGCGGCGATCCTCTCACTTGGGAAAATCGTCTCGACGAGCTTGACGCTGGGCTCGGGCGGCGCCGGCGGCTCACTGACGCCGTCTCTTTTCGTCGGGGCCGCGGCGGGCTCGGGCTGGGGGCAGGCCGCGGCCTCGCTTCACTGGACCCAATCTTCCCCCGGTGCGTTCGCGGTGGCGGGCCTGTGCGGGGTGTTCACGGCCGCCTTCTCGGCGCCGGTCACCGGCATGCTCATCGGCGTGGAGATGACGCGCGAGTACAACCTGCTGACGCCGGTCATGGTCTGTTGCGCGATCGCCTACATCGGTTCCCGCCGCGCGGCGCGTTGACCCGTCGATTTCCTACAATGCCGCGATGGCCTTGCGACTCTACAACAGCCTGACGCGCTCCAAGCAGGATTTCGCGCCCGCCGCGCCGCCGCGCGTGGGACTCTACACTTGCGGGCCGACGGTCTACAACTACCAGCACATCGGCAACTACCGCACCTACGCCTTCGAGGACCTGCTCGTGCGGACCTTGGCGTTGCTGGGCTTTGCGCCCCACCGCGTGATGAACGTCACCGATGTCGGACATCTGACCAGCCAAGGCGACGAGGGCGAAGACAAGATGGAAGTCGGCGCCGCGCGCGAGGGCAAGAGCGCT
Organism: bacterium; assembly: GCA_021806745.1. Lineage (GTDB taxonomy): Bacteria > Elusimicrobiota > Elusimicrobia > UBA1565 > UBA9628 > GWA2-66-18. The sequence goes on from JAJZQS010000165.1 coordinate 2,772, forward strand.
TGGGACATCGCCAAGTTCTACACCGAGGCGTTCCTGGCCGACTGCAAGGCGCTCAACCTCCTGCCGCCCGACGTCTTGTGCCGCGCCACCGACAACATCCCCGAGCAGATCGCGCTGGTGCGGCGCCTGGAAGAGAAAGGCTTCGTCTACCGGACCACGGACGGGCTCTACTTCGACACGGCGAAGCTGCCCGACTACGGAAAACTCATGACGCGCGAGCACCTGGAGGGCCTTAAGTCCGGCGCGCGCGTGGAGGAAAATCCGCAGAAGCGCCGCGCCACCGACTTCGCGCTTTGGAAATTCTCGCCGAAGGACAAGACGCGGCAGATGGAATGGGATTCGCCGTGGGGACGGGGGTTCCCGGGCTGGCACATCGAGTGCTCGGCGATGGCGATGAAGTATCTCGGAGAGACTCTCGACATCCACTGCGGCGGCGTCGATCACATCCCGGTCCACCATAGCAACGAGATCGCGCAGTCCGAGGCCGCCACCGGGCGGCCGTTCGCGCGCTTCTGGCTGCACGGCGAGTTCCTGCTCATGAACAACGCGAAGATGGCCAAGTCCGCCGGCGGCTTCGTCAAGCTTTCCGACCTCGTTGAGCGCGGATTTTCGCCGCTCGACTACA
>JAJZQS010000055.1 GCA_021806745.1 bacterium
GCCGCGGCCGCGTCGACGAGATAGACGACGAGGTCGGCGTCTTCGCGCAGCGCGCGCGTCGACTCCGAGCGCAGGGCCTTCTGCAGTTGGTCTTGAGCGGCGTCGAGCAGTCCGGGGGTATCCAGCAGGCAAGCCTGGAAGCCCTCGCCGTCGAGGATGCCGAGGATGCGGTGGCGCGTGGTCTGCGGCTTGGGACTCACGATCGACAGCTTGAATTTCAGCAGCGCGTTGAGCAGCGTGGACTTGCCCGCGTTGGGCCGCCCCGCCAGCGCCACGAAGCCCGACTTGTGCGCGTTCTCCACGCGGGCATCCTAGATAATATGGGGCCGGGTCGTCTGTACGCCCGCGGTTTTCGCGGCCTTCAGCAAGTCCCGGTCCAGGGTGGCCAGGCTCAATTGTCGGCGAAGCGCGAGTTCGAGATAGGCCGCGTCGTAGGCGGTCAGTCCGTGCTCTTTTCCAAGAAGGCGCAATCTCCACAAGGTCTCGGCGGTCGAAGACGAGTCGATCTCCAGCGGCAGAGAGAAGGCGATTTCCAGCACGCGCGCGGCCTCGGCTTCCCGAATCCGACCGCGGCGCTCGGCCGTGAGCAGGGCGTTGGCGATCTCGTAGCCCCAGAGCGTCGGCACCCACAGCGGCGTGCCCGGCGTCAGGCGGGCCATGAAGCGCTCGGCCGATTCGCTCGTTTCGTCGGGCAATCCCAACGCCAGCGCGAACGAACTGTCCAGAACCCAGCCGTTCAACGCCGCCGGCCCTCTCGAATCAGCCCGCGAACATCGAGTTTTGCGCGCACGCGCGCCCGCACCTTGCGGAACTCGTCGAGAATCGCGCTGAGGTCCGTGTCCGCCTCCGTCTCGACGGGCTCCAGCCGCGCGACGGGAGTCCCCCGGCGGGTGATCAAAAACGCCTGTCCGCCCTGCGCGTCGCGCAGGAGCTGCCCGAGATGCGTCTTGGCGTCGTAGGCGCTGATCTTTTTGCGTCCCATTAGACCAGTTTAATCGACCGGTTCGTGGAAATCAAGGGCTATTGCCGCGCCCGGCTAGGCCTGTTATAATCTGATCGTCGGGGGTGAATCAGCTTCGACAGGCGCCGTTGAATCGAAAGCCGCAGGCCCGGGTTGGTCAGGACCCGGTCAAAACCAGACCAAACCACAAACGCCAACACTCCGTTGGCTTGGGCCACCGCCTAACCCGCGGTGAGCACACGCCGGTCCTCGACTTCCGCTAGAGGGTCGCCGGCGTCAAGAGCGGAACGCGGCTCTTCCCCGTGGTACCGTGGGCGGGGGGCCTAAGACCGAACGGGACTAGTCCGGAAGTGCTCGCCTATCGGTTTCTTCCGGGCGAAATTGAGGATGGGCTAAGCCTGTAGTGGCCTCGGTCGGCGACGTTTGGACGCGGGTGCAACTCCCGCCACCTCCACCAGTCTGACGAGCCGCGCCCGGTCGCGAGGCCGGGCGCGCCTCGACATTAAGGAGAACGCGATGGACGACCCGCACGCCGGACCCCCGCCGGGGGCGCCTCACGCCGCCGAGCACGCGCCGGGCCCCAGGCGCGTCAAGCGGCGTCTGATCGCATGGCTTTTGGGCCTGCACGCGGCGGCTTTGCTGGCCGCGGGCGTGCTGGTCTTGCGCGGCGGCGCCGCCTCCGGGTCTTCGTCCAAGGGCGACGCGGCCAAGGTCGCGGCGCTGCTGGGACCCGGAGACTCGGTGGGCGTGGTCTCCATTCGCGGGCCGATCTTCTCCGCGCAGTCCGGCAAGCCGTGGGAGCACGGCTCGGAGCGGTGGGCGCAGCGCATCGAACAGCTCGCCCGCACGAAGGGCGTCAAGGCCATCGTGCTCGACATCAATTCGCCCGGCGGCTCGGTGGGCTCGGTGCAGGAAATCTACAGCCGCATCCAGCGCGTCAAGAAGGAGACGCACATCCCCTTCGTGGCCATGTTCGGCGACGTGGCGGCCTCCGGCGGCTACTATCTGGCCACCGCCTGCGACAAGATCGTCGCCCATCCCGGCACGCTCACCGGCTCCATCGGCGTGATCTTCGAGCTCTCCGACATGGAGGGCCTCTTCAACAAGATCGGCTACAAGATGGATCCGATCAAGTCCGGCCCGCACAAGGACATCGGCTCTCCCGGCCGACCGATGACGCCGGAGGAGCGCAAGATCATGCAGGCGCTCATCGACGACGCCTACGGCCAGTTCGTCCAGGCGGTGGCCGACGGCCGGCACATGCCCATGGACAAGGTCAAGCAGCTCGCCGACGGGCGCGTCTACTCGGGCGACCAGGCCCTGGCCGACGGCCTCGTCGACCAGCTCGGCGACTCGCGCGACGCCCTCCTGCTGGCGGCCAAGCTCGGGGGCATCTCCCTGCCCCCGGGCAAGATGCCGCGCGTCAAGCGCGACGGCGAGGGCTTGGGCGACATGATCGAGCTTCTGCAGTCGCGCGCGCGCGTGAGCCTGGGAGTGGGACCGGTCACGATCCCGCTGCCTGCGGCGCTTGACGGCGCGGGACACGGGATGCTCTACCTCTGGCCGGGGTGGTAGCGTGGACTGGCTCGAGTTCTTCTACGACTATTTCGAGGACCGCGGCCGCGCCGCGGCGCTGATCCGCCAGCGCCGGCCCTACGCGGCCGGCCTGTTCGGCGCGTGGCTGGGCGGCGCGAGCCTGTTCGTGGCCGACGCGCTGGCCGGGCGCCACGCGGTGCTGTCTTTTTCCTGGCCCTCGCTGGCCATCGCGCTTCTCTGGCAGACGGCGTTCCTGTTCGCCGCGGCGGCGGTGCTGCACCTGCTGCTCGACATGACCGGCGCGCGCGGCGACGCCGGCGCCCTTTTCGTGCACCTGGGCCTGGCCGATTTGGCGTGGCTGGCGGCGCTTCCGGCCGTGCTGGCGCTCAAGGCGCTGGCGCCGGCCTCGGCGTGGTCGATGCGCGCGGCGTTTTTCCTGGTCGGCCTGTGGTCTCTGGCGCTGAAGGCGCGCGGCGTGCGCGACGAGTACGGCGTCGGCGAGGCGCGCGCGTGGCTGACCTTGGGCCTGCCGTATTTCGCCGTCGCGGGTCTCGTCGCGCTGACCGGAGCGCTCGCGCTCGTTTCGCTGGTGCTCAAGGCCCTGTCGTGACCGGCGCGGGCGAGCCCGCGCTCTGGCGGGGGCTGCCGGTGGTGAGCGCGGCGCGCATGCGCGAGCTCGACTTCGACGCCACCGCGCGCTTCGGCCTGCCCGCGGCCGAACTCATGGAGAACGCCGGCCGCGCCGTGGCCGAGAGGACGCTGGCGCTGCTCGGCGGCCGGACGCCGGGCCGGCCCGCGCGGATCGTCGCGGTTTGCGGCCGGGGAGCCAACGGCGGAGACGGGCTTGTCGCCGCGCGGCACCTGCGCGCGCGGGGCGCGCAGGCGGAGGCGTTCGTGCTGCCGCCGAAGGCCGGCGGCGCCTATCCGGGGCTCGTGCGCGCCAACCTGGAGGCCGCGCGCGCGGCGGGCGTTGCGGTCGTCGAACTGGGCGCCCGCTCGGGCCTTGCGGCCGCGCTCGCGCGCGCCGACGCGGCGCTTGACGCGGTGCTCGGCACGGGCGGCGCGGGCGCGCCGGCGGGCGCGGCCCATCACGCGGTCGCGGAGCTCGCTCGGGCGAAAATTCCGGTGATCGCGGTGGACTTGCCCAGCGGCCTGGACGCCGACACGGGAGAGCCGTCGCGGCCGTGCGTGCGCGCGGCGCTGACGCTGACCTTGGGTTTGCCCAAGCGCGGCCTGCTGGCGGCGCGCGCGCGCGCGTTCGTCGGCGAACTGGAGACGCTCGACATCGGCTACCCGGCCGCGCTCGTCGATGAGGCGCGCGCGGGCTGACCGGCGGCGGCGCGGGCGTGCTCGGCCAGCCGCGACAGGCGCTCGCGAAGGCCGGGCGCGCGGCGCTCGAGCTTGGGCAGGACCTCGCGCCTGACCCAGTTGCGCAGAAAGCGCGGGTCGGCGTTGGAGCGGTCCTCGCGCCAGGCCAGGCCGTGCACGCGCGCGTAGAGGCGCGTCTGCTCGCGCGTGATCGCCAGCAGCGGGCGGATCAAGCTCACGCCCGGCGCCAACTCCCGGCGCGGCGCCATCGCGCCGAGGCCTTTCAGACTGTCGCCGCGCAGCAGGTGCAGCAGCACGGTCTCGGCCTGGTCGTCGAGATGGTGTCCGACGGCGACCGACGAGAACTTCCCGCGCCGCGCGCGCGCGGCCAGAAGCCGGTAGCGCTCGGCGCGGCCGGCGTCCTCAAGCCCGCCGCCGCGGCGCGCGGCCGCCGCGCGCACGTCCGCGCGCGCGACGCGAGCCGTAAGGCCCAGCGCGCGCCCCAAGGCCAGCACGGCCTGGGCGTCGCGGTCGGCGTCGCGCCCGCGCAGGCCGTGGTGAATGTGGAGCAATTCCACGGTCAAACCCCGCCGCCGCGCCATCTGCGCCAGGAAATGCGCCAGCGCCGTCGAGTCGGCCCCGCCCGAGACGGCGGCCAGCACGCGCGCGCCCTCGGGCAGCAGGGCGTGCGCGCGCTCGAAGGCCACGAGCTTGGACCAGACCCGCGCCGCGAACTCGCTACGCTTCACGCCGTGATGATAGGATAAGCGGCGGCGCGCCGTCAGGCGCCCGCCTCGGCGGCGGCGGCTTCCAGCAATTGCGTGGGAGTGAACGGCTTGGCCAGGAACGGAAATCCGTCGCCGACCTCGCGCGCGCCCAGAGGGATGTCGGGGTGGTAGCCGCTGACGACGAGCACGCGCAGGGACGCGTCCTCGGCGCGCAGGCGGCGGGCCAGGTCCACGCCGGTGAGGCGTCCGGGCATGACCATGTCGGTGATCAGCAGCCGGAACGGCCCGGTGCGCGCGCGCCAGGCTTCCAGCGCGGCCTCGGCGGAGACCGCCTGCGTCACGGCGCAGCCGTGGGACTCCAGGGCGCGGGCGGCCACGGCGCGCACCGCGGGATCGTCTTCGACGAGCAAGACGGTGCAGGCCCCCGGCCCCTTCGCCGCGGTCCTCGCGGGCGTGCGCGGCGGCTCGGGCGCGGGCGCGGCCGCGCCCGCGGACAGGGGCAGATAGGCGTCGAAGACCGTGCCGCGCCCGGCGGCGCTGTCGACTTCGATCCAGCCGCCGTGCTGGCGCACGATGCCGTCGACCACCGACAGCCCCAGTCCCGTGCCCTTGCCCACCTCCTTGGTGGTGAAGAAGGGCTCGAAGATGTGGGGCAGGTGCTCGGCGGCGATGCCGGAGCCGGAGTCGGCGACCGACAGCCGCGCGTAGCCCGCGGGCGCCGGGGCGGGGCCGACGCCCAGCGGTGGACGCGCGCCCGGCGCCGCGGTCACGGCGACGGCGATGCGTCCGCCCGCGGGCATGGCGTCGCGCGCGTTGACGGCCAGGTTCAGGAGAACCTGCTCGATCATGCCGGCGTCGACTTCGGCGTGCAGGGGCTTGTCCGGGCGGACGAACTCGACGGCGTAGTTGTCGCCGACCAGGCGCTGGATCATGCGCACCGAGCCCCAGACCAGAGCCGCCAGGTCGGCGCGCTGCAGGCGCATGGGCTGTTTGCGGCCGAACTGGAGCAGCCGCCGCGTCATCTCCGAGGCCCGGACCACCGTGGCGGAGATCTCGCCCAGGGATTCCCGGGCCGTTTCGGAGAGCGTCGCGTCCGTCTTGAGCAGTTCGCAGTGTCCGCCGATGACGGTGAGCAGATTGTTGAAGTCGTGCGCGATGCCGCCGGCGAGCGCCCCCAACGACTCCATCTTCTGCGCCTGGCGCAGCTGCTGCTCCAGCGAGCGCTTCTCGTCGATGTCTTCCTTGACGGCGATGTAGCGCTCGATCTTGCCGTCGGGGCCGAGCACCGGCGAGATCAGCACCGACTCCCAATACAGCGTTCCGTCCTTGCGCTTGTTGTGCAGCACGCCCGACCAGTCCCGCCCCGAGGAGATCGCCTGCCACATCCGCCGGTATTCCTCGGGCGAGGTCTCGCCGCTTTTCTGGATGCTCGGCTTGCGGCCCAGGGCCTCGTCGGCGCTGAAGCCGCTGGCCAGTTGAAACCGGCGGTTGACGAACTCGATGTTTCCCTGCGCGTCGGTCACGACGATGGACGCGGGGCTGTGGTCGACGGCGTGGGCCAAGGTCTTGAGCGCGGCCAGGGATTTTTCCTGCGACTGCTTCCAGTCCAGGCGGTCCAGCGCGAAGGTGACCGCGTCGGCCAGGCGCTGGAGCAGCGCGCACTCGTCGGCGTCGAAGGCGTCGGTGCGGTCGGAGTAGAAGGTGATCGCCCCGGCGCGTTCGTGGCCGGGGCGCAACGGGAAGGCCCCCGTGGAGCGAAAGCCGTGGGCGAGAGCCTGGTTGCGCCACGGGGCCATGGTCTGGTCGTTGGCGATGTTTCGGCATATACTCGCTTTTCCGGTGCGGACGGCGATGCCGACGGGGCCGCGGCCGCTCGGCTCGTCGCTCCAGGTGACCTTGATGTTGCGAAGGTAGCCGGTTTCCCCGGCCGCGGCCGCAAAGCTGATGGTCTTGGCCTCGTCGTGAAGCCCGCGGCCGACCCAGACCAGGCGGTAGCCTCCCAGGCTCGCGGCCAGCCGGCAGACCTCTTCGAGCATTTTCGCGCGGTCTTCGGTGCCGCGGATGACTTCGTCCGCGCGCGAGAGCATCTCATAGGCGCGCAAAATCCGGGTGCGATGGACCAGCGTTCGGGACAGCACCCGCCAGACGAGGTAGAAAAGGGCGATCAGGAACGCCAGGTCGGTGCAGACCGAGTAGGCGAGCGCGTGCCGGGGCTCGCGGATTCTCGACGTCGTGACGTCGGAAAAAAACACCCACGCGGCCGAGGCCGCGAAAAAGGGGGCGAGCAGTTTTACGGTGGCGCGGGAGGTGGATTGTTCGGCGGTCTGAGCGGACATGCTCATAATCTACATAATCTACTTTGGCGCAACGCTCATGCCGCGGGGCCCTTGATATATCGCCGCGCATGGATACACTCTTTGCGGGCGTTTCGTTTTTCGCGTTCATGAATCGATTTTACGGCCGGATTTTCGCGGCGGCGCTGGCGGCCGCCGCGTTGTCGCCCGCGCGCGCGGACGGCCGCGCGCGCGCCGAGGCGGCCGTGCGCGAGTCGGTGCTCAGGCTGGCGGCCGGCGACGTTCTGGGCGCCGAGGCGCAGGCGAAGGCGGCCGTCGATGCCGCGCCGAACGATCCCCGCGCGCTGCAGCAGTTGGCGCTGGCGGCCGACGCCGCGCTGGATTTCACGACGGCCGAAAGCGCCGCCTCGCGGGGGCTTGACGCCGGAGGGCCGCCGGTGGCGCTTCTGTGCCTGCGCTCGCAGGCGCGCGTGGGGCGCGGCGACGCGGCGGGAGCTCTCGGCGACGCGCGGCGCGCGCTGGGCGTCGATCCGGGCAGTGGGCGGGCGTTCTTGCGCCGCGCTGTGGCCGAGGAGGCGCTGGGCCGGCCGCGCGCCGAGACCCTGGCCGACTACGAGCGCGCGGCGCAGCTCGACGCGGATTTCGGACCGGAATACGACGCCGCGCGCGCGAGGTTGGCGCCGCGACGGCGGCGCGCGGGCGGCGCGGCGGGCGCGGCGGCGGCGTTGATCGCGGCGGCGGCCGCGGGACTTGCGTGGAGGCGCAGGCGCGCGCGCGCGGCCTCGGTCGCGACCGCCCGCGCGCGGCCGGTTCTTCCGGGTTCGGGCCGCCTGTCCGCCGAGCAGGCGGAGAGCGCTTTGGCTCTGGCGGCCGCGTCGGCGCCCGGCGCCGAGGAGACGCGCGCGCTGGCGGAATCGCTCTACGAGCGCCTGACCGGGCGCCCCGCCTTCGAGCCCGAGCGCGCGGGCGTGGACCGGGACTTGGGGCGCTTCGCGCCGCCTTCGAGCGTGGCGTCGGGCCTGCCGGAGGGCATCGACGCGTTCTTCGCGCGCGCCCTCCACCCCGAGCCCGAGCGGCGCTTTCGCACCGGCGCGGAGTTGGCCGGCGCCTTCCGCAGCCTCGTGCGCCCGGCGGTGGACTGAGCATTTTCTAATCCGTAAATGAGCCTGGAGCCGTTGCCAGTTTGGCGTAGCTTTTGGGTCCGTTCTTCTTTCGTTGCGTCGTTATCGTGGCCGTGGGCTTGATCCAGAGATATGCCGTTGACGTAGACGTAGGCCGTGGCCGTTGCCGTCTCGTCCGCCGATTTTGAACGCGCGGCCATTCGCATTCACGGCCGTCGCGCGGCGGTCGCAATCGCCTCGGCCGTGGAGCTGCTGAGTTCTCCCAGCGTCTTGAAAAGTCGGTCTCGCGCCGTCTGCATCGCCGCGGCGGCGTCGTTGTCCGACTGCTTGGCGGCGATCTTTTCCAGCGCTTGCAAGGTGACGACCTCGCGCAGGTGCTTGGCAATGCCCTTGATCGACTTGAGCCGCTCGTAAGGCGTCTGGGATGTCTCGTACTTCTTGCGCCGTCGCCCTTTCTCGTCGACGGTCACCGTCGCGAAGGCGCAGGGCCGGTGGAAGTTCAAGTACACGGCGAAGTGGTCGCGGTAGAACTGGTCGATGACCGGCGCGTGCTTGCGCTCGATGTGCCAATAGCCCATGTGCTTGCGGATGACGCTGCCGTTCTTGCTCTCGACCAGCGCGTTGTCGTTGGTGCGTCCCGAGCGAGACTTCGTCTGCTCGACGAGCAGCTTGTTGAGCAACTTGGCGACCGTGCCGTTGATGTACTCCCCGCCATTGTCCGAGTGGACGTTCAAGATTTCGAACGGGAACATCGCCAACGCCGCGTCAAGCGCGGGCTCCAGATGCGCCTCCGAGATCGCCTCGACGCAGACGACGATCTCCCACTGAGTGACCTCGTCGACAAGGTTGATGTGATAGACGCCCTTGACCCCGTTGAGATCGCCCTGGTGCACCGTATCCACTCGGAGGTAGCCGGGCCGCCCTCGGGGATTGGGCTTGCGCCTGACACCGATAGCCACGCGAACGCTCTGCGTCTTGGAGAACGTCAGCGCGTGCGTCTGGTAGACGCGGCTCTGACGCAGGTTGTAGATGTGCGCGACGGAAATTATTCGCAGCCGCACGAAGCGTTTGTCGCCGCAGACATCATGCTGCCGCTCAAGAATCTTCTTCGTCGCGGGACCGGACAGGCGCCCATGAGCGTTGTCCGTCAGGGCCAGAAGCTCCTTGTCGGCGGCCGTGTACATCGAGGGAAAGCGGTTGCGGCGAGGCTTGGCCGGTCGTATCGCGCCCGTCAGGAGGTAGACGGCCAACAGGCGCGTGATCTGAGCGCGAGAGAGGCCGCTGAGCCGCTCCAAGTAGACTTTCACCGTGCCTTTCTCGCTGCGCTTGAGATCGAAATACCGGAAGCGCTTGAGGACCGCCGCGATCCAAGCGTGGCGCTGTTCTCGATGTGCCGCCTTGAACGCGATATCCCGACCGCCAGCCAGGACTCGCCGGATTTGATCCAGCGTCGTGATCTTCGTGTCGTCCATGGTCATCATCATGGACTCAGGCTACCACGCCGCGCCGACGCCTTACGAAGCCTTCTTCAGGCTCATCTTGCGTTAGAAACACGGGTTTCTCCAGGCTCATCTTGCATTGGAAAAGACTACGGGTTGACTCCCGGCCCGGGATCGACTATAATAAACTCTAAATACCGCAATAGTTTCCAAAGTTTTCACCCCATGACCGCCGCCGCCGACAACGCCGCCTGGAAGCCTCGCCACTCGCCGTGGTTGATCACCATCGCGGTGATGCTGGCGACCTCCATGGAGGTGCTCGACACCTCCATCGCCAACGTGGCCCTGCCCCACATCGCCGGAAACCTATCGGCGTCCACCGACGAGGCCACCTGGGTGCTTACCTCCTACCTGGTTTCCAACGCCGTCATCCTCTCGGCTTCCGCCTGGCTGTCGAGTTGGTTCGGGCGCAAGCGCTATCTGGCGTTTTCCGTGGCGCTGTTCGTCGCGTCCTCGGCGCTGTGCGGGATGGCGCAGAGCCTGCCCCAGCTCATCTTCGCGCGCGTGCTGCAGGGCATCGGCGGCGGCGGACTGCAGCCGCTGGCGCAGGCGATCATGCTCGAGTGCTTTCCTCCCGAGGAGCGCGGCGTGGCGATGGCGGCCTACGGGATGGGCGTGGTCGTGATGCCGATCATCGGTCCCACGCTCGGCGGCTGGATCACCGACAACTACTCGTGGCGGTGGATCTTCTACATCAATTTGCCCATCGGCATCGCGGGCCTTCTGATGCAGCAGGCGTTCGTGGAGGATCCCCCGTGGATCGCCAAGATGAAAGCCGCGGCCGTCGATTACATCGGCTTCGGGCTGATGGCGGTGGGCATAGGGCTGCTGCAGATCATCCTGGACAAGGGCCAGGAGGCGGACTGGTTCGGCGCGACTTGGATCTGCTGGTCGACGGCCGTTTCGGCCGCGGCTCTGATCGCGTTCGTGATCTGGGAACTGCGCGAGGTTCACCCGATCGTCAACATCCGGCTGATGACCAATCGCAACTTCGCGCTGGCCACATTGCTTATCTCGATCCTGGGCGCGGTGCTCTACGGCTCCACGGCGCTGCTGCCCATATTCATGCAGACCTTGCTCGGTTACCCGGCCCTGCAAAGCGGCTTGGCGATGACCCCGCGCGGGGTGGGCTCGTTTTTGTCGATGATGGTCGTCGGCCGCGTCGTCAAGAAAGTGGACAACCGCGCCCTGATGATGGGCGGCTTTCTGGGCCTGGGCTTGTCCACGCTGCTGCTGACGCGGCTGAACATGGAGATCACCCCGGCCAACATCTCCTGGCCGCTGGTGCTCAGCGGATTTTGCATGGGTTTCATCTTCGTGCCGCTGACGACGCTCGCGATCTCCACGCTGCCGCGCCATCAGATCCAGCAGGCCACCGGGCTCTACGCGCTTTTGCGCAACCTCGGCGCGTCGATCGGCATCTCGATCATGGTCGCGATGCAGACGCGCGCGGCGCAGACGCACCAGTCGATTCTGGTCTCGCGGGTGTCGCCGTATGATCAAGCCTTCCGCTCGGGCGCGGCGCGGATGTCGGCGGCGCTGGGCGCGGGCGCGCCGTTGTCGGCGCCGGTGGGCCTGATGTATCGCGAGGTGCTGGCGCAGGCGGCGATGCTGTCGTATCTGGACGCTTTCCGCTGGATGGCCCTAGTCTGCATCGCCTTCTGTCCGCTGGCCTGGCTGTTCGTGCGCGGCCAGGCCCCGGTCGGGCACGTGGCGATGGAGTAGCCTTAGCGCGCGGCCGCACCCGCGGCCCTGAGCAAATCCATGCACGCGGCGTCGGCGCGGCGCGCGAGTTCGCGCTCGTCGACGCCGACCAGGAGTCCGTCCTCGACGACGACCTTGCCGTCGACGATCGTCCACTTGGTCCGGTGCGAGGCGCCGCACAGCGCCAGAGCGGCCACCGGGTCGCCCGCGGCGCCGGCGAAGTCCACGCGGTCGGTGTCGAACACGGCCAAATCCGCGGCCATGCCCGGCGCGATGCGCCCGATGTCGTCGCGCCCGAGCGCGGCGGCGCCCCCGCGCGTGGCCATGCGCAGCGCCTCGCGCGCGGGCATGGAGCCCACGCCGGACTTGACTCGATGCGCGAGCGTCGCCTGGCGGACCTCGCCGAGCATGTCCGAGGAGTCGTTGGAGGCCGAGCCGTCCACGGCCAGGCCCACGGACACGCCCGCGTCGAGGAATTTCCTGACCGGCGGTACTCCCGAGCCCAGTCGGAAGTTCGACGACGGGCAGTGCGCGACGGCGACGCCGGCGCGCGCCAGGCGGGTGATCTCGCGATCCTCGACGTGCACCATGTGCGCCAGCCACACGTCGGGTCCCAGCCACCCCAAGGACTCGACGAAGTCGATCGGGCGCATCTTGTAGCGCGCCAGGCAATACTCGGTCTCGTCGAGCGTCTCGCACAGGTGCGTGTGCAGCCGGACCTTCCAGCGCCGGGCCTGCGCCGCGGTCTCGCGCATGAGTTCCGGCGAGACCGAGAACGGCGCGCAGGGTGCTAGGCCCACGCGGCACATCGACAGGCGCGCGGAGTCGTGGTATTTGGCCACCAGGCGCTCGCCGTCGCGCAGGATTTCGTCTTCGTCTTGCGTGCAGTCGTCGGGAGGAAGCCCTCCGCCGGACTCGCCCACCGACATCGAGCCGCGCGTCGGGTGGAAGCGGATGCCGAGTTCGCGCGCCGCCGCGATCTGGGCATCGACGAGTCCCGTGGAGCCTCGGGGGTAGAGATAGGTGTGGTCGGTGGAGGTCGTGCAGCCGGTGAGCAGAAGCTCGCCTAGGCCCACGCGCGCGCCCAGAGCCGCAAGCTCCGGGGTCAGGCGCCGCCAAATCTTGTAGTGATAGACGAGCCAATCGAAGAGCTTGGCGTCCTGCGCGCCGGGCGTGGCCCGCGTCAGCGTCTGGCAGAGGTGATGGTGCGTGTTGACCATGCCGGGAATCACCACGCAGCCGCGCGCGTCGAGAACGCGCGCGCCTTCGGCCGAGAGACCGCGGCCGACCGCGGCGATCTCTCGCCCGCGAGTGAGCACGTCGGCGTCGGCAAGCTCGGTTCCAGCGTCGTCCATCAGCGCCACGCGCCGGGCGTTCTTGATCAGCAGTGAATCGGCCACGGAGCCACGATATCAAATTCTTCCCGCGCCGGCCGCCTTGCGGGGCGCGGAGCCATTTGCTCTAATGGCGCCATGAATCTCATCCCTCAAGTCATCGAGCGCGCCAACCAGGGCTCGGTCATCGGCTACGACATCTACTCCCGGCTTTTGAAGGACCGCATCATTTTCGTGGGCGGCTATGAAGGCGAGTTCACCACGGACTCGGCCAACACGCTGATCGCCCAGCTCCTGTACCTGGACAGCGACGACAGCACCAAGGACATCAACCTCTACATCAACAGCCCCGGCGGCATGGTCACGGCGGGCCTGGCGGTCTACGACACGATGCAGTTCATCAAGTCGCCGATCACCACGATCTGCATGGGCATGGCGATGAGCTTTGGCGCCGTGATTCTGGCCGCCGGCTCCAAGGGCAAGCGATACGCGCTGCCCAACTCGCGCATCATGATCCACCAGCCTCTGGTCGGCGGCATCTCCGGCCAGGCCACCGACATCATCGTCGAGGCCAAGGAGATGGCGCACACGCGCAAGGTCTTGGAAGAGATCATGGCCAAGCACACCGGCCAGACCTTCGAAAAGGTCAATCGCGACATGGAGCGCAACAACTACATGTCCGCCGAGGAGGCCAAGGCCTACGGGATCATCGACGAGGTGATCACCGGAGCCAAGGCCGCGGCGCTCAACGGCGGCGGCAAGAAGTAAGCCCGCCGCCGTGCCGCGGCCGTTTCAGCGCGGCAGAGAGTCCAGCACTCGCTTGGCGCCCGTCGGGCCCAGCAGGTCGTCGCAGGCCGGGTAGAGGATGCGTTCCTCCTTCATGTTGTGCGCGGCCAGCAAGTCCTGCAGTTCCCCGGCACGCTCGCGCGCGGCGTCCTTCTCGCCGGATTCCAGGGCGTCCTCCACGGCTTTGATCAGGCCGCGGATCTGCTCGTGCTCGGCGAGCATGACGGCGATCGGGCCCCGGGACAGCGCCGGTTCGGCGTCGGCCGCGGCCGGAAACAAGAGGCGCTCCTCCCAGCCGATGTGGCGCTCGAGCCTTCTCGCAAAATCTGAGAAGTCCTCGTCCGCCTCGGGCGAGGCGAAGTCCACGGCGGCCATCAGCGCGTCGATCTCCTGGTGGTCTTTTTGAAAAAAATCGCTCAGGGCTCGTGTCATGGCGTCCTCCGGCCGCGCGGGGCGGCCCGACCTCCACTTACGCAACGCTAATGCCGGACATTGTTGTCCGGCTTCGGCGGCGGCGCGTCGAGCGCGTCCTGGATGTCGGAGGCGTAGAGAAACGAGGGGCTGAGCTTGTGGCGGATGCGGCCGTAGCGGTCGATGACGAAGGTCTGCGGGATCTCGCGCACGCCGAAGGCCTCGGTCATCCGCGAGCCTTCGTCGAGGCCGACCCACGGCTTGATCGGGTGCGTCTTCATGAACGCGAGCACCGTCGCGCGGTCCTCGTCGGTGACGGACAGGAAAACGACCGGCCGCCCCGCGAATTTTTCGGCCAGCGCGTTCATGTGCGGCAGGCTTTCCACGCAGGCCGGACACCAGGTGGCCCAGAAATCAAGCACGACCGCCCGCCCGCGCAGTTGGGACAGGGAGCCTAGGCTCGCCGTCGGCGCCTGCAGGAGCGCGGGCAGTCCCGCGTCCGGAGCCGGCGGTCCGGGCTTGCGCGAGCAGGCGGCCGCAAGCGCAATCAAGACGAGCGCGGCCGCGAGCCGGCGCGGCGTCACTTCAAGACGGCGTCTTCTGGCTGGGAACGGCCAGCCACGCCTTCTTGGCCGCCGGCGGCAGTCCGGTCATGTGCTTGAGAAACAGCGCCAACTGCCAGACCTGCGTCTCGGTCAAGGTCTTGGAGAAGCTGGGCATGCCGGTCATGCGGATTCCGTGGTAGACCTTCCAGTAGGTCACGCCCTCGGGGTCGTCGGTGACGTCGTCCTTGGCCAGCTGCGGCGGCTTCTGGTAGAGGCCTAGGGCGATGTTCGAGGCCGCGGCGTCTGCGGCGCCATGGCAAATCGCGCAATTGGCCGCGTAGAGCTTGACGCCGGCGATCAGGTTCTCGTCGTTCAAGGCGACGGGATTGGGGCCTTTCGGCGCCTCCCGTGCCAGCGTCGCGTGCAGCGACTTGTGCGCGGCCCAGCGCTCGAGCGCCGGCGGCGGGGCGTCGGCGTTGGCGGGCATCAGGCCCAGCACGACGAACGCGTAGGCGCCGACGAGCGCGGCGATTCCGGCGGCGGCGATTCCGGCCAAGAACTGTTTCATGGCTTCTCCTTGGAAGGCGGTACGAACGGCTGGGCGAAATCCTTGCCGGTCAGCGCGACTTCGGCCACCGAATCGGCCGGCAGACGCAGGCGCTGATCGGAGTCCTTGACGATGAGTTCGACGTAGGCCTCGCCCTTGAGCGGCGCGAGTTCCCGGTTGAACAGGAAGCCCTCGAACTTGCGCCCGTCGGTCAGCGTCACGGTCGCGTGTCCGCGGTAGTCGAAGGCGGCCTCGATCTGCGCGGCGATGGAGGAGGTCAGAGGCATGCGTTCTCCGTTGCCATCAGATCAGCGCGGTCAGCCCCGCGACCGCGTCGTTCCAGTCTCCGTCGGCGGCGCCGCCCTGCGCGAAGTCGGCGCGGCCGCCGGCCGAGCCGCCGCGAGCGGCGGCGAAGGCCTTGGCGATCTTGGCCGCGTCCACGCCCTTGGCGGCCATGTCCGGCGTGGCCGCCAACACGAAGCTGAGCTTGCCCGCGCCGGGCGCGGCCAAGAAGACCAGGCCGGAGCCGACCTCGGCCTTGACCTTGTCGCTGAGCCCGCGCAGGGACTTGGGATCGGCGCCGTCCAGGCGCTGAGCGCACAGACGCACGCCCTTGATCTCGACGACTTGCCGCGCGTCGTGCACCCGCTCGGCGAGGCGTCCGGCTTTCAATTCGGCCAAGCGGCTCTCCAATTGCTTGAGCCCGTCGGCGCTGGACGCCTTGCCGCCCAGAGATTCGATCTCCGCGGCGAGGGCGCTTCTGCGCGCCGCGGCCTCGGCTTTGGCTCGGCGCTCGGCCTCGCGCGCGGCGGCCGCGTGCTCTTCGACCGCGCGTCCGGCCAGCGCCTCGATGCGGCGCACGCCGGCGGAAGCCGAGGACTCCTTGACGATCTTGAAGGCGAGGATGTCGGCCGTGTTGGCGACGTGCGTGCCGCCGCACAATTCCAGGCTGAAGCGGTCCTTCGGATCGTCCCAGCCCTTGGCGCCGATGAGCAGGAAGCGCGGTTGGCTTCCGTAATCTTCGCCAAGCAGGGTCGTCGCGCCGAGTTCGCCGATGCGCGCGGCGGGCAGACACTGCGGCCTGACTGGAAGCGCCGCGCGGATCTCGTCGTTGACGATCGTCTCCACGCGGGCGATCTCTTCGGGCGTCATCGGTCTCGGGTGCGTGAAGTCAAAGCGCAGTTTGTCGGGGCCCACGTAGGAGCCCGCCTGGCGCACGTGCGCGCCGAGCACGCGGCGAAGCGCCTCGTTCATCAGGTGCGTGGCCGTGTGGTGGGGCATCACGCGCGCGCGCCTTTGCGCGTCGACGCGCGCGAGCACCTCGGAGCCCACCGGCAGCGTCGCGCCGCCTTCGAGCGCGTGAACGAACACGCCGTCATGCTTGTGCGTGTCGAGCACTCGCGCCAGCAGGCTGCGCCCGTCGCGGCTGAGCAGGTCTCCGGTGTCGCCGACTTGGCCTCCGCCCTCGGCGTAGAACGGCGTGCGGTCGAGCGCGACGAGGCCGGGCGCGGAAGCCACGACCTTGGCCGAGGTTTCCAGTACGTCGTAGCCGAGAAAGACCGTCTTGGGGGCGTTGGCCGCGAGCGCGGTCAGGCTTTGCTCGCCCGAGCCGCGCCAGGAAGCGCGCGCGATCTCGACGGCCTTGTCGCGCGCGGCGAGAAACGACCTTTCGTCGACTTCCACGCCCCGCGCGGCGCAGATCTCTCGGGTCAGTTCCAGGGGGAAGCCGAAGGTCTCGTAAAGCCGGAACGCCTGCTCGCCGGGCAGGGCGCGCCCTCCCTTGTCCAGTATCTTGGCCAGTTCGGCCTCGCCGGAGCGCAGCGTCTCCAGGAATTTCGACTCCTCTGCGCGCAGGGCGCTTTGGACGTGCGGCAGGGCCGCGCGCAGTTCCGGATAGCCCGGCGCGAAGATGTCGACCACGGAGCCGGCGAGTTCGTGCAGAAACGCACGGTCGTGGCCGAGCAGTTGGCCGTAGCGCGCGGCGCGGCGGATCAGACGGCGCAGAACGTAGCCGCGCTCGACGTTGGACGGGATCAGGCCCTCGGCCAAGAGCATCGTCGCCGCGCGCGCGTGATCGGCGATCACGCGCAGCCCCATTTGGTTCTTGGGCGCGCGAGGGTCGCAGCCGATGATCTTGGCCGCGCCCTCGGAGATCGGCGCGAATAAGTCCGTGGCGAACGGCGAGGCCGCGCCCTGCGCGACGAAGCACAGCCGCTCCAGGCCCATGCCGGTGTCGATGCAGGGGCGCGCCAGGGGCTTGAGCGAGCCGTCTGGCTGGCGGTCGAAGCCGGTGAAGACCAGGTTCCAGATTTCCAGATAGCGGTCGCCGTCGCCGCCGACGATATCTTGCGGTCCGGAGCCGAATTCAGGGCCCAGGTCGTAGTAGATCTCGGAGCACGGTCCGCACGGGCCGGTGGGGCCCATGTTCCAAAAATTGGTGTCTTCCCCGAGGCGCACGGCGGGGTTGGGACAGCCGACGGCGCGCCACAGATCGACGGCCTCGGGATCATCCTGGAACACCGTCGGGTGAAGTCGGCGCGGGTCCAGGCCGACCTCGCGCGTCAGGAACTCCCAGGCCCACGCGACGGCCTCCTTCTTAAAGTAGTCGCCGAAGGAGAAGTTGCCGAGCATCTCGAAGAAAGTCAAGTGGCGCAAAGTCGCGCCGACGCGGTCGATGTCGGTGGTGCGAAAGCACTTCTGCGAGGAGGTGGCGCGCGAGAGGTCGGTCTTGAGTCCCAGGAAGTAGGGCTTGAAGGGGACCATGCCCGCGGAGTTGAACATCAGCGATGCGTCGCCGACGGGGACGATCGGCGCGGATTCCTTGAGCGCGTGGCCGCGCCGGACGAAGAAATCGAGATATGAACGGCGGAGCTCTGAGCTGGTCTTCATGGCGAGGAGCCGATTATAGCTTTTCGCCCGCCGGCCCCGGCTTCTATTTGGGAGTCGACGCCGTCGCCTGCTTGGCGAGTTGGGACGCGGCCAGTCCGATTTGCGGCGCCGCCGCCGCATGGGCGATCTCTTCTTCGCTCATCACGGTTTGCTTGTAAGCCACCACGGTGGTGAAAGCGCCGATGGCCGTCAGGATGGCGCCCTGCAACTTTTGTCCGCTGGCCAAGATCGCGATTCCCAGCAGGGTCAGGATCGCACCCAAAGCCATGATCGCGCGGCTGATCCAGAGCTTGGTCACGGGGTCGGTCGCGACCATGCGCGCCAGCGAAAGCGCGGAGATGACCAGGAGAATCATCGTCGCGATGTCGATGAGTTTCTGCCAGGGGGCGGCGTTTTTTGACGGCGGGGTACTCAGGGACGCGCAATTGCCGTTGGCGTCTACGGCCTGCCCCGACGGGCAACCTCCGTCTTGGGAGGCGCTTTGCGAGCCGTTTTTGCTCGGATCAGTTTGCCACTGCGTGGAATTGGCTTGATCGCTGTAGGCGCCGGGCCCGGGACTCGCTGCGGACGCCGAGCGGGAAGCCAAAGCGCCCCCGTCGAAGCCTTGGGACGCGGCCTGAGAGGCGGCGCTCGCATCGCTCGCTCGCGAAGCCGCCCGGCCGCTTTGGAAGTTTTTCTTGAGCTGGTCCGAGGCGCCCTGCTGGGCCAAGGAAACCGAGACCGCGAGGACCGCGAACGCGCACGAGAATGCGAGCATCCGACGCGAAAATCTGAATACCATGGCCCCCCCCTGGTTCGTCGAACACACGATTCACGGCGCTTCGCCAAGGAGTTTATACCGCCGGGCCCTCGTACGCAAGGGGGAGTCTCTCCAAGTTCATGGGGTTTTGAAATGTGGCTCATGACGATGCGGCAAGTCGCGGTGACGGGAAGTCCGCGGCGAGCAGACGCAGCAAGCGGCCCATGGTCAGTTCCCCCGT
>JAJZQS010000166.1 GCA_021806745.1 bacterium
TTGCACTCGATGGCGGTCGGACCGCGGCCGGGGGCGGCCAGGACGAAATCGATCTCGTGGCCTTGCTTGTCGCGCCAATAGTTCGGGCGCCAGCCCCAGGAGTGGAGCTCGTTGAGGACGAAGTGCTCCCAAAGGTGGCCCATGTCCTCCGGTCGCGGCTCGGACCAGCCTTTGAAGTAGCAGGCAAAGCCGGTGTCGAAGGCGTAAACCTTGGGCGTGGACAGGATCTCCGTGGAGCGTCGCGTGCTGAAGGGACGCACGACCAGGACGGCCATCGCGGCTTCCAGCACGGCCAGGTAGTTGGTGACGCTGGCGCGGCTGATTTCCGCGGGTGCGGCGAAGCGCGAGGCCTCGAATAGGCCGCCGCTCTGGGCGAAGAGAAGTTCGACGAACTTCCCGAAAGAGGCGCGCCGCTCCAGACGGAACAGTTCCTGGATGTCCTTGGCCCAGAAGGAGTCGATCCATTCTTGGAAGTCCTTCTCGGGGTCGGACTCCGCCAGGAAGAACGGCGGCAGGCCGCCGCGGACCAGCCGCCGGCGCAGCGTTCCTTTGAAATCGGCCAGATCCGCCGCGTTCATCGGCGTCAGCCACAGGTCGCGCTTGCGGCCCGTGAGCTTGTCGCGAAAGCCCGCCATCGCTTCCAAAGCGGAGGAGCCCGTCGCGATCACCTTGATGGACGGGAAGTGGTCGGCCGCGATCTTGAGCAGCTGCGCGGGATCCGAAAGGCGGTGGATTTCATCCAGGACGACGCGCTTGCCCTCCAGGCCCGAGAGAAAGCCTTCGGCGTCCTCCATCTGCCGGCGCGCGCGCGGGAGCTCGCAGTCGAAATATTCGACGCGCGGCAGACCGCGGCACAGCGAGGTCTTGCCCGCGCGGCGCACGCCGCGCAGCCACAGCAGGGAGCGCTCCTTCCAGGCGGACTCGACGCGCTCAAGCCAAAAGCTGCGTATTACCATACGCTAACAGTTTAGCATATAGTATTACTAAACGCTAAACTGTTTTCGTTTAGTAATTCGGCCGCGGGCGCGCAAAGGGCTCAGGCGCGGCGGGCCGAGGATTCCACGGCGGCGCGAAGCTCGGACAGGAGCGCGGGCGGAAAGTCCTGAGAGCGCGGCGCGGCCAGCACGCAGACGCCCTTGACGGCGTTGACCAGGATGAGAGCGCGTGAGTCCGCGGGGATCGGCGCGGAGCGCGCGGCAAAGAGCGCGCGCAGACAGGTCTCGGCGACCGAGCGCACGCGCGGACGGTCGTCGGGAGGGTGGATCAGGCCGCGGCCGTCGAAGGCCAGCACCGCCGCGCTGCACGACTCCCAAATTTCCGCGCCGTCCGGCGAGGTCAGCAGGACGCTGATGCCGTGAACGCGCAGCGCGCCGTAGGGCCCCGGGGGCGAGGGCTTTTCCACGAGACCCGCGCCCGGCGCCAGAGGACTTTTCGCCAGGCGCGCCGGCATCCCGTCGAACAGCCGCGAGCCCGCCATCGGTCGAGACGACAGCACGCCCGATTCGTCGATTTGGACCGTCCAACAGCCGACGCGCGCGCGCGCGGCGAAATCCCGGAAGGCCCGCTCGGCGGCCTCGCCGCCGCACCGCCGAAAGCGCGCCGCGTGCTCCTGGAAGAAAATCACGCCGCGCTCGCCGACGCGCAGGGCGGTGTAGGCCGTCACAGCGCCCCCAGCTTCACGCCGAGCTCGCGCCTTTCCGCCCGCGGCCGGGACCCCCACACGATCCCGCCGCCCACGCCGTAGACCCAGCCGCCCGGCTCGCGCTGGGCGGTGCGGATCAGAAGGGAAAATGTCGCCCGGCGCCCGCTCGCCAGGCCCAAGGCCCCGCAGTAAGCTCCGCGGGGACGCGATTCCAGCTTCCGGATCATGTCCAGAGCCGCGCGCTTGGGCGCGCCCGTCACCGAGCCGCCCGGGTGCAGCGCCGCCAAGACCTCCAGCGCTCCGACGCCGGGTCTCAGCCGCCCGCGCACGTCGCTGACCGCCTGGACCGCGTAGGACAAGCGCAAAAAACGGCGCGCGGCCGCCACGCGCACCGAGCGCGGCCGGCAGACCGGCGTCAGGTCGTTGCGCAGGAGGTCGGTGATCATCGCCAACTCCGCGCGGTCCTTGCCGCTGCGCTTGAGCGCGGCCAGAGCGCCCGGCGCGGCCGTGCCCTTCATCGGCTCCACGCGCGCGCGGTCGCCGTCGACGCGCAAGAAGAGTTCCGGCGAAGCCGTCACGAACTCGGGGCCCTCCGGCAGGCGGACCCACGCCGCGAAGCGCGGCGCGCCGCGCCGGCAGAAACGCCGCAAAATCGCCGCGCCGCGAGCCTCCCCGAGCCGAGCCGACGCGCACAGGCACACCTGATAAACATCGCCCCGCGCGATCGCCGCGCGGATGCGCGCGACTTTCGCGGCGTGTCCGCGCGCGTCGAGCCGCGGCCGCAGCGGCCCCGGATCGGGGCCGAGCTCCGAAGCGACCGTCTCGACGAAGCGCGCGCGAAAGACCCTCGCGTCCGCGCTCTCGAAGCCCGCGAAGACCAGCCGCGGTCCGCGCCCGCGCGCCGCGGCCGGAGACAAGCCCCGCAGCAAGGTCCAGCCCGGACCGCCGTAGCCCGGCGCCAAGAGCGCGAAGCTCTTTTCGGATTCCAGCGAGTCGAGCCTCACGACGCCTCCGCCGCGGCGCGGAAAAACGCCGCGACAAGCTCTCGGCCCCGCGGAGTCGCGAAGCTGTCCGGATGAAACTGCACCCCGGCCATCGGCAGAAACTCATGCTCAACGGCCATGACCGTCCCGTCGGCAAGCGCCGCGACCTCGCGCAGCGGCGCGCGCACGCAGCGCAAGGACAGCGAGTGGTAGCGCATCACCGTCGCGCCGCCCCGCATCCCGGGAAACATCCGCGAGCGGCGGAAGACCGCGCGCGCGGTCTCGCCGTGCGCGGGCGCCGAGCGCTCAAGCCTCGCGCCGAACGCCAAACCCAAAGCCTGGTGGCCCAGGCAGACGCCGAGAATGGGCTTGCGCCGCGCGGCCGCCCGGCGCACAAGCCCCACCAGGCCGGCGCGAACCGGATCGCGCGGGCCGGGCCCGACGACGATCACCGCCGCCCGCTCAAGCAGCGACAAATCGCGCCGCGCGGCGCGCGCCGAAACCACCCGCACGCGCGAACGGGCGACGGGCAGGGAATCGATCAAGTTCCAACTGAACGAGTCCTCGTTCTCGACGAACAGGACCCCGCCCATGCGCGTCAGCGCCGCCGCAGCTTGAAGCGGCCCAGGCGGAAGCGGTGCAAATTGAGCTCGGACTTGTCGGCGACCATCAACTCCGCCGCCGACTT
>JAJZQS010000056.1:0-15482 GCA_021806745.1 bacterium
GGAAATTGATATAATGCAAAATCCTGTCGCCGGCGGCCCAAGCCGCCCACAGCGCGACAGCGGAGGACGAACATGCGCAAGGGCAAGTACTACTTCAATTCCGAGTCGGTGACCGAAGGCCACCCCGACAAGGTCTGCGACCAGATTTCCGACGCCGTGTTGGACGCCGTGCTGACGGAAGACCCCACCGGCCGCGTGGCCTGCGAGACGTTCGTCGCGCGCGGGCTTGTGATCGTCGGCGGCGAGATCACGACCAAGACCTACATCGACGTCGACAAGCTGGTGCGCTCCGTCGTCAAGGACATCGGCTACACCCGGCCCGAATACGCCTTCGACTCCGCCTCCTGCGCCATCTTGAGCGCCATCGGCCGCCAGTCTCCCGACATCGCCCAGGGCGTGGACACCGGCGGCGCCGGCGACCAGGGCATCATGTTCGGCTACGCCTGCCGCGAGACCGACGAGCTGATGCCGCTGCCCATCATGCTGGCCCACAAGCTGACCAAGAAGCTGGCCGAGGTGCGCAAGTCCGGCGAGCTGTCCTATCTGGGCCCGGACGGCAAGTCCCAGGTCTCCGTCGAGTACCTGGACGGCCGCGCGGTGCGCGTCGACAACGTGGTGCTCTCCACCCAGCACGGGCCGGAAATCCTGGACAAGTCCGGCAGCCAGATCACGGAAAAGGCACGCAAGGAGATCATCGACACGATCATCCGCCCGGTCCTGGGCAAGCGCCTGATCGACGACAAGACCCGCTTCCTGGTCAACCCCACCGGCAAGTTCGTGGTCGGCGGCCCCGCCTCCGACACGGGCCTGACCGGACGCAAGATCATCGTGGACACCTACGGCGGCCGCGCGCCGCACGGCGGCGGGGCGTTCTCCGGCAAGGACCCGACGAAGGTGGACCGCTCCGCCTGCTACATGGCGCGCTACATCGCCAAGAACGTGGTGGCCGCGGGCCTGGCCGAGGAGTGCACCGTTCAACTCGCCTACGCCATCGGCGTGGCCGAGCCCGTGGGCGTCTACTTCGACACGCACGGCACCGGCACGGCCGACGAGGCCCGCATCGAGGCCGCCGTGCGCAAGCTCTTCCCAATGACGCCCAAGGGCATCATCGACACGCTCAAGCTGCGCCGCCCCATCTACCGCCAGACCGCCGCCTACGGCCACTTCGGCCGCGCGGAGAAAGGCTTCGAGTGGGAGAAGACGGACAAGGCCGAAGCCCTGCGCGATGAAGTCACCGGCAAAAGCGCGAAGCGCCGGGCCCTCGCGGTCGCCTAAAGTCCGGACGCGCCGCAATCATAAGGAGCCCCGCTCGCAAGAGCGGGGCTCCTATTTTTTGCGCTGCCCCAAACCGGCCGAGAGCGGACGGCCTTCTTCATCGCCGCAAGTTCGGCGATGGCGTTTGCGGCGCCGAGAAGCTGCCCAGGAAGTGAGTCCTGTGGCTGACGCCGCGCCTCCGATTAAAATTGCCGCGCAGATAGGGCACATTTTGATCCGCCCTCCCGCTCAACGCTTTTCGTACTCGTCGTGACGGCGCCACCAAGGTCCGTCGCCCTCGTTGCGCCCCTTGGGAGCACGGTCCAGCCACTGATACATTCCCCAGAGACCGTCGAGCCCGCGCGCGTAGGTTGAGTAAGCGCGGTAGACGCGCCCGCCGTCCCTTACGAACGAGCTCATGCCGGACATCTCGCGCAGATACATGCTCCAATCGACTCCGCACATGCCGGCGTGCGAGGTCGCGGCGGGCCTGGAACGCGCCGTTTCGGTTCTCGGTGGCGAACTCGTAATCCTTGTCGACCCGGACCCAGGGGAGCGCCTGGCGCTTGCGCGCCAGCTCGTCACTCCGGCGGGTGAGAGCCTTCTCCTCCTCTAGGAGTTTGAGCCGCGCCTTCAACCACTGCTCGCGCGTTCCGATAGCGTGCTTCATCGATTTCTGAGCCATGGCCGCCTCAGCAATTCTGAGAGTCCGCCGGCAGCACGAAATCGATCGCCTTACCGGTCTCGAGCAGGCTCTTGAGGCCGCTGAGCACGGCCGGCCAGCCGTTGTTGATGCCGCGGAACGTGTTCGGATCGTCCACGACGTCGTTGGAACTCAGGTTCTCATGAATCAAGACCAGCTTCACGTGGTCGCCCGCGGGCGTGAGCTCGTAGGTCACGCGCGAGAGCCCGTCGCGCGCGGGGTCGGTTTCATGCTTTTCCTTCATCCAGGTGTAGCTCAGCCGCTTATGCTTCTCCCAGGCCAAGATGTCGCCGCCATGATCGCTGCGTCCCACGCTTCCCTTGGGCGGGAGTATGCGGATGCGCCCGCCGACCCTCGGCTCGAGCTCGACGCGGAAGCCCATCCAGTACTTTTCGCTGAAGTCGCCGTTAGTGAGGGCTTCCCACAGCTTCTCGGGCGTGGTGCGGATGTAGGTCGCGTAGACGAATGTCTCGGTCTTCGTTTTCGTGGTCATATTATTTCTCCAGTTGCGACTTTAGATCGCGCAAGGCATCCAAGCGGGCGTCCTCGAACGGCCGAATCCAACGCCGCGCCAGGTCGTGGATCGGGACGGGATTCAAATAGTGAAGACGCTCGCGGCCGACTCGTCGAATTTCCACGAGGCCGGCCTCGACAAGCTGATCGAGGTGCTTGGTCACCGCCTGGCGGCTCATGCTCATGCCCTCGCACAGCTCATTCAGCGTCCTGCCGCCCTTGACGCGCAAGCGATCCAGCAGACGACGGCGGCCGGCGTCGGCCAGGGCCTTGAAGACGAGGTCCGCGGCGCTCACGGCGGCTTGCTTCTCCATGCCCTCATTATAGGCAACTAATTAGTTGCCTGTCAAGGCCCAGACTCCGGCGTTGTAGGACTTTGTCGGAAGTCATAGGATGTCGAATGTCCGTTCGCGGCGTCTTCGAACGTTCATGGGTCGAAGGACAAGACGCGAAACACAGGAGAAAACCATGAGCGAATTCATCATGTTGTACCGCCGTTCGCCGGAGGTCAGCCGGGAGACGATGGGCTCCCCCGAGAAAGCCCAGCAAACCATGAAGAAATGGCGTGCCTGGTTCAAGGACATGACGGACAAGGGCCAGCTCAAGAGCATCGGCCAGCCCCTGGAAGACGCCGGGAAAGTCATCGGCAAGAAGAAATCCGTGACCGACGGCCCCTACGCGGAGACCAAGGACGTCATCGGCGGCTATTCCGTCATCGAAGCGCGGGACCTCGATGAGGCGGCGAAGATCGCTTCGGGCTGCCCCGTGATCGAGGCCGGCGGCTTGGTCGAAGTTCGCCCGGTCAGGCCGCTCAACCTGTAGTGGAACTCGAAGAGCATCTGTTCCGCCGCGAGGCGGGGCGGCTCGTCGCGGTACTCACGGGACTGTTCGGAACCCAAAACCTCGCGCTGGCCGAGGACGTCGTTCAGGATGCGTTTATCCGCGCGCTGGAGACCTGGAAGTTCTACGGCGTGCCCAAGAACCCCTCCGCTTGGCTGATGACGACGGCCAAGCGGAGGGCCTTGGACGCGCTGCGGCGCCAAGGGACGGCTCGAAAGTTCGCCCCCGAGGTCTCGCGTCTCCTCGAGTCCGAATGGACGCGCGCGCCGGCGCTGGATGCGGCCTTTGACGCCGGCGGCGTCACCGACACGCAGTTGCGGATGATGTTCTCCTGCGTACACCCGAAGCTGCCTGCGGAAACCCAGATCGCGCTGATACTGCATCTGCTCTGCGGATTCGGCACGGATGAGACGGCCGCTGCATTCCTCAAGCGGCCGGCGGCCATGGAGAAGCGCCTGGCGCGCGCCAAGAAAACGCTGGCCGATTCGCGCGAATTGTTCGAACTCAAAGGCGCGGGCGACGTGGCGTCGCGACTTCCGGCAGTATTGCGGGCTCTTTATCTTCTGTTCAACGAAGGCTACCATGGCGCGTCGCCTCAGACCGCCATTCGCCAGGAACTCTGCCACGAAGCCATGCGGTTGGCCTCCCTGCTGCTCGAAAACCCTCTGACCACGACGCCGCCGGCACACGCGCTTGCCGCGCTCATGGATCTCGACGCCGCACGCCTGCCGGCACGGCGCAGCGCCGGCGGCGACCTGATTCTTCTGGTCGACCAGGACCGCTCATTGTGGGACAAGGGCCTCATCGACGCGGGATTACGCCATCTGGCGTTGGCGGCACAAGGGGAGGAGATGACGGTCTACCATATCGAGGCCGCCATTGCGGCTGAGCATGCCGCCGCCCGCGGCATCCGCGAGACCGACTGGGGGGCGATCGTCTCGCTTTATGAGACCCTAATGCGGATCCAACCCTCGCCGGTCGTCGCCCTCAATCGCGCGATCGCGCTGGCTCAGCGCGACGGACCCCGGGCCGGCTTGGAGGAGGTCGGAAAGATCGCCGACCGCGAGCGGCTGCTCCGATATCCGTTCTATTTCACGGCCATCGGCGAGTTCGAACTGCGCCTCAAGAACACATTCAAGGCACGGAAGGCGTTTTCCACGGCGTTGAGACTCGCCCGCAATCCCGAAGAGCGCCGGTTTCTGCAAGAGCGCATCGCACGAAGCTAGGGAACCGCGCGGCCTGCGCTTCGAAGACTAACGGTGTGGACTGGTCCGGCGCATGTAGCCGAGGAGCTCACGGCTGTTGTCGTCGGTCCGCGCCTCGAAGGCGCGCCGGACGGAATCGTAGTCCTCGCGGTCGCGGTTCTGGGAGAGCTTGAACTTCCCCTCCAGCGCGGCGATCTTCAGCTTCACGCCCACGATGGCGCGCCTCAGCTGGGCGGTGAAGTCGGCGGGCAGGTCGTAGGTCCAGCGGTCGTCGAAGCGCGCGACGGTGCGCTTTAAAATATCCTCGATGGCCGCGTCATCCTCGACCAAGCTCGCTTCGCAGCGCGCGTGGACGGCGGTGTAGTTCCAGGTCGGCACGTGCAGCTTCTTCACATACATCGACGGCGAGACGTAGGCGTGCGGGCCGGCGAACACCGCCAGGCAGCGCGCGCCGCCGCGCAAGGCGTCGGCCTGCGGGTTGGCGCGCGCCAGGTGCGTCCACAGCACGCCGGCTTCCGCGTCGAGCAGGAACGGGTAATGGCCTCCCTCCAGCCCGCCCGCGGAGGTGACGAGCATTCCGAAGGGATGCCGATCGATGAACTCATGCAGCACGGAAGGCTCTTTGCTCTCGGCGTATTTTGGGATGTACATCAGCGGAACTCCTTGGGCAGGGCCTCGATCTCGGCGGCGAGGCGGAGGTCCTTCCCGGTGAGGCCGCCCGCGTCGTGCGTGGTCAGCACGACCTCCAAGCGGCGATAGCGGGTCAGGTGCAGGTCCGGATGGTGGTCCATCGCCTCCGCGCGCGCGGCGATCGCGTTCACCAGCGCGACGGCGGCCGCGAAGCCCGCAAGCTCGTAGAGGCGACGGATCGACTTCCCGTCGGCGGAGACGGACCAACCCGGGAGGTCCTTCAAGCGCGGATCGGTCATGACTGCAGGCCCCTCATCGCCAGAGTGTAACCCCTCTCCGGCCGCCGTCAAGGCCCGCCGCGACGCGCTCAGGACCGCGCTTGGCGCCGATTTTCCTAGCCGCGCCTAAAATACCTGCGGCCGGGAACTCCGCCGCCCAGTTCCGCGTGCACCGCCGACCGAAGCGGCGACCACGGCCCCTGCGCCCAGTAGCAGCGCACCACGTGCTAGCGCGCAGGGGGGATCAGCGCCGCCACACGTCGAACAAACTCCACGCCCGTCCATTCGTGATACGCCGGTTCCCCGTTCGTTTTGGTAGGCTGACAGCGGGTGAGGCCCACTTGCGCTGGAAGATGCGCTTGAGTCGATGAAGGAAGCAATGTCACGGGGCCGGTTCTGATCGAATGACCCTACCTGGAAATGCGACGCCGAAGTTCTGCTACGTCTTTCTCGACGAAGGCGGGAATCTCGACTTTTCGCCCTCAGGCACGAAGTACTTCACGCTGACGACGATCACGACAGGCAGGCCCTTCACTCTCTACGAGCCCCTCTCGAATCTTCGCTACGACCTCATCGAACTCGGTTTGGACATCGAATATTTTCACGCCACGGAAGACAAGCAGGCCGTGCGCGACAAAGTCTTCGCCGGGATACGGGAACGATTGACCGACCTCCGCATTGATTCGCTGATCGTCGAAAAGAGCAAGACCGGGCCGGCGCTTCAGGCCTTGGACCAATTCTATCCTCGGATGCTCGGCTATCTGCTGAAGTATTTGTTCGAAAGCGGCGCCCTCAAGAATCACGATGAGGTGGTCGTCATGACGGACTCTCTGCCGATGGCGCACAAACGTCGCGCAATCGAAAAAGCGGTCAAGACAGTCCTGGCCGGGATGCTGTCGGCGGACACGCCGTACAGACTCCTGCATCATGCTTCAAGGGCGAACCTATACCTGCAGGTCGCCGACTACTGCAACTGGGCGATATACAGGAAATGGGAGTCGGGAGATCGACGCAGCTACGACTTGATCTCTACCGCCATCCGGAGCGAATTCGAGATATTCAGAACCGGAACGACGCACTACTACAAAAAATGACCGCCCCGACTACCCCTTGCGGGGAGAGCCCCATGGGCTCTTATCGTCGGGGCGGAACCTTTAACTGACCACCACAGGATAACAGGTGGCATAAAATATGTCAACAATTCCGCGCCGCCTTATCGCGCAGGGAAGCCACCGTCAGACCGCGCTCATTGCTCACGTTTACGATAAAAAGTCCGGTAAAATTTCGAACATGGCACTCGATGTCCGCTCGCTGGAGGACGCCCTTGCACAGCTCAAGAAGAGCGCCTCCTATCTGAACTCGGACACGGCCCGCGGCGACGCGGACCTGCGCGAGCAGTTTCGCGGCGCCGCGATCCTGGCCTACGGGTTTACCTACGAGTTGGCCGTCAAGATGATCCGCCGGCAACTCGCCGAGATATCCGCCACGCCCGACGCGATCAAGGAACTGTCCTACATGGACGCCGTCCGCGCCGCCGTCGAGGCGGGGCTGATCGACGACGCGCCGAAGTTCAAGCGCTACCGCGACGCCCGCAATCTGACCAGCCACACCTACGACCGCCGTCGCGCGGAGGAGGTCGTCGCCGTGCTCGACTCCTTCATCGCCGATGCCGACCGACTGCTCCTCGAGCTCAAGCGCCGCAATGCCGGACATTGACGCGTCCCCTGCGGACCTTAAGACGGTTCGCGCCCTCTGCCAAGACTTCGCGCCCGGAGTGGAGGTTTGGGCCTTCGGCTCACGCGTGACCGGAACCTCAAGCCGAAGGTCAGACCTGGACATCGCACTCATCACCGAAAAACCGCTCGACATCGGCGCGCTGGCGGACCTGAAGGAGGCCCTCGCCGAATCAAACCTCCCCTTCCGCGTGGACGTGGTCGACTGGGCCGCGACCGCCCCCCGATTTCAGGAGATCATCGCCCGACATCATGTCGTAATTTCGCCTCGTTGAGCGGCGTGCGGCACCCTCCGCTTCCCCGGGACCGCGAGAAATTCAGCGCAGGCCTAGCGATTCATTGCCGATCGCGCGGCAGACCTTCGCGACCAAAGCAAGGCTTGGCGAGCCGGGCTCGTTGAGGAAATTGTAGAAGGTGCGGCGCGGGATGCCGGAAATCCGGGCGAAACGGGACTTGTTGCAATGCCGCAGAGCCGCGGCCAGCACCTCGCGCGCGGCGACGTCGTCGCCCTCCTGAAGGCAAGACAGGAAGGTCGCGAACATGACCTCCGGGTCCCAAACCTCCTTCGACGGATCGTATTCGATCAGACCCATTTTCTTAAGCTTCATCCGCAAGCTCCGCTTCATAGTGATCCTTGAGCCTCCGCGCCTTCGCGATGTCGGCGTCCTGCGTCCCCTTGAATCCGCCCCAAACGACGATAGCGTCGACGCCGGCGACGCGCCTGCGCGAGTAGTAGACACGCATTCCGTTTCTCCATCTCAACTCGAACAGCCCGTCTCCCAAGCTGCGCGAATCCCCAAAATGGCCTGACCGCAAGAAATCGAAGCGGGAAATGAGCCGCGCGCGCGGTTGGGGATGAAGCTGTTCACGCCAATCAATGAACTCCGGCGTCATCCACAACGTCAACGACGGCGCGCTCATCTGTTCCCACCACCGTCGAAATGAGTGTGCCATGAATGGCACAAATTATCAAGACCCAAATCATCGCCAAGATTCATGCCTAAGACATACGAATCACCCCCTCATTTTGTTCCATCGACATCACAGGTGCCAGCGCCCATCGCCGCGCAGTAATGTAGAATCGGGAATCATGAACAAGACCACGGCTTCCGCCGCCGAGGCGGTCAAGAACATCCCCGACGGCGCCACCATACTGGTGGGCGGCTTCGGCGTGTGCGGAATCCCCGAGAACCTGCTCGCAGCACTGCGCGCCCAGGGCGCCAAGAACCTGACGCTCGTGTCCAACAACGCGGGCCTCGACGAGTTCGGCATCGGCACCCTGTTGAGAAACGGACAGGTCAAGAAAATGATCATGTCCTACGGCGGCGAATGCAAGGCGTTCGAGGAGATGGCCCTCGACGGCCGCCTGCAGGTGGAGTGGAATCCGCAGGGCACCCTCGCCGAGCGCATCCGCGCCGGAGGCGCCGGCATCGCCGGCTTCTACACCCCCACCGGCTACGGCACCCCGGTGGCCGAGGGCAAGGAGACCCGCCAGTTCGACGGGCGCTGGCATGTCTTCGAGCGCGGCCTGCGCGCCGACTTCGCGCTGATCAAGGCGTGGAAAGGCGACCAACTCGGCAACCTGGAGTACCGCAAGACCGCCCGCAACTTCAACCAGGTCATGACCACCGCCGCCGAGACGGTTCTGGCCGAAGTCGAGCAGTTGGTGGAAGTGGGCGGACTGCACCCCGACCACATCCACACCCCCGGAGTCTACGTGGACCGGGTCCTGCTCGGCCCCGGCTACAAAAAACCCATCGAGAAACTGACCGTGAGGAAGGCCGCCGCCCATGTCTGAGCCCAAGGACGCGCGCGTCGTCATCGCCAAGCAGGCCGCGCGCCTGCTGCGCGACGGAGACTACGTCAACCTCGGCATCGGCATCCCCACGCTGATTCCGAACTACCTGCCCGCCGGAGTGCACATCACCCTGCACACCGAAAACGGCATGCTCGGCTACGGCCCCTACCCGCACGAGGGCGAGCAGGACCCCGATCTCATCAACGCCGGCAAGGAGACCGTCACGGAGCTGCCCGGCTGCTCTTATTTCGGCTCCGAGCAGTCGTTCGCCATCGTGCGCGGCGGACACCTGGACGCCACGGTCCTCGGCGCCATGGAGGTCTCCGAGGGCGGCGACTTGGCCAATTGGATGATCCCCGGAAAGAAGGTCAAGGGCATGGGCGGCGCCATGGACATGGTCGCCGGCGCCAAGAAGGTGATCGTGGCCATGGAGCACGCCACCAAGGACGGCAAGCCCAAGATCCTGCCCCAATGCACGCTGCCGCTGACGGGCAAAAGCGTCGTGCACGCGATCGTGACGGAGCTGGCGACCTTCGAGGTGACTTCCGGCGGCCTCGTGATGACCGCGATCGCCGCCGACGCCGACCAGGCGCGCGTGAAGTCTCTGACCGGCGCCGCGTTCAAGATCTCGCCCGACTTGCGGACCTACGCGCCCTGACGCGCGGCGCCCGATGAACGAACGCGAGCTCGCGCTTTCCGCCGCGGGCCCGGCCTACACGCTGGCCTACCGCCTGGAAGGCTCGCGCGACGCCGCCGTGGAAATCGCCTCCGCGGCCCTGGCCGACGCCGCCCGCGCTCTGCCCGGACTTCGCGGCGCAGCCCCCACGCCCGCGTGGCTGAGCCGCTTTGTCGTCGAAAGCTGGCGCGCGCGGCGCCGGCGGCAGAAGCGCGACGCGTTCTTGAGCGCGGCGACGCTCGGCCTGACCGGCGCACCGGAGGAACCCCCTCCCCCGAATGAGCCCGCTCAGGCCGCGCTTCTGCGCCTGGACCCCGACGCCCGCGCGCTCGTCGTCTTGCGCGACGCCTTGCATCTGCCCGAATCGGAAGCCGCCGCGATCCTCTCGCTGAGCCCCGCCGAGGCCGCCGCGAAGCTCTCGTCGGCACGGCTGGCCCTGGCCGCCGCCGGCGTCGGCGAGAGCGCCGCCCAGTCCCTGCCCCGGCTCGAGCCTCCGCAAGACCTCGCCGAATCGTCGCTGCCCGGACCCGCGGGCGAAGGGCGCCGCGACTGGGTCTTCCTGCCGCCGTCGCTGCGCCCCCTGGCGTTTGCCCTGTCGTCGGGCATCGTCGCCTTGTGGATTTGGCAGCGCGTCGTCGTCCGGCCGCCCCTTGCGCAAGCGCCCACGGGCCCCGAGCCGCGGCTCGACAGCGGCGCCGAAGCGCCGCTGTCCCAGATCGACGTCAGCCGCGCGGCCTCCGGCTTGGCCCCAAGCGCGGACGCCCACGCGCAGTCTCAAGCCCTCGGCCTCGCGCCTCAGCCCGGCGCGGCGCTGCCCGGACCCGCGAAGGCCTCCGGACGCCCGCTGAGCTCCGACACGCCCGCCCCCGCGCCCGCGACGATGAGCGAAGAGGAACGCTCCGCGCGCAACATCGCGATGTTCGCGGATTTGGAGAGGCAAAAGCGCGAGCTGGGCATCACCGGCGTGCCCGAGGAATCCGCCGCCCAGCGGCGCGAAGAGGCTCTACGCCGCGCCGGGCTTTTGCCGCCCCAGGGCGCGCCGGCGGCGGCCGTGGTGCGCGCGACGCCGAGAATGCTCTCCTCCGGAGACGAATCGGGCGGCGGCCTGCCGGCGGCGGCGCCCGCGCCGCCGCCGGCGGCGGGCGCGGGACGCTCGGCCCCCGACGCCGCGCTGGTTCTATCCGACGCGGACTCCCTGGCCGCGTCATGGACCTTGCTCGGCCTGCCCGGCTCCGCGCCGAGCGTGGACTTCACGCGCGAGCGCGCCGTGCTCGTCAAGCCGACCGGCGCCAAGGTGGTCTCGGTGGTCGCCGGCGCGACGGCCGTGGTCGTCACCTTCCGCCGGCTGGGCGACGGCGAGACCCCCTCGCCCGTCGCCGACCGCTTCGCCCGTCTGCCGCCGACGCCCGCCGCCGTGGAAATCATCGACGCGAACGCGCGCTAGCCCCGAGCCGGCCCGCGGCCCGATTTTTGCTAGACTTCGCGCCGATGGAATTTCGCATCGGCGTCGTTCAAAACCGTCCGAAGCTGCTCAAGCCCGCGGCGAACGTGCGCGCGGCGCTGGACTTGCTGGACCGCCACGAGGCAGACCTCTGGGTCCTGCCCGAATTTTTCGCCTCCGGCTACAATTTCAAGACCAAGAAGGAAGCCGCGTCCGTCGCGGAGAAGGCGGACGGGCCGCTGTCGAAAATCCTCCAGGCCTACGCGGCCAAGCGCGACTGCGCCATCGTCGCGGGCTTCCCGGAGAAATCCGGGGCCAAGCTCTACAACTCCGCGCTGCTGGCCACCCCCGCCAAAACCCGCGTCTACCGCAAGACGCACGTGTTCGGCTCTGAGAAGCGCTTCTTTACGCCCGGCGACACCGGTTTCTGGGTGGAGGAGGTCAAGGGAGTGAAGGTCGGCGTGATGATCTGCTTCGACTGGTTCTTTCCGGAAAGCGCGCGCACGCTCGCCCTGCGCGGCGCGCAGGTGATCGCCCACCCGGCCAATCTCGTTTTGCCCTGGGCCCCGGAAGGCATGAAGATCCGATCGCTGGAAAATCGCGTCTTCTCGGCCACCGCCGACCGCGTCGGCGTCGAGCGCGGCCTCGGCTTCATCGGCCAGTCCCAGATCGTCTCGCCCAACGGCTCGCTGCTGACCCGCCTGGGGCACGACGAAGTCCGCGCCGCCGTCGCGACCGTCGACGCGTGGACCGCCAAGGACAAGAAGGTGCATCCCGCCTGCGATCTGTTCGCGGACCGCCGCCCCAAGCTCTATGCCCATTGAACGCAGAAAAACCCCCGCCTCCGCTCCCAAGGCGGTGCGCGAGTCCCTGACCGAAGTCGCGGATTTGATGTTCCCGCCGGACGCGAACATGCACGGAACCGTGTTCGGCGGCAAGGTCCTGCAGATGGTCGACAAGGCGGCCTCCGTCTGCGCGATGCGCCACGCGGGCAAGCCCTGCGTGACCGTGGCCATGGAGCGCGTCGAGTTCCTCATCCCCATCCGGGTGGGCACGTTCCTGATCGCGCAAGCCCGCGTGCACTTCGTCGGGAAGACCTCCCTCGAAGTGGGCGTGGAAGTCTACGCCGAGGACATGCCCGGCGGAGCGCGCACGCACACCAACTCCTGCCTGGTGACGATGGTGGCCGTCGACGCCCACGGCCGTCCCACCGGCGTGCCGAGCCTGCTCGTGGAAACGCCCGACGAGAAGGAGCGCTGGGCCGCCGCCGAGCGCCGCCGCGCCGCGCGCCGCGCCTGAGCGCCCGCGCGCGCAACCGAGGGGGTGTCAAAATATTCACCCCCAAAGACAAAAAATGACACTTGACGGACTTTGGGCGTTGATATAATCGGGATGCCCCGACGACGGGGGGCCTCCGCCGAGGGGCTCGGACATGTCGCACACCGAGGTATCACACGCAGATGAGCATGCAAGGCAAAGTGAAGTGGTTCAACGATCAGAAGGGCTACGGTTTCATCACGCCCAACGACGGAAGCGCGGAAGTGTTCGTGCACCACAGCGCGATCCAGGCCAGCGGCTTCCGCTCCCTGTCGGAGAACCAGTCGGTCCAGTACGATCTCCTGCAGACGGACAAGGGCCCGAAGGCCGCCAACGTCGTCGCGCTGTAATCCCGGACGCCCGAAAGCCCCCCGCCCGGCGAGGGCGGGGGGCCGTCTTTTTCTATACTTGCCCCATGCCCCTTGCCGCCGTCGCTCTGGCCGCCCTCGCCTGCGGCGCGCGGGCCGCGCCGCCCTCCCCCGCCGCGCGCTTCGCGGCTCGCATCGACGCGGTCTACACGCAGTCTTCGTCGCGCGAGATGCTGGAGGAGAAGGGCGACGGCTACCGCTTCGAGACCTTCGACCCGGCCGCCGGCTATGCGCGCGTCGTCGGCCCCTTCGACGGGCGCAGCGATTTCTTCTGGAAGAGAGCCCCCGGCGCGGAAAGCCTGATCGAAGTCGACTACTCCTGCGGCCCGGCGTGCACGCAGAAGGCCGCGGCCTACCGATTCGACGCCGCCGGACGGCCCACGCGCCTGGGCTTGGCGGCCTGGCTGAGCCTGCCCGCGTTCAGCGAACTGCGCCGGCGGCTGCTGACGCTGTGTACGGACGCCGCCGGAGACTTCGACACCGAGCGCGACGCCCGCGCGG
Organism: bacterium; assembly: GCA_021806745.1. Taxonomy (GTDB): domain Bacteria; phylum Elusimicrobiota; class Elusimicrobia; order UBA1565; family UBA9628; genus GWA2-66-18. Next base: position 13,258 of record JAJZQS010000056.1, read on the forward strand.
TTCCCGCGCGCGATCTGCCGCCGTGCCCCTACGCGCTCTCCCTGCCCAAGCGCGGCGGCGGAGCGGGGATTCTCTTCGAGGTCTCCAACGACGACGGCAGCGGCTACGCGCTCAGCGTGGCCAAGACGCGCGTGACGCCGCGGGCAAGCCTGCGTTGGAAGGCGGGGACTTGGACGGCCGCGCCGAACGCGGGAAGCGACGCCGAGCCCAGGCTGGTCAACGGCGCGGCCATGAGCGAGCTGTTCTAACCGACGGGCCCGCGCCGCGCGCCGCTTTCCGTCGGCCGTTCGCCGCGGGAGTCCAGGAGCCGGCGCACGTCTTCGACGATCTGCGCGCGCAGGGCCGCCTCGTTCTTGCGCGCCGAGAAAAACACCGCGTAGAAGACCAGAAACGAGATCGCCGCGCCAAGCGCCACTCCAGCCAGGACGCCGAGCGCGATCATCGCCGACGCCTCGTCAAAATGCGCGCCGATTCCAAATCGAGCATTTCCATCTTGCAGGTGCGGCCGGTCTCCAAGTAGAGCTTCAGCTTGGCCAGGCCGTCCTCCCACGCGCACGCGTAGCCGCGGCGCAGCTCGCCGGCGGCCGCGGCGACGGGAAATCCCGCGTGGACCACGGTCACCGAGCACGCCGCGCCTCTCTTTTCGATGAACGCGCTGACCAGCGGGGGCGCTCGCCGCTCGCCGCGCGCGGGCTTGAACAGCCAGGCCACCTTGCGGCCGGGCTCCAGGTCCACGAACACGCCCTCGCGTTCTCCGAAGCCGTCGCAGCGGCTTCCGTCGGGCCGCCGCACGCGCGGCCAGACCATGCGCACGCGCCCGGAGTTGCGCGCGTCGGTCTCCGCGCCCAACAGCCACCAGCGCGTGAGCTCGCGCGCGGAAGTCAGCGCGCGATAGACCGCCTCAGGCGCGGCCTTGATCCGGGCCGACACGCGCACGTCGACGGTTTTCACGCGCGGGCGAGGCGAAGGGGCGGGCGCGGACATGAGGGGCAGTTTAGCAGAGGCTGCGGCGCTCGGCCAGGGTCAATCGGCCCGCTGAAGCAAGACGCGCTGGCCGCCGGGCCCGTCGGTCAGCGGATGGAAGCTCGACACCAGGCGCGCGAAGTCGTCGATATAGCGCTCGAAGCCGCGCTTGGTGGCGGGATAGCTGAGCACGTAGAAGCCGTCGGGCAGGGAGATCACCGCGTAGGCGTGCATGCGCCGGTTGTAGGACTTCCCGTCGGGACCCAGGTCGACGCCATAGCGCACGCGCGACACGCGCACCGGCGAATAGACGATGAACATCTTCAACGGCAGTCCGGACTCCGCGTGGGTCTGCGCGGGGATGTTCGCGATGCGGTCGATCATCCGGTATTGCCCGGAATCATCCTTGACCGGGCTCATCAGGAAAACCGGCTTGTCCTCGCCGTAGCGGTAGCCGTAGACCTGGCTCAGCGTCTGCTTGATGAAGTCGTCGCCGTTGGCGTAGAGTTCGGCCCCGCCGTCGCGCAGCATGTGCGTGTGGTAGTTGCGGAACCACTTGACGCTGAAGCTGGGCAAGCCGAAGAGAAAATCGCCGTCGAAGGGGCCGACCAGCCGCGTTTCGGCGAAATCCGTCCCCTGCGCGTCGGTGTAGACGTTCCAACCCCAAGGCACGGTCGTCGAATAATCCTTGAACGGGGACAAATAGTGGGTGCTCTTGGGATTGCGGCAGGCGCAAACCGCCGCCGCCGCGACGACGGCCATAAACGCTCGGGATCGCATCTTCGGTGTGCGAGTATAACAGTCGAATCGCCGTTTGTCCATTAAAGCGTTTTCGCCTCGCGGGCCGCGGCGGGACGCTCGCGCGAGCGCAAGACCTCCTCGGCGAGAGCGCTCAGGCCCGGGTCCCGGGCCAGGCGGGGCAAGGCCCGGGCGCGCGCCAGCGCGCGGTCGGATTCGTCGCCGCGCCCCAGACGGCCCAGCGCGTAGGCCTTCCAAAGCCAGGCCTGGACGCAGTCGGGCGCCAGCGCGGTCCACGCGTCGAGTTCATCGAGGGTTTCTTGCGGCGCCGAGGAAAGCGCGGCGTCCAGCGACGGCAGGCCGCCCCGCCCCGGATCGACGACGCGAAACGGCGCGCGCGAGGCGGCCGCGGCGTCGGCGCCGGCGGCCTTCAAGTAGACCAGCGCGTCGTCGTCCGCGTAGGCCAGGCGCCAGGCGGCCGGCGCGTCCAACGCCCGCGCCGGGCCCGCCGCGCGCGGGTTCGG
>JAJZQS010000056.1:15582-18212 GCA_021806745.1 bacterium
GCCGCGAACATCGCCCAGTAGCCGAGCGCCTCGCGCGCGGCGCTGCGCATCGACGCCTTGAAGGCCTTCAGAAACACGAAGGCCAGCGCCAGGGCCGCCGAGGCGCCGTGCACATTGGCCCACAGCGCGGTCAAAGCCGCGGCGGCCGCGGCGTCGATCAGACGGAAACGGCGGCGCGGGCGCAGAAGGCGCAAGAACAGCGCGAAAAAAAGAAAATCGAAAGCGGCCGGCGCCGGGGTCATCCCCTCCCGCGCGCACAGCGCGGCCGCGCCCAAAAGTCCGGCGACGGCCAACGGATCGCCGTGGCCGATGGGCAGCAGAAGCGCAAATCCCAGCGCCGCCGCGCCGGCGGCGAGGTCCCGCGCCAGCGCCGCCCCTCCCAGCGCGTCCGCCTTCGCGAACGCGGCGTCGGCCGACCACGAATCGGTGGTCCACGGCGCGCCCGCCGAACCGAAAGAAAACGGATCGACGCGCGGCGCCGCGCCCAGGCGCGAAACCAGACGCCCGGTCGCCACCGCAAGCCAACCCGCGGGCGTGCCGCGCGCGCTCAAGCCCGCGCCGAAGGCCAGCGCGAAGACGACCACGGCCAGGGGCCAATGCGGATGATGGGGCTTCTCGCGCGGGTGCGCCGGAGCGGCCTTCGTCATTCGCCCGGGATTTTATCAGAATGCCGCCCGCGGATTTGGCTACAATGGGAACTCACGGAGGATTCATGGATTTCAGCCCGACCGAAGATCAAAAGACGATCCGCGAGACGGTGCGCCGTTTCGCCGAAAGCCGCATCAAGCCGCTCGCGCACGAACTCGACGAAAAAGAAGAATGGTCGCAGGAGCTCACGCGGGAAATGGGGGAGCTCGGCATCTTCGGGCTGATCGTTCCCGAGGAGTACGGCGGCCAGGGCCTGGACTACTCGTCCTACGTGATCGCCGTCGAGGAACTGGCGCGGGTGGACGGCTCGCACGCGGCCACGGTGGCGGCCGGAGTCAGCCTGGGCATCGCGCCGCTGCTGTATTTCGGCACCGACGAGCAGAAGAAGAAATACCTTCCTCGGCTGGCCGCGGGCCAAGGCCTGTTCGCCTTCGGGCTGACCGAGCCCGGCGCGGGCTCGGACTCGCGCGGCTCGAGCACGAAATCCGTCGAGAACGCGGACGGCACCTGGACGATCAACGGCTCCAAAATCTTCATCACCAACGGATCGACTCCGATCACCGACGGCGTGATCGTCCAGACCGTCAGCGGCGGGACCAAGGATGCGCCGGAGTTCACCTGCTTCATCGTCGACAAGGGCACCAAGGGATTTACGACCAAGACGATGCACAAGAAGCTGATGTGGCGCGCGTCGAACACGGCGGAGCTCTACTTCAGCGACGTGCGCGTGCCGGCCTCGGCGATGCTGGGCCGACGCGGCGCGGGCTCGCGACAGATGCTCAAGACGCTCGACAGCGGCCGGCTGTCGATCGCGGCCATGGGGCTTGGCTGCGCGCAGGGCGCCTACGAGGCGGCGCTGGCCTACGCCAAGCAGCGCCACCAGTTCGGCAAACCGCTCAGCCGCTTCCAAGCGATCGGGTTCAAATTGGCCGACATGGCGATGAAAATCGAGCACGCGCGCACTTTCCTGTATAGGGCGTGCTGGCTGCGCGATTCGCACCAGCCTTTCGGCACCGAGTCGGCCATGGCCAAGCTCTACTGCTCCGAGGTCGCCCAATGGGTGGCCAACGAGGCGGTGCAAATCCACGGCGGTTACGGGCTCATGAAGGAGTTCGACGTGGAGCGCTTCTACCGCGACCAGCGCCTGCTGCAGATCGGCGAAGGCACCTCCGAGATCCAGCGCCTGGTCATCAGCCGCGCGATCGGCTGCTGATTCAGGCCGCCGAAGTCAGCGCCAGGAGCGACTCGCGGATGGCGGCGTTGGCCGCTGCCGACGGGAACGCCCGCGCGGCGCGCGCCCATTCCCGCTTGTGTTCCGGAGAGTTCGCGAAATAGAAAGCGGCGCCCAGAGCCAGCTCCAGCGCGACCGAATTCTCGGCGGTCGCGGCCTCCTCGACGGCAAGGCGCGGGCGCTCGTCGAGCACGCGGATGGCGCAGCGGCTGGCCGGGGTGATCTTGAAGTCCAGACTCAGACCGTCTTCGTCTTCGCGCGCCTCGGCCAGCGTCTCGGCCAGAAGCGCGGTCATCAGCAGGCGCAGCGCGTGCGCGTCGAGATCCTTGGCGGGAGAAGCCAGCGTCCGCCGATAGGACAAGCAGGCCTCTCCGAGGGCGCGCGACGACAGCATGGCCGCCGCGCGCGCGGCATGCGCCTCCAAACAATCCGGCTCAAGCTCCAGCGCCTCGACGGTCAGCGCCAGCGCGCGCGTGAAGTCCCCCCCGGCGCGCACGGCGAGGCTCCGGTAGGCCAAACCCGCCGCCGGCCGCGCGGCTCGCGACGGGGCGCGCGACAAAGGCTCGAACACGCTCATCGAATCATCAAAATCGAAAGCCCGCGGCCGGGATTGAACCGGCGACCTACCGCTTACAAGGCGGTTGCTCTACCGCTGAGCTACGCGGGCATCTGCAATGCTGAAGTGTAACAGGTTCCGCGCGCCTTGACGAGCGCCGCGTCTGGACGAGCGCGACGGCGATAAACGACAATA
>JAJZQS010000057.1 GCA_021806745.1 bacterium
GCTACGCCTTCGTCGACAGCCCGCCGAAGCGGCGGTCGCGCTTCTGGAATTCCCGGATCGCGGCGATCAGGTGCTCGCGGTCGAAGTCCGGCCAGAGCACCGGAGTGGCCACGAATTCCGCGTAGGCGGCCTGCCAGAGCAGGAAGTTGGACAGGCGCATCTCGCCGGAGGTGCGCACGACCAAGTCCAGTTCGGGCAAATCGGCGGTGTAGAGTCTTTGGGCGAGAGATTGCTCGTCGAAGCGGCGCACGCCGTCGGCCAGGCCGGCGTTGACCGCGTCGACGATTTCCTGGCGCGCGCCGTAGTTCAGGGCCAGCGTCAGGCGCAGGCCGGTGTTCTTGCCCAGACGCTCGACGGCGGCGGCCAAGTCCTTGCGCGCCGCCGCGGGCAAATCCGACAGCCGCCCGATCGCGCCCAGGCGCACGTTGTTGCGCTCAAGCTCCAAGGCCTCCCGGCCCAAGGCCCACGACAGCAGGCGCATCAGCGCGCCGACCTCGGCCGACGGGCGGCCCCAATTCTCGGTCGAGAACGCGTAGAGCGTCAGCGCGCCAAGACCCAGTTCCGAGGCCGCGCGCACGACCCGGCGCACGGCGTCGACGCCGGCCTTGTGGCCGGCCGCGCGGGGCAAGCCTCGCGCGCGGGCCCAGCGGCCGTTGCCGTCCATGATGACGGCAATGTGGCGGGGAAGGCGCTCCGGGTCGAGCGGCACCGTCAGACCGTCAGGATTTCCTTCTCTTTGGCGGCGACTTGGTCGTCGACTTGCTTGACGAAGGAGTCGGTGGTCTTCTGGATGCGCGCTTCGACGCCGCGCAGGTCGTCTTCGGTGATCTCCTTGGCCTGGAAGGATTTCTTGACCTTGTTGACCGCGTCTTGTCGCTCGGCGCGCACGCCGACCTTGAACTCCTCGCCCAGCTTCTTGAGAACCTTGACCAGGTCGCGGCGGCGCTCCTCGGTCATCATCGGCAGGCTCAGGCGCACGAGCTTGCCGTCGTTTTGCGGCATCGCGCCGAGTTCCGCCTTCTGCAGAGCCTTTTCGATGTCTTGGAGAGTCGAGGGGTCCCACGGTCGGATTTCAAGGGTTCGCGCCTCGGGCACCGAAACCGCGGCGACCTGCTTAAGCGGAACCAGGGAGCCGTAGGCCTCCACCTTGACGCTTTCCAGCATCATCGGGTTGGCGCGGCCGGTGCGCATGACCGATAACTCCTTGGCCATGCGTGCCATGCGCTCCTTCATGGCGTCTTCCATCTTGGACAAGACGGCGTTGACGGCGTCGCTGACGGGCATGATCACTCCGTGACGATCAAGGTTCCGACTTTCTGTCCGCCGACGGCGCGGGCGATGTTGCCCGGCACCGCCAGGTCGAACACGACCACGGGAAGCTGGTTTTCCATGCACAGGGTCAGGGCCGTGGTGTCCATGACCTTCAGGCGCTTTTGAATGCTGTCCATGAAATTCAAGGTGTCGAAGCGCACGGCGTTCTTGTCCTTTTTGGGATCGGCCGAGTAGACGCCGTCCACTTTCGTGGCTTTGAGCAGGACCTCGGCCTCGATCTCGACGGCGCGAAGCGCCGCCGCCGTGTCGGTGGTGAAATAAGGGTTGCCGGTTCCGCCGGCGAAGATGACGACCCGGCCCTTCTCGAGATGGCGGATGGCGCGGCGGCGGATGTAGGACTCGGCGAGCTTGTTGATCTCGACGGCGGTCTGCACGCGCGTGGGCACGCCGAGTTGCTCAAGCGCGTCTTGAAGGGCCAACGCGTTCATGATCGTCGCCAGCATGCCCATGTAGTCGGCCGTCACGCGGCCGATCGCGGCCCCGCGATCCTTTTCGCCGCGCCAGATGTTGCCGCCGCCCACGACAACGCCCAGTTGGACCCCGGAGTCCACCGCCAGCTTGATTTCCGCGACGATCGAGGAAAGCGCCTCCGGCTTGACGCCGTGCTCGCTCTCGCCGCACAGCGACTCGCCCGAGAGCTTGAGGAGGACTCGGCTGTACTTCTTGGCCTCGGGCATGGCCGCGGGCTTAAGCGCCCAACTGATAGCGCGCGAAGCGGACCACGGCGACCGGTCCGCCCAGCTTGGCCTCGGCGGCCTTCAGCAGGCCCGCGACGGTCTGCTTGTTGTCGCGCAGCAGGACCTGGTCGAGCAGGACCCACTGCTGATAGAAGAGCTTGTTGATCTTGCCCTCGACGATCTTCTCGATCTGCGCCTCGGGCTTGCCTTCCTTGCGCAGGATCTCGGAGTGGATCTCCTTTTCCTTGGCCACGTCGGCCGCGGGAATCTCCGCGCGCGACAGATACTTGGGCATCGCGCCCACGATCTGCAGCAGCAAATCCTTGGCCAGTTCCGCGAGCTCGGGCGACTGGGCCGCGGCCTCGGAGGGGGCGGAAATCTCGATGAGCGCGCCGCTCTTGGCGGGCACGGCCGGGTCGGTCTGATGCGCGTAGCCGGCGATCAGTCCCGGTCCCTTGAGCTCGAAGCGCTCGAAACGGCGCAGGGCCATGTTCTCGCCGAGCTTGCCGATGAGCGGCTTGACGAGATCCGCGTCGGCCGACTCCACGCTCTTGAGCTGGCCCGCGGCGGCCTTCTCGACGACGGTCTTGACCATGGCCTGGAAATCGGCGCCTTTGGCCACGAAATCGGTCTCGCAATTGAGTTCGACGATGGCGCCGGCCTTGCCGTCCACGCGGAAGGCCACCGCGCCTTCCTTCGTGGCGCGCGCGGACTTCTTGGCCGCGTCGGCCATGCCTTTCTTGCGCAGGATGGTCATCGCCTCGTTGAAGTCGCCCTTGGCTTCGTCAAGAGCGCGCTTGCAGTCCATCATGCCCGCGCCGGTCTTCTCGCGCAGGTCTTTGATCAGTTGAGTGGCGTCGGCGATGGCCATGTCACGCCTCCTGGGGAGCGTCGGCGCCCTCGGCGGCGTAGACGACGTCGGCGGTCTGCTGGATTTCCTCGGTCTCGGCGGCGGGCTGGGCCAGCATCTCGGCCTCGGCGCCCTCCACCGACTGGGCGGCCTGGGCGGCCTCGTAGGCCTTCTTGCCCTCGAGCACCGCGTCGGCGATCAGGCCGCAGAACAGCTTGATCGATCGCGCGGCGTCGTCGTTGCCGGGAATGGGATGGTCGATGAGGTCGGGATCGCAATCGGTGTCGCAGACCGCGACGATCGGGATCGAGAGTTTGCGCGCCTCCTGAACGGCCAAGTCCTCTTCGACGGGGTCGACGACGAACAGGATGTCGGGCAGGCGGTCGAGCCCGCGCAGGCCGGAGAGGTTCTTGTTGAGCTTGGCCATCTCCTTGTTGAGGCGGGAGACCTCCTTCTTGGGCAGCACGGCGAAGATGCCGTCGTTCTGCCACTTCTCGAGCTCCTCCAAGCGCTTGACCGACTTGCGCAGCGTCGCGAAGTTGGTCAGCGCGCCGCCAAGCCACTTCTCGCAGACATAGGCCGCGCCGCAGCGCTCGGCTTCCTGGCGCACGATCTCGACGGCCTGCTTCTTGGTTCCGACGAACAAAAATTTCTTGCCCGCGGCGGACTGGTCCTGGACCCACTGGCCGACCTTCTTGAGCTCCTTGACGGTCTTCTGCAGGTCGACGATGTGGATGCCGTTGCGCTCGCCGAAAATGAAGCGCGACATCTTGGGGTTCCAGCGGCGGGTCTGGTGGCCGAAGTGCACTCCGGCTTCCAGCATGGCTTTCATCGAGACGTTGATCATGAGCGGATGTCTATCCTCCGAGGATTGCGTTAAGGCGGCATTCTACCACAATCCCGGACGGATATGCCAGAGACGCGCGCGTCTTTCGGCGCGGCTCAGTCTTGAAGAATCTGGACCTTGCCGTTGTCGCCATCCACGCGCACGCGCAGTCCGTTGCTCAGGCGGGCCAAGGAACCCTTGACGACCATCACTGGGCGCTGTAAAAAGCGGCGTCCATGTCGGATTCGTGGTCCGAGCCACCAGCACCGTTTCTCTAAGGAAGCGTGCGAAATCATCCGGCGTCAGGGCCGCGGTGCATGCCGAAGCACTTGCCCTGGAATGGGGGGGTAGCCCATCAGCTTGAACGAGTAGTTGGTGCAGAGGCTTCCGCAGTTCTCTTTGCGAGGCCTGACGAAGGTCAAAGGCGAGACGAACTCCTAGACCTGCACGGACGCGGGCGCGACGGGGCCGGCCGGGCGCACGCGCGCTCTGCTTAGGTGCGGCAGGCGGAAGCGATCGGCGCCCGGCGCCAGAGGCGCGGCCGCGGAACTGAAATCCTTGCGCCAAGCGCGCTCGGCATCGGGATAGAAGCGCTCGAAGTGCTGCGGCCAGTGGCGGAAATCCATCACGGGGCCCGGCTGATAGGAATCGTACAAGCGCTGGTAGGCGCGGCGCATCACCGACTCGGGAAGGCCGTTGTAGTTCAGGTACTCGTCGTGCACCAGGGCCTGCTCGGTGGCAAGCCAGCGCAGATGCTCGACCTCGCCGCGGATGATGCCCTGCTTGAGACCGTCGGAGTACACGCTCGTGCCCGGCATCGCCGACAGGTACTTGACGCGCGTGATGTGGCGGTTGTCCTCGGCCCAGCGGCACATGTGATCGAGCGACTCCTCGGTCTCGCCGGGCAGGCCCACGATCGTCAAGCCCCCAAAGCGAAGCCCCGCCTCCTGCGTGGCCTTCATCGCGCGCAGCACGATGTGCTCGGCCGAGCCCTTGCGCGCGGCCCTCAGCACGTCGGGCGAGAGCGATTCGACGCCGTAGAGGATGATGTCGCAGCCCGAGGCCTTCATCGCCGCCAAAATCTCGGGGTCCACGTCGGCGCAGCGCGTCAGGCAAGTCCAGCCTATGTCGAACTCCTTGATGACCTCGCAGATCTGGAGGCTGCGCTTTTTATTGGAGGTGAAGGTCAAGTCGACGAAGAAGATGAACTTCGTGTGGTAGGTCTCCGTCAGGTGTTTGAGCTCCGCGCGCAATTTTTCCGGGGACTTCTCGCGCAGTTGGGGCGTGGTCCGATAGCAGAACGAACAGTCCATCTTGCAGCCGCGACTGTGCGAGGCGATGATTTGAGGCTGCAGCCCCATCGGCGAACGCGACTGCGGCCACAAAGACAAGTTCATGTTCGGCAGCGCGTTCAAGTCGGCGACTTGGCCGCGCGGGGGAGTCGAGCGTATCTCGCCGCCCTCGCCGCGATACCAGATGCCGCGGATTTCCGGCAGTCGCCTGTCCCACTGGCCGGCCGCGTAGGCTTCGAAAAGCTCGAGCACGGTGATCTCGCCCTCGCTGATCACGGCCACGTCCGCGCGGGTGTGCGCCATGAACACGTGCGGGACCGAAGTCACCAGCGAGCCGCCGAGCACCACGGGCAGGTTCTCGCGGCTGTCCTTGATCCGAGCGATCAGGTCCTCGACGAACGGGTAGCAGTCCTCGTAGGTCGCGATGCCGGCCACGTCGGCCCATTCGATCACCCGGCGGTGAGCCTCCGAGACCGGGTCGGGAACGTAGCGGACGTCGACGATGCGTACCGGATAGCCGGCGTTGTGCAAGACGGTGGCGATGTAGCTGACGCCCTCGTAGGGCGAGGTGAGGAAGAATTCCCACCCGCGCGGCATCGTGAAGGGGGAGGGTCCCACCACCAACGCGATCTTGGGCTTGCGCGCGTCCACCGACTCCGGCGCGCGGCCCTGCTCGCGCATCATGTCCAGGTAGCGGAGGTCGGCTGGCGTGCCGGCCTTCTCGTAAAGGGACGGGGCCAGCGAATACTTGGCGGCGTCGCTCATCGTCGCTCTCCGTGCGCGCAAGGCATCGCCCAAGTATAGGCCCTTGCAGACCCATCGTCAATGGCCGAAACAGATGAACTACAATCTGCGGCGATGAGGCTCATCCTCGCGCTCGCCGCCTTGCTGCCGCTCGCCCGGCCGCCTCGTGCCGAAACGCTCGTCGAGACGCTCGGCCCGCTTCGGCTGAAGGGCATTCATCAATCCATGCAGGGCCCTTTTGAAATGAAGACGATCCAGTTCGAGCGCCCGGGCTGGATACGCTCCGTCTCGCTGCGACTGCTCGACGCCCGCGGCCGACGCAGCGCCGACACCGCGGTGTTTTGCCACGCGATTTTCCGCGCGCCTGCGCAGCCCATCGAAGTCGACGGCAAGATCTTCATGCTCGGGCGCAACTTCCCGCTGGCGCCGGACCAGGACGCCGTGAAGTTTCCCGCCGGCTTCGGACTCCATGTCGACACCGTAAGCCTGTATGTGCTCGAGGGCATGCTCCAAAGCCCGGACAAGCCGCGCGACGCCGTCTACACGATGCGCGTGGACATCGATTTCGTCGACGACGCCCACGCCGTCGGGATCAAGCCTCTTCACCATCTGAGCATTCGCATCGATCCGAACGGCGCGGACGGCGGCCGCGCGCTCACGCGCCGGCAGATCAAGCAGCTTCCTCAAGGCGCGCGCGCGGACTTGATGCACATGTGGTGGGTTCCGCCCGGCCGCCACGAGTACGCGACGAGTTTCACTCTGCCTCGCGCGATCCTGGTCCATGCCGCGACCGTCCACATCCACCGCTTCGGCGCGGGATTTGCGCTGCGCGAGCGGCGCACCGGGCGCGTGATCTTGTCCGGCGCGCCCCCGCCCGCGGCTCGGGAGATGAGCGAGGTCCCGTTTTACTCCGACGCCCGCGGGCTGCGCCTGGACAAGGGCGTCGACTACGAGTTTTCCGTCGTCTACGACAACCCCGGGCCCGCCCCGACCTCGGCGATGGGCACGCTGCACCTATTCTTCGATCCCGACGACGCTTCCGGAGGTCCGCGATGAATGTTTTCTTCCTGGTCGTTCTTCTGACGGCTCCCGCGCGCGCGGCCGCGCCGACGCGCGCCTACGACAGCGCGCTGCTCGTCGGTTGGGACGGCGTGCGCCGCGAGCGGCTGCAGGAACTGCTCGACCAGGGCGCGCTGCCCAATTTGCGCGCGCTCATCGCGCGCGGCGGCATGGTCCCCACGCAGGTCACCACCGGCTCGACGCAGACCAAGCCCGGCTGGGCCGAAATCCTCACCGGACGCAGCGCCGACGCCATGGGCATCGAGTCCAACTCCGTCTATCGCCCCGTGCCCCGGGGCGCCACGATCTTCGAGATTCTCCAGCGCCTGCGCCGCTGGCGCGGCGGGATCGCGACGATTTTCATCGGCGGCAAGGACAGCAACATCGGCAGCCGCGGACCGCACGAGATTTGCGTCAACTGCATCCACCGGATGCCGCCCGACTACGCGCAGGACCAATGGTGGGACCGCGCCAAGATCGCGCCGATCACCAAGACCAAGTGCGGACTGCCCATGCGCTGGGTGCGCCGAGAGGGCGAGCCTTATTTTTACACGGCGAAAGTCCTCGACGACTACGAGACGGCCCTCGGCGGCGCCGATGCGGTCGGCCCCCGCGCGCTGGCCGCGCTCGACCGCGTCCGAGGCCGGCGCTTCATCGCGTTCATCCATTTCGAGGATCCCGACGAGCAGGGCCACCGACACAACGAAGGTTCGCCGCAATACGACGACGCCATCCGCCTGGCCGACGCGTGGCTGGGCCGGCTCGTCGAGCGCCTGCGCGTCGACGGCCTCTCCGAGCGCACCGCGGTCTTCGTGACCACGGACCACGCCTTCGACGCGACCCAGCGCTACCACGAGTGCGCGCCGGACACCTTCCTGGCCACCGGCGTCCCGCGCCCCATGCGCCCCGGCGACCGCAAGGACGTCACGCCGACGATTCTCGACGCGCTGGGCTACGATCCCGCCGCCCTCCGTCCGCGCCTGGACGGCCGGTCCTTGTTCACCGACCGCGCGCCATGATCTTGGTGCTTCGCGCCGCGTCGGTCGCGCTGGCCGCGGCGGCGCTCGCCGCGCCGCCGCCCGCCGCGGAGCCCGTGCGCGTCGGTTGTTTTTTCGGCGGCCGCGGCTACGTGCTTTTCCGCGCCTATCGCGCGGGGCAGTTCGAACGCGCCGGAGTTCCGGTCGCGTTCTACAGCCGCTACCTGAACCGTTCCGGCTACGAAATCGTGCCTCGCACGCAGAGGCGGATGCAGGCGATGCGCGACGGCGAGGGCGCGGCGCGCTATTTCGGCAAGGTGACCGGCGCGCAACTGGAGCGCGAGCTCGAGCGCGGACGCTTCGACGCCGTCACGCTCGGCGAGTCGGCGTTTCTGGCGGCGGCCGCGCGTGGCGCGCCGATCGTCGCGGTGGCCTCGCTCGCGCACGCGGCCCGGGGGCGCCCGAGCGAGGCCATCATCCTGCGCTCGGGAGTGGTCGTGCGAGGTCCCGCGGACTTCCGCGGCCTGCGCCTGGCCAGCCGCCGCTCAAGCCCCGGGGGCGAATCCTCGTTTTTGCGCGCGTTCGTGCGCTCGCTGGGCCTGGACCCGGCCAAGGACGTGACCCTCGTCGACGGAGTCGACGAACTCGAACTGCGACGGGACTTCCGCGAGGGCAAAATCGACGGCGCTCTCTGCCATGTGGAAATGACCGCCGAGCTTTTGCGCGACCGCCTCGGCTACGTCTACCGCCCGATGGATTGGATGGATCCCGCGATCTCGCAGGCGCTGATCGTCTTTCGCCGCGATTTCACGCGCGAGCGCCCGCGCGAGGTCGCCGCCTTCGTGTCCGCCTACGCCGACGAGGTCCGCCGCGAGGCCCGGCGCCCCGAGGCCGAACGCGAGCGGGAGACGCGCAAGGGCCTGCGCACGACGATGAAAGTCGCCGGCCTCGAACTGCCCCAGGTCGACGACCCGCCGCGCGTGGATACCGCGACGCTCGCGGCCGCGCAGACTCTGCTCGTGCGCGAAGGCGCGCTCGCGCGCGCGGTCGACCTGGCGCCGTTCGTCGACCCGCGCCCTCTGGAGACGGCCGATGCGCGCCGCTAGGACCGCGTCCGCCGCGCTGGCGGCGCTGCTGCTCGCGGGTGCCGCGCTTGGGGCCGAGGACTCGCAGCCGCTGGGCCGCCCGGTGCGCGTGGGTTATTTCCACGGTCTGCGCATCCACCTGCTCTACCGCGCCTACGTGGGCGGCTACTTCGACGCGCAGGGCGTGAGCGTCGACTTGCTCAGCGAGTATCTGAACGTGCCCGGCTTCGTGAAGGTGCCGACGAGCTACGACGAACTGGCGCGCAAGCTCAAAAACGAGGAGGGCGGCAAGTCCTATTTCGGCATGGTGCGCGGCACCGACATCATCGACGCGATCGACGCGGGCGCCCTCGACGGCGGGGTGGTCGGCGAGTCGTCGTTCGTCGCCGCGGCGACGCACGGCGACCCGATCGTGGCCGTGGCGCTGCTCGGCCACTACCTGAAAGGCCGCCCCGGGCGCGCGCTCGTGCTGCGCCGCGACGTCGTCATCCACTCGCCGGCCGACTTCAAGGGCAGGGTCTTCGCCTCGCGCCGCTCCGGGCCCGGCGACGGCGCGCTGTTGCGCGAGTTCTTCGCCAGCATCGGCCTGGACCCGGAGCGCGACGTGACGATCATCGACCAAGTGCCCGACGATCAGCAGGCTCTGTTGCTGCGCAAGCGCGTCGTCGACGGCCTGCTCGCGCATTTCGGCAAGATCGAGGACCCCTCGCGCCTGGGCGACGTCTACGTCTACCGGCGCATGGACTGGGTCGATCCGTCGGTCAACCAGGCCCTGCTCGTGTTCCACCGCGACTTCGTGCGCCGCCACCGCGCCGAACTCGTGCGCCTGCTGAAGGCCTACGTCGAGCGAATCCGCTACGAAAACTCCCTGCCCGCCTCCGTCAAGCGGCGCGAGACGCGCGACGGACTGCGCATGACCACCACGGCGCCGGGCTTGAGCCTTCCGGTCTTCGACGACCCGCCCCGCGTGAACTTGGCGCCCCTGCGCCAAATCCAGGACCTGCTGCTCAAGTACCGCTACATCGACCGGCGCGCGGACCTCTCGCGCTTCGTCGACGAAGGGCCGCTGACGGAGGCCGTGCGTGAACTGCGCTAGCGCGGCGCTGGCGCTTCTGGCCGCGCTGTCGGCCGCGCGCGCGCAGACGCCCACGCGCCTGGGATACTTCCACGGCGGGCGCACGAACATGGTCTACCGCGCCTACATCCACGGCTGCCTCGACGAGGGCGCAGCGCCCGTCGCGCTGCTGACTCACCGCCTGCGCTCCAAGAGCTATTTCACGATCGCCAAGGACGAGTGGCTTGAAAGCGGCATGGGCGAGGGGAAGGTCTCCGGAGTCGAACTCGTCGACGCGATCGCCTCCGGGACATTCGACGGCGGCATGATCGGCGAGGCGTCCTTCATCGACGCCGTGCGCCGCCGTCTGCCGATCACGGCCGTGGCCCTGCTCGGCCACCAGACGCGCGGCCATCCCGGCCACGCGCTGATCGTGCGCCGAGACCTCGTCATCCGCTCGCCGCGCGATTTTCGCGGAAAAACCCTGATCTCGCGCCGCGCGGGGCCGATGGACGAGGCGCTGCTGCGCGCGTTCGTCGCGGCGCAAGGCCTTGTGCCCGGCAAAGACGTCCGCATTTTGCCGCAAGTCGACGAAGACGACTCCGTGTCTTTGTTGGCTTCGGGGAAAATCGACGGCGGCTTCTATCATCTGCTGCTGGGCGAACTCGTCGTCCGCAGAGGCTTCGGACGGATTTACCGGCCGATGGACTGGGCCGACCCGGAGATGCTCCAGGCCGTGCTCGTGTTCAACGACGAGTTCCTGCGCCATCATCCGGAACGAGCGCAGCGGATCGTCTCCGGCTACATCGCGCGCATCGGCGCCGAGCGAAGGCTCCCCGAGTCCGCGCGCGACCGCTCGGGCATGACCGGGATGATGATGGAAGAGAGCTTCCGCGGCCTGACGATTCCGACCTACGATTCGGTCCCGTTCGTGCGCGTCGGACTCCTCGACGAGGCCCAGCGCCTGCTCGTCGCCTACGGCGGGCAGCCCCGCCTGGTCGATCTGCGCCCGTGGATCGACAACGGTTTCGTGGCGAGAGCCGCGGCCGAGGGCGACGGAGAGGGCGCGGCGCGGCTTTGCTCGGCGCACCCGCGCACTCCGTTCCAAGACGCGCTCGCGCTGACGATCCCGGCCTTCGACGCGGCGGCTTTCGACGCGCTGCGCCGCCAGGGCCGCCTGCCCCACCTCTCGCGCCTGCTGGAGCGCGGCGCGCTCTGGCTCGGCCCGGGCGCGGCGCCCGACGCCGCCCCGCCCTGCCCCGCCGCGCCGGAAGTCGCCTCGTCGACGGCGCCGGCGGAAGGCATTGAGGCGGCGCTGTCGTCCGAGGGCGCACGCCGCTTCTGCGTCTCGGCCGCGCTCGACTCGGCCGGCCCGCAAGACGGCCTGCTGGCGCTCGACGCGGCGCTGGGCCGCGCTCGGCGGGCCTTGAAGGCCGCTCGCCTGTCGCGCCAGACCTTGATCTACGCGGCCGCGCGCGACGGCTCGGCACTGATCACCGACGATCCCGCCGTGGATCGCCCGTTGGCGGGGCCCGGAGCGCTCGCCGCCACTCTGGCCGACCGCTTCGGCGCGCCGAGCCCGGGGCCCGGGCGATCCTCGCTTTCGGCGCGCTAGGCTACTGCCAGTAGCCGTGCTCGCGCGCCTCCTTCAGGAGCGAGGAGGGGATCGGCTTGGTCTGGGCGGGGATGGCCGCCGCCGCGCGGAAGGCCGCGGCCGACCATTCCTGAAGGCGCTTCCAGAGCTGCTCGCGCGTGCCGGGACGCTCGTCGGCCAGGTTCTTGAGCTCCTCGGGGTCGGCGCGGACGTCGTAGAGCTCGAAGGTGTCGCTGTAGCGAAGTCCGGACGGGTCGGTCGCGAGCTTGCGCGCGTCGAGACTCGGGTCGAGGGGCTCGTCGGACTTCGGCGGAATGTAGAAGCGCTCGTGCAGCAGCTTCCAACGCTCGTCGCGGATGGACTCGGTCACGCTGATGGGCAGCGCGCGGCGGTCGTAGGTCTTGCCGTCCGACCAGAGGTTGTAGGCCATGCCGGAGTACGCGTAGCGGTTGACCGGCGGCCCGCCCTCGGCCATCGTCAGCAGGCTGCGGCCCTGCGAGATCGCGGGAATGGGCAGGCCGAGGGCGCTCAGGATCGTGGGCATCACGTCGATGGACTGAGCCAAGCCGGAGACGACGCGGGACTTCAGCCCCGGGAACTTCAAGATCAACGGAACATGCAAGACGTCGTCGTAGTGCGTGCCGCGGCGCGTGCCCGCGCGGCCGAAGCGCCCGTGCTTGGCGAACATCTCCCCGTGGTCGGCCAGCACGATCACGATCGTCTTGGCCGCAAGCTTGGGGTCGAGAGAGTCCAGGAAGCGCCCGACCCAGTCGTCTTCCATCGTCAGCGTCTCGTCGTAGCGCGCGCTCAAGTACGCGACGTCGGCCGTGCTGAGCACCACCGGCGTCTTGCGCTGCGCGTCGGTGCAGTTGCCGTTGTCGTCCATCCCGACGCAGCCTCCGGCGTAGTAGGCGGTGTAGTTCTTCGAATTGCTGAAGCCGCGGATGCAGTGGCTGAAATCGATGCCCGGCGAGCGCGGCAGCGCGTCGCTGAAGCGGCCGCGCCAGGGAGCGTCGGCCCAAAAAGGGCAATGCGTGTCGTAGCCGTGCAGGAAGAGGAAGAACTTCCGGTCCTTGTGGGCGTCGAGCCACTTCCACGCCTGCGGAACCGAAATCGAGAAGTGCGTGAAATGCGGATTGCGCGGCGCGGTCTGAAAACCCCGCATCTGGCTGAAGCGCGGGTCGTAGTCGAGCCCGCCGGTGAACGCCGCCGTCGCGTAGCCGGCGTCGCGCAGGATCTCGGGCAGGGTGCGCACGCGCGGGTCGAGGCTGTTGTGGTTCATGCGCATCCAAACGCCGTGGGTGTAGGGATAGAGCGAGGAAAACAGAGACGCGCCGTCGGGCAAAGTCCACGACGCGGGCGTGAACGCCTCGGAAAACACCACCCCGCCGCGCGCCCAGGCGTCCAGCCGAGGCGTGGTCGGGCGCGGATAGCCGTAGAGGCTCATCCGGTTGGCGCCGACGTTGCCCAGCGAAATCAAGATCACGTTGTCGCCGCTCCAACGCCCGTCCGGGGATTGCGCCGCCCCCGCGCGCGTCCAAGCCGCGAGCGTCGACGCCGCCGCCAACGCGATTGCGATTTTCATGCCGCCGCCTCCAGGAAATCCAAGTTCGTCCCGTGCGTCTCCGGCAGCCGCGTCAGCGCGGCCGCCCCGGCCGCGAACAGCGCCGCGCCGATGAGCGCGGCCGCGCTCGACTGCGGCATGCGCCCGCGCAGCAGCGCGAAACCCCAGACCATCGGCACGGTAAACCCGCGCACCGCGTTGGCGATGGCGATCGAGGCGGTGGCTCGCGCGTCGGTGCCGAAAAGCTCCGCGGCCAGCGCGGTGAACAGCACCCACGCGCCGCCGCTGACGCCGAGCACGAAGTAGAGCGCGTAGAGTTCGCCCGCGCTCAGCGGCCAGCGCGGCGCGACCAACAACAAGACGGCGCTGGCCAGCGCGCCCGCGCCCAGGAACGCCGCCATCGCCGCGCGACGCGAGCGCCAGAACTGGGAAAGCGCTCCGCTCAGAGCGCCGCCCGCGCCGGTGCCCGCGTAAAAAGCGACCAGGCACGCCGCCTGCCTAAACGGCTCTCCCGGGCGAACCGCCGCGCCTCCCAGCTCCAGCGAAAAGAAGTTCAGCAGGCTCCAGAGGTAGATCAGCGGCAGGCCGACCGCCGCGCAAAGCGCCGCCGTCGCCGCCGCGCGCGGGCGCAGCAGCAGGCGCCACGGCCCCGGACCGGAACGCGCGTGAGCGCGGGCAAAGAGCTCCGGCTCCGCCAGCCCCAGGCGCAGGCCCAGGATCACCAGCCCGAGCGCGCCGAAAACCGCGTAGGCCGCTCGCCAAGGCAGGAACGCCGACAGAGCGGCCACCGACAGCGGCCCCAAGAAACCGATCGCGGAGGTCCACGCGATGCCCCAGGCCCGGGAGTCCGGGGGGAGTATTTCCGCGACGATGGTGACCGCCGCGCCGGTCTCGCCCGCCAGGCCGAAACCGGTCACGAAACGCAGCAGCGCGTACGCGTGAGTGGTCTGCGCGAACGCGCAGGCGAGCGTACCCATGGAGTAGACCAGTATCGAGCCGTAGAGGACCTTCAGTCGTCCCAGCCGGTCGCCGAGCGCGCCCCAAAGCGCCGCGCCCGCCAACATGCCGGCCATCTGCGCGTTGAGCAGCGTCGCGGAGGCCGCGGCCAACGCTTGGGGCGCCACTCCCAGGTCGCCGAGGCTGGCGGCGCGGAAGGCCGCCAACAGGTGCACGTCGGCCGCGTCGACGAAATAGCCGAGCGCGCACACCGCCGCGGCGCGCGCGGCGGCGGGGGAGACGGCGGCGCGGGATCGGGCCATGGTGCATTGTCGCAATTGCGCGCGGGGCGCGCCAAGTCGCGTTGGACAACGCGCCTTCAAACTAGTAGCGTGCTCGCATGAACCGCCCGCTCCTGCTGGCCGTCGCGCTCGCTCTGTCGTCGGCCGCCTCCCGCGCCGACGGAGGCTTCGACGCGTCCGCGCCGTGCCCCGGCTGCAATGTGGTGCTCGTCTCCTTCGACGCGCTGCAGGCCTCGTATGTGCACGCGCTCGGCAATCCGCAGCGTGTCACGCCGACCATAGACGCGATGGCCGACAAGGGCGTGCTGTTCGCGCAGGCCGTCTCCCCGGCGCCGTGGACCTTGCCCGCGCACATGTCGTGGTTCACCGGCGTGGAACCCTCCGTGCACAAGGTCGTCAACAAGTACCTCGTCTACCCGGACAAGCTCGTGCTCTCGAACCTGAAGGCCCTCTCGCCCAACCTCGTCACTCTGGCCGAGACCATGCGCCGAAACGGCTACGCGACCGGAGGCTTCACCGGCGGCGCCGGCGTCAGCGGTGTGTTCGGCTTCAACGCGGGCTTCGACGTGTACTCCGACTCCGTGCCTCCGTTCACGGGCATGGAGGTCTCGGCGCCCAAGGCCGAACGCTGGCTGGCCTCGCTTGACGGCAAGCGCTTCTTCCTGTTCCTTCACGGCTACGGCATCCACGGCCAATATCTGCCGCCGGGCGGCTACGACCGGCGCTACGTCGAGCCCGCCTACCTCGGCCCCTACGACGGCACGCCGTCCCAACAGCGCGTGCTGCGCGAACTCGGCCTGCGCGAGTCCCTGGACCTCGACCCCGACGACGTCCAGTTCTGGCGCCAGATCTACGACGAGAA
Organism: bacterium; assembly: GCA_021806745.1. Lineage (GTDB taxonomy): Bacteria > Elusimicrobiota > Elusimicrobia > UBA1565 > UBA9628 > GWA2-66-18. The sequence continues at coordinate 15,155 of JAJZQS010000057.1, forward strand.
GATCGACCGCACCGACGCCGTCTTCGCGGCGTTTCTCTCCGCGCTCAAGGACATGAAGCTCGACCGAAAAACGGTGTTCGTGCTGGCCTCCGATCACGGCAGCGAGCAGTTCGAGCACGGCCGCGTCGACCACGGCTACGACCTCTACGACGAGTTGGAGAAGGTCCTGTTCGTCGTCGTCTCTCCCGGAATCAAGGGCGGGCGGGTCGTGACCACCCAGGTCGGCACCATCGACTTGTTCCCGACCATCCTCGGCCTCGTCGGCGTGCGTCCGACGCCGGAACTGCGGCGGCAACTCGTCGGACGAAACCTGGTGCCGGTGCTCGAAGGCAAAAAGGACGAGGGCGAAGACGTGTTCATGGAGACCGACTACCGCCTGTTCACCCACCAGCGCGGCCTGCGCACGCGCGACGGCTGGAAGCTCATTCACACGCTCCAGACCGACAAGCTCGAACTCTACGACCTCAAAACCGACCCCGGCGAGCGGCATGATCTCGCCGCGGCCAAGCCGGAGTTGGCGCGCCGGCTCGACCGGCGCCTGCTCGCGCACTACGAGTCCCTCGGCGCGGTCTCCGACCATTGGCAGATGGGCTGCAGTCCGGTCTATCCGGACCAATGCCACTGAGTTCGCCGCCCGGCGCCTCACCGGTCCGCGCGGAAATCGACGACGACGCGCGAGTCCAGGCGCGGCGGACGCGGGCCGCGCCGAGCCGCGAGCGTGAGCTCCTCGATGCGCGCCGCGCCGTCGGGCCGGGGGCGGAACGCGAACGCGAACGAATGCCTGCCGGGACGCTCCATCAGCCAGTCGCGGGTGTGATTGCCGCGGCCCCAGACGGGGATGTTCGCGCGCGCCAGCACCGCGCGGCGGTAGCCGACCTCGGCGGCGGCGCGCGCGCCGGTCTCGGGGTCCGACCAGGCCACGACCGGGTTGTAGATGCGTCCGCCCTCGGCCAGGACTTTCGGCGCCTCGCGCAGGAAGCGCGCGTTGAGGTCTCCGCCCGCAGCGCCGCCGTCGACGGAGCGCGCGAGCCTGTCCGGAGTGCCCGCGGCCACGAGACGGCCGGGGAAATGCGGGGCGTTGTAGACGATCGCGTCCACGCGCAGTCCGCGCGAGGCCAGCGGCTCGACCAGAGAGCCCTGCAGGAATCGGCAGACGCGCGAAACGCCGTTGAGTCGGGCATTGGCGCGCGCCAGCGCCAGCGCGACCGGGTTGATGTCGGTCCCATACGAACGCCGCGCGCCCAGCAGGACGGCCAAAATCGCGTGCAGGCCGCTTCCGGTGCCCACGTCCAGGAACGCGTCGCCGCGGCGCACGCGCATGTGCGCGGCCGACAGCCACGACATCAAGTTGGGCACGAAGACCTCGGTCGGGTGCAGCCGCAACCTCAGCCGCCGACCCTGCACCGTCGCCCGCGCTTCCATGTCGCCATTCTAGCGGTTTTGGCCGCCGCGGTCGGCGCGCGCGCCGAGGTCTTGGTCTACGCGCTGCCCCAGGCCGTGCCCGCGGCCCTGCCCATCATCGCCGCCGACCGGGGGTTTTTCCGCGCCGAGGGCCTCGACGTCAAGCCCGTGTTCTTCTCCTCGGGACGCGACGGCCTGCAGGCTCTGCTGTCGGGGCAAGCGCAAATTCAATCGGTCTCGGAGACCCCGGTCGTGCACGCGCTTCTGGCCGGAGAGCGCGTCGCGGTCATCGCCACGGTCGCGCGCCACCACGAGGCCGAGCTCATCGTGCGCCCCGACCGCGGCGTGCGCGTTCCCGCCGATTTACGCGGCAAGCGCCTGGCCACTTGGCCGGGCACGAACTCGGATTACTTCATGCACCGCTTCCTGTCCGCGCACGGGCTGAAGATGTCCGACGCGCGCGTGATCGCGATGCCGCCGGAGGAGATGGTGTCGGCGTTCGTACGCGGCGACATCGACGGCTACTTCGCCTGGCAGCCTCATGTCCAGTTCGGCCTGGACGCCGTGCCGGGCTCGCTCGTCTTTCCGGCGGGCGCGCTCTATAGCGGCTGGATGACCGTCAACATGGACCCGCGCTACGCCGCCGCTCACCCGGCCCAGGTCCGCGCGATCCTGCGCGCGCTCTTGAGGGCCGAGGCCTACGCCCGCCTGCACCCGGACGACTGCCTGGCCGCTCTGTCGCGGCGCCTGCATCTGCCGCCCAAAACCCTGCGCGCGCTCTGGGCGGACTCGCGCTACCGCGTGGAGCTCGACGCGGGCCTGGCGCGGGAAATGGGCGAGATCGCGCGCTGGTCGATGGGCCTGAGCGGAGAGCGCGGCCTGCCTCCGAATTTCCGACAATACCTGCTCGATGGATTCCTTCGCGCCGTCGCCCCGCGTCGCGTCTCGCTTTAAGCCCTCCGCCTTGGCCGGGCCGGCGCTGGCCCTGCTGGCCTGGGAGGCCGGCTCGCGCGCGGGCCTGATCCCCGCGCGGCTTCTGCCGCCGCCGAGCGCGATCTGCCGCGCTCTGGCGGCTTACGCGCTCTCGGGTGAGCTCGCCGCCGACGCGGCCGCCAGCGCGCGGCGCTGGGCTCTGGGCCTGGCGCTGGGAGCGACGCTGGGCGCGGCGACGGGGCTTGTCACCGGCGCGTGGCGCGCGGCGCGCGCGGCCGCCGCTCCCACGCTGCACTTCCTGCGCGCGCTGCCTTTCATGATGCTGATGCCCCTGACGATGCTCTGGTTCGGCTTTGCCGACGCGGCCAAGATCCTGCTGTGCGCCTGGGGGGCTTTCTTTCCGGTGTGGCTGGCCGCGCAGTCGGCCGTGCTCGGAGTCGAGAAGGAATATCTCTGGGCCGCGCGAACGCTGGGCGCCGAGGGGCCCCGGCTCTGGCGCGAGGTCCTGCTGCCGCTGAGCCTGCCGGGCTTGGCCGCGGGGCTGCGCACGGCGGTGTCCACATCGATGTTCGCGCTGGCCGCCGCGGAGATGGTGGGCTCCTACGACGGTCTGGC
>JAJZQS010000058.1 GCA_021806745.1 bacterium
TGCCGCTGGGCGACTGGAAGGCCTACCTGCGCTGGAACTTGATCCACGGCCTGGTGGCGATGGCGCCCAAGCCCTTCGTCGACGAGGACTTCGACTTCTTCGGCCGCACGCTCAACGGACAGCAGACCATCAAGGCGCGCTGGAAGCGCTGCGTCGAGGCCGTCGACGGCGGCATCGGCGAGGCGCTGGGCCAAGCCTATGTCGAGCGCGAGTTCACCCCCGCCGCCAAGAAGCGCGTTCTCGGCATGGTCCACGAAGTCGAGAAGGCGATGGCCGACGACATCAAGGGGTTGGACTGGATGAGCCCCGAGACCAAGACCCGCGCGCTCAAGAAACTGGCCCTTGTCGCCAACAAGATCGGCTATCCGGACAAGTGGCGCGACTACTCGAAGCTCCAGATCTCGCGCGACGACGCGCTGGGAAACCTCGAACGCGCCGACGCCTTCGAGTTCCATCGCCAGCTCGCGAAGATCGGGCGGGCGGTCGACCGGGGCGAGTGGGACATGACCCCGCCCACCGACAACGCCTACTACGACCCGCAGCTCAACGACATCAACTTCCCCGCCGGCATCCTGCAGCCGCCGAATTTCGACGCGAAGGCCGACGACGCGGCCAACTACGGCGACCTCGTGGCGGTGGTCGGCCACGAATTGACGCACGGCTTCGACGACGAGGGTCGCCACTACGACGGGCACGGGAACCTGAAGGATTGGTGGACCGCCGAGGACGCCAAGGCGTTCGACGCGCGCGCGCAGGGCCTCGTCGACGAGTACTCGAAATTCGTCGCGCTTGCCGATCCCCGGGACCCGTCCAAGGACATCCACCTCGACGGCCGCCTGACTTTGGGCGAGAACACCGCCGACAACGGCGGGTTTTTCCTGGCATACGCCGCGTTCACCAAGGCCGACGCCGCGTCGCTCGACGAGAAGGTCGACGGCTACGACGCGCGCCAGCGCTACTTCTTGAGCTACGGCCAGGCTTGGTGCGTGAACCGCGCAGACGAATACGCCAAGCGAGCCGCCAAGACCGACCCGCACTCGCCGGGCAAGTACCGCGTCGACGGCGTCGTGTCGAACTCGCTGGAGTTCCGCAAGGCCTTCTCGTGCCGCGAGGGCTCGCCGATGGCGCCGGCGAAAATCAATCGCGTCTGGTAAAGACGCGGGAGAAAATCGACATGCACATGCACCACTCGGACCGGGAAGGCGCCAAGCAGCCCGAGCGTTTCGACCCGCGCCGTGCGGCGGGGCTCGAGGACCCCGCGCGCTTCGCCTATCTGCCCGCCGAGGAGATCGCGGGCATGCTGGACATCCCACGAGGCGGCGTGCTCGTGGATTTCGGCGCGGGCACCGGCGCCTATGCGCGCGCGCTGGCGCGGCTGAGGCCCGACGCGTCGATCTTCGCGCTCGATGAACTGCCGCCGATGCTCGCGTTTCTGCGCGAGCGCCTGAGCGTCGATCCGGCGCCGAGCGTCGCGCCGGTGCTGGCCGGCACGCCGCAGGCCGAGGCCTTGCGCGGGCGCGCGGACCGCGTGCTCGCGCTCAACGTCCTGCACGAACTCGGCGACGCGGCGCTAGACGAGTTGGCGCGGCTGCTCAAGCCCGACGGCCGCGCGTTGTTCATCGACTGGAACGCCGACGCCGTCGAGCGTCCCATCGGCCCGCCCAAAGATCACGTCTATTCTCCCGCCCAAGCCAAGCAACGCCTGCAGGCGCGCGGCTGGCGCACGGACGGCGATCGTCTCTTCAACTACCACTACGCTTTTTTCGCGTCGCGCCCGCCGCGCTGAGCGACCGCGGCGCTTCGGCAGGGCGCGTCCTCGCGTCCCGGAAAGCACAGGCACGCGCCTCCCGCGCCGACGGCGCAAAGGGTCCTCCCCGCGCGCGTCGCGCAGCGGTCCGACGCGACCGCCCAGGCGTCGCCGCCGCGCGGCCCGGCCTGGACCACGTCGGCGAGCATGCCGATGAAATCGGGGTGGTCGCCGACGGTGGCGGCGCGGTGCAGGCGCAGGCCCGCGGCCTGCGCGGCGGCTCGGGCGTCGACGTCGAGGTCGTAGAGCACCTCCACGTGGTCGGCGACGAAACCCACGGGCACGACAAGCGCGTCGCGCGCGCCGGCGGCGGCGAGTTCGGCCAGGACCGACTTCGCGTCGGGCTCAAGCCAGGCGTCGCGAGGGTCGCCGCTGCGGCTGGTGTAGGCGAGGGTCCAGCGTTCGCGGCCCAACTCCCGGGCGACGAGCGCGCAGGTCTCGCGCAGTTCTTCCACATACACGGAACGCTTGGCCAGCGCGCACGGAATCGAATGCGCGGTGAACAGCAGCGCGGCATCCCGCGGAGCTTGGGCCTGCCGCGCGCGAGAGGCCAGCGCGGAGATGAACCGCGGATGGTCGAACCAGGAGCCCACGAAGCGCACGCGCGGCGCGCCGCCGCCCATCAGGGCGCGCGCCTCTTCGACGGCGGCCGAGTAGCGCGCGACGCTGGCCTCGCTGCGGTAGGGCGCCGTGCACAGGGCGATCGCCTCCCGCGCGCCGAGCTTGTCGATTTCCCGCATCGCGTCGATCGTGAACGGCGCGGCATGGCGCTGGCCGACGACGACCGCGCGCGGATCGCCGCGGCGGGCGAGTTCTTCGGACAGCAGGCGCGCCTGCTGTCGTGTGATCTCGTTGATCGGGGATTTTCCCCCCATTTGCCGGTAGTGTTCGGCCACGCCCAGCAGCCTCTCGCGCGGGATGCCTCGTCCGCGCGTGACGCTTTCCAAGAACGGCATGATCTCCTCGGGGCCCTCGGGTCCGCCGAAGGACAGAAACAGGATCGGGAGTCCAGTCGCCATGGGCAGATTGTGACAATTCGCAAGGCGCTTCGTGGGCGCGGCGCAGCGCTGGCGGGCGCGCCGCCGGAAATCGTAAAATGAGGCCACCATGGCCACGACCGTCGACACCAAGCAGATCATCTACTCCCTCATCGATGTGGGGCGAATCCACCCCCCGAAAAAGCAGGTGCTCAAGGGCATCTACCTCAGCTTCTACTACGGCGCCAAGATCGGCGTGCTCGGCGACAACGGCTCCGGCAAGTCCACGTTGCTGCGCATCATGGCCGGACAGGACAAGGACTACACCGGGCAGATAACCCAGTCCAAGGGCTATACGATCGGCCTGCTTGAGCAGGAGCCCCAACTCGACCCGGACAAGACGGTCAAAGACACCGTCAGCGAGGGCGTGGCCGAGACGATGAAGCTTCTGGCCGACTTCAACGCGATCAACGAACAGCTCGCCGATCCGAACCTGACGCCCGAGAACATGGAAAAGCTCCTGGACAAGCAGGGCAAGCTTCAGGAGCGCATCGACGCGAGCAACGCCTGGGAGATCGACTCGACGCTCGAAGTCGCCATGGACGCGCTGCGCTGCCCGCCCTCGGAGCAGAAGTGCGGGACGCTGTCCGGCGGCGAGAAGCGCCGCGTGGCGCTGTGCCGCCTGCTGCTGCAAAAGCCCGACATTCTGCTGCTCGACGAGCCCACCAATCACCTCGACGCCGAGTCGGTGGACTGGCTTGAGCAGCACCTGCAGCGCTACGAAGGCACCGTCATCGCGGTGACCCACGATCGCTATTTCCTCGACAACGTCGCGGGCTGGATTTTGGAGCTCGACCGCGGCGAGGGCATCCCCTACAAGGGCAACTACGCGTCTTGGCTGGAGCAGAAGCAGGAGCGGCTCAAGCAGGAGGCCAAGGCCGAAGGCAAGATGCAGAAGGCCCTGGCCGAGGAACTCGAGTGGGTGCGCTCGGGAGTGAAGGGGCGCCAGGCCAAGAGCAAGGCCCGCCTGTCGGCCTACGACAAGATGCTCGAGGAATCACAGAAGGAAAAGACCTACGAGGACCTCGAGATCTACATTCCTCCGGGCCCGCGCCTGGGCGACACCGTCATCGAGGCCAAGGGCATCGCCAAGAGCTTCGGCGACAAGCTGCTCTACGACGATCTCTCCTTCCGCCTTCCCCCCAACGGCATCGTCGGCGTGATCGGTCCCAACGGCGCGGGCAAGACGACGCTCTTCAAGATGATCACCGGTCAAGAAAAGCCCGACGCGGGAACCTTCAAGGTCGGCGAGACCGTCAAGCTCGGCTACGTGGACCAGGGTCGAATTCTCGACGGCGAAAAAAACGTGTGGGAAGTCATTTCCGACGGCCTGGACGTCGTCAAGCTCGGGAAAGTGGAGATGCCCTCGCGCGCCTATGTCGGGCGCTTCAACTTCGCGGGGCAAGATCAGCAGAAGCTGGTCAAGAATCTCTCCGGCGGCGAGCGAAACCGCGTCCACCTGGCCAAGATGCTCAAAGAAGGCGCGAACGTCCTTTTGCTCGACGAGCCCACCAACGATCTCGATGTGCACACGCTGCGCGCGCTCGAGGAAGCCATACAGAAATTCCCCGGCTGCGCGGTGGTGATCACGCATGATCGCTGGTTTTTGGACCGCATCGCCACGCACATCCTCGCCTTCGAGGGTGACTCGAAGGTGGTCTGGTTCGAAGGCAACTACCAGGCCTACGAAGAGGACAAGAAGAAGCGCCTGGGCGACGTGGCTCCCAAGCGCATCCACTACAAGAAGCTCACGCGCGGCTAGGCGTCAGCGACCGTTCCCGGGCAGGACATATTGGTAGACCGCGCCGTCGCTGGCGCCCGCCGCGACGGCAAAGCCGGTGCCGGCGGTCAGCGCGGGATCCAGCAAAAGCCGCCGCCCCCACAGTCGGGCGCGGGCCCAGCCCTCGCGCTGGAGCAGGAACTTCCCCTCATCGGCGCCGGCCATGCGCGCGTCGAGTATGCTCAGCGTCTTGCTCTCGGCGTTGTAGAAAGCCTTGGTGATGACGATGTCGCCGGCGCCGTCGGTCGTCATCTGTCCCGCCGCGCGCTTGAGCAGGCTGTAGACGCCGGTGACCTCGTGCGGGCGGAAGAGCTCGGCGGCTCGGCCTTGGAAGACCACCGTGCCGTCCTTGAGGCGCGCGCCGGAGAGAATTTGACGCCAGACCGTGCTGATCTCCTTGCGGGTGCCGTAGACGAAGCGCTCGGTCGTGGCCGCCACTCGTCCCCCGGAGGCGGCGCCGGTCTCCGTGCGGCCGGCGATGGAGGCGAAATTCCCGGAATCGGTGGTGTGCAAGATCACCGAGCCCGGCGCATGCTCGCCCAGCCACGCCGCCTCCTCGCGAGTCAGCGGGCGCTCAAGCGCGGCGGCCTTCAATTGAGCGGCGCGCTCGGCGATCTCGGGGCTGGGGCGCAACAGCCTCAGGCCGTCCGCCGCCCAGCCGTTCAGCGAGGAGAGCTTGGTCGCGTCCATGATTTTTCCCGCGGCGGCCTCGGGCAGGAAGCCCACGCCCACGAGCGCCGCGTTGCCCGCGGCCGAGAGAGCGGCTTTGGCGGTTTGCGCGTCGCTCGCCCCTGGGGCGGCGGCGGTGTCGGCCAGGCGGAAGGCGCTCTTTTCGTAGCCGTCGAGATTGAACATCTTGAACAGGCTCACGAGTATCGCCGCCGCCGCGCGCTCCGGCGCGGAGGTCGCGGGGTTTTCGCCGACCCGGTCCCAATAGGCCTTCGAGCGCGCGATAAGGCCGTCTTTTGCCGCATCGTCCGCCGCGGACGCGGCGGCTTGCGGCGACGGGACGGCGCCGGAAGGCGCGAGTCTGGGGACCTGAGCCGCGGGCACTCGGTTGAGCGCGGCGATGTCGGCCGCGCTCATGCGCCCGCCGACGAGCGCGGGTGCGCCCCCCACGGCGCCGGGCGAGTCCAAGCCCGAGCCCGAAGACAGAGAGGCCGCGATCTCGCGAGCGCGGGCGGTCTGCGCTTTGCTTATGTCGAGCGCGCGGCGCGCGTTTTGCGCCTCGGGCCGGGAAGGAGCTTCCACCGAGGGCGCGGCGTTTACGCGATTTGAGTCGTCGCGCAGCCGGGGCTTGCCGTCGGGGATGTAATGCTCGACGGCGAAATGGAGCTGGCCGGCGGTGGCGCCGAGCGCGCGCCCGGCGTCTTCCACTCGGCGACGATAATCGGCGATCGCGGAGGCGCTCTCGCACGGTCGGGCGCAACCGAGTTCGACGTCGCGCGCCAGCGCGAGGGATTGCGCAGACCTCCCATCGCCGGCAAGCGTGTCCGATGTGGGCATTCCGGGTTTCTGCGCCAGGAAATACGGCAACGCGTCCGGCGCCTCGGCGGCCGACGAGGGCGTCCCGGCCAGAAGACAGAGCGCGGCCGCGGAGAGCGCGGTCATGTCCCTAGTGTGCCCTGGGAGATCGTCTCGGTCAAGGGGTGCGGCCCGTCGTGGGACGCCTTGGGGTCAGCCCAGAACTTCGCGTGCGACGATCAGGGACTGGATCTCGGTGGTGCCCTCGTAGATCTCGGTCACGCGGACGTCGCGATAGAGCCGCTCCACGGGGAACTCGCGCACGAAGCCGTTGCCGCCGTGGATCTGGAGCGCGTCGAAGCAGGCCTTGTTGGCCATGCGGGAGGCGAAGAGCTTGGCCATGGAGGCTTCCTTCGTGCACTTGCCGCCGGCGGCCAAAATCGAGGCCGCGCGCCAGACCAGAAGCCTGGCCGCGTCGATGCCCACGGCCATGTCGGCGATCTTGGCCTGAGTCAACTGAAACTCCGCCAAGCGCTTGCCGAACTGCCTGCGCTGCTTGGCATAGGAGACGGCTTCCTCAAGCGCCGCCTGCGCGATGCCCACGGCCTGCGCGGCGATGCCGATGCGTCCGGAGTCGAGTTGGCTCATCGCGATCTTGAAGCCGCCGCCCACTTGGCCGAGGAGGGCGGACTTCGGCACGCGCGCGTTCTGGAAGATGAGCTCGCGCGTGTCGGAGGCGCGCAGGCCCATCTTCTTCTCTTTTTTGCCGACGGAAAAACCCGGCGCGTCGCGATCGACGAGCAGGCAGGTGATGCCGCGGCTGGCGGCTTCCTTGTTGGTGGACACGAAGACCAGGTAGACGCGGGCGAAGCCCCCGTTGGTGACCCAGGCCTTGGCGCCGTTGACGAGCCAATGATCGCCCTTATCCTCGGCCGCGCACGACAGCGAGCCCGCGTCTGTCCCCGAGCCCGGCTCCGAGAGCGAGTAGGCGCCGATCCATTCGCCGGTCGCCATCTTGGGCAGGTACTTCTTCTTTTGCTCGTCGGTGCCGTGCTTGGAGATCGCGGCGGCCACGAGGGAATTGTGCACGGTCACGCACACCTGCAGCGCCGCCGAGCCGCGCGCGAGCTCCTCCATCGCGGCCGCGTAGGCGAGAGCGTCCACTCCGAGGCCGCCGAACTCCTCGGGCACCGACAGGCCGAAAAACCCGAGCTCCCCCGCCTCTCGGTAGATCTCTTCGGGGATCGCCTCGCGTTCGTCCCATTCGGGCGCGCCGGGCTTGAGGCGCTTCTCGGCGAACTCGCGCGCGGTCTCACGCAGAAGACGCATCGATTCATTGGGCTCGAAATCCATGCGCGCATTATGCCAAATGCGGCGCCGGCCGCGGATTTGATAGAGTGCCGCGACGGCATTCGGAGGCGCGCATGTCCCGATTTGAAGAGCAGATTTCGCACGCCGTGCGAGGTCGCCACCCGCTGATCTACGTCCAGTCCCAGGAAGAGGACCGCGTTCTCGACGTTCTGCGCCAGATCGCACCGAAGTACTTTCCCGGCGGCGCGGTGTCGACTTGGTCGTGCGTGAGAGGCCTTGAGCCCGCGGCCGAGGGCGCCGACACGCGCGACCCCGCGCTGGCCCTGCACTGGCTTCTGGCTCGCCCGCGCCGGGGCTTCTGCGTGATGAGGGACCTTTCCGCGTTCTTGAACGAGCCGCGCGTCCTGCGCGGCCTGCGCGAGGCCTATTTCGCGTTTTCGCGCGACTATCCGACCGCTCTCGTGTTGGTCTCGCCGCAGGCGCCGCCGCCCAAGGCGCTGGAAAAGGAAATGCTGGTCGTCGAGATGGACGCGCCGACGCCGGAGGAAGCCGTCGCGCGGATGAAGGAAGTCGAAAAGCTCTACCCCTCCGCGCGCTTCCCGGAAAATCTTCGCGAGCAGGCCGCGCTGGCGCTGCGGGGAATGTCCCTGAAGGAAGTCGATCATGTGATGCATCGCGTGCTTTCGGGAGGAGCGACTTCCGACACGATGCTCAACGAGATATTCGCGGAGAAGGCCGTCTTGGCCAAAAAGTCCGGTTTCCTGGAAATGGTGCCGACTTCCTTCGATACCGCGGCCGTCGGAGGCCTGGAGAACGTCAAGTCCTGGGCCAGCCAGCGCAAGGACCTTTTCACCCTGTCGGCGATGAAATCCGGACTGCCCGTTCCGAAGGGCGTGCTGGTCATGGGCGTCAGCGGCTGCGGCAAGAGCATGGTCGTCAAGGCCATCGCGGGACTCTGGCGAGTGCCGATGTTCCGGCTCGACATGAGCCTGATCTTTTCCGGTCTCTACGGCAGCCCCGAGGCGGCTTTTCACGACGCGCTGCGCACTATCGAAACCTTGGCGCCGGCGGTGCTGTGGATCGACGAGATGGAGGCCAGCCTCAGCACGCCCAAGGAGGCGGCCACCCCCCAGTCGATGATCTTCGCGGCGTTTTTGACCTGGATGCAGGAAAAACCGCCGCTGATTTTCGTGGCCGCCACCGCCAACCGCATCGAGATGCTGCCCGCCGAGATCGTGCGCAAGGGCCGTTTCGACCAGGTGTTCTTCTGCGACCTGCCCAATGAAGACGAGCGCGCGCAGATCTTCGACATCCACCTGCGCCGCCAGGGCTCGGACCCGGCGGGCTTCGAGATGAAAAGCCTCGTCATCAGCACCGAGGGCTGGAGCGGCGCCGAGATCGAGCAGGCCGTCATCGCCGCGCGCCTGGAGGCGCGTCAGGCCGGACGCGCGATGGCCACCGGCGACATCTGGCGTCAGACCAACAGCATGGTGCCGCTGTCGCGCACGATGGCCGAGCAGGTCAAGGCCATCCGCGAGTGGGCCTTCAAGCGCGCCACTCGCGCCTCCAAGCCCGTGGTCAAGCCGCCCGAGCCAAAAGAACAGGTCTAGCGGCGCGGATAGTCGTAAAATCCCCCGCCTGATTTCACGCCCAGGCGCCCGGCCTGCACCATCTGCTTGAGCAGAGGGCAGGGGCGATATTTCGAGTCGGCGTAGCCCTCGTGCAGCACGCCCATGATGGCCAGGCACACGTCTAGGCCGATGTAGTCGGCCAGCTGCAAAGGCCCCATCGGGTGCGCCATGCCCAGCTTCATGATCTGGTCGATGTCCTCGCGCGAGGACACTCCTTCCATCAGGCAGTAGATCGCCTCGTTGATCATGGGCATCAGCACGCGGTTGGACACGAAGCCCGGAAAATCCTTCGCGCACGCCGGGGTTTTGCCGAGAGTTTTGGCCAGCGCGTCGACGGCCGCGTAAGTCTCGTCGGAGGTCTGCAGGGCGCGGATGATCTCGACGAGCTTCATCACCGGCACCGGGTTCATGAAGTGCATGCCGATCACCCGCGAGGGATCCTTGACCGCCGCGGCGATCTCGGTGATGGGCAGAGACGAGGTGTTGGTGGCCAGGATCGCGTCGGGCGCGGCGGCCGCGTCGAGCGCGCGAAAAATCGTTTTTTTAAGCTCGAGTTTTTCGCTGACCGCTTCGACCGCGAACTGGAATCCCCCCGCCTCGGCCGGGGAGGTCGCCGTCTTCAGGCGCTTGAGCGCGGCGTCCTTTTCGGCGGCCGAGATCGTGCCCTTGGCCGCCTGGCGATCGAGATTCTTGGAGATCGTCGCCGCGGCTTTGGCCGCCAAGTCGGCGTTCGCCTCGACGAGCGTCGTCTCGAAGCCTTTGAGGGCGAAGACGTGGGCGATGCCGTTGCCCATCGTGCCGCCTCCGACCACGCACACTTTCTGGATGTTCATGCGCGAAGACTAGCAATTGCCGGCGCCGGCGGCCAACGGCGGGCTACAGGCCGAGGTAGTCGCGAAGCGTCCGCTCGTCGGCGGGGCCGACCGCGTCGGCGTTGACGAGCGCGATCAACGCGTTGAGGCGTTTCTCGCGTGAGGCGGGCGAGGCGACGATCGCCTCGGCGAGCGACCAGCGCGAGCCCAGCGCTTCGCGCAAGCCCGCGTCGCGGCCGCGGCGCACCAACTCGTCGAGCGCGGCCGTGCCGTATCGGCGGGCGAACGCGTCGGTGAGCGCGATCTCGCGGTGGTAGGCCCGGCCCGGGGTGGGCGGGCGTCCGAGTTCGGCCAGCGCGTCGTTGGCCATCGCGACCGCGCGCGTCTGCGTCCAGCCCTCGGCGAAGAAGTGCTTGAGCTCCTGATCGTGGGTCACGCGCAGGATGCCGTCGTCCATCAGGTGGACGGCCTCGTGCGTCGCGAACTCGACGAAGTCGTCGAGCCCGATCCCACGCCGGGCGACGAGGATCACGACGGGAATTTCGCTGCGGCCGTCGCTGACGATGCGCGCGGCTCCGGCGGCGTTGTCGGGTATGCCCAGGCGCTCGAGCATGTCTTGGTCGCGCACGAGGAACAAATTGGCCGACGAGATCGGCAGCTCCGGATGCGCGCGCTTGATCGCAGCCACGATTCGGGCGGAGTCCTCGGTGTCCGGGTAGGACGCGGAGCGCAGCGCGGCTAGACCGGCGGCGACGCTCGGCGTGCGGATGATGCCGGTTTCGGTTCCCACGACGGCGGGCGCTGCGCGCGCCGCGTCCGCGACGGGGGCGGCGGCAAGAGCCGCGGGAGGCGAGAGCGTCGCGGGAGAAAGGCGAACTGCGGGCGAGAGGGCTTCGAGGGGCGCAGTGGCCGTCAGCGCGGTGGGCGCTGGAACCAGAGAAGCCGTCGCCGCGGGCGGCGCCGAGATCTCAGGCGCGACTCCGATGGTCGCCGGACGCGCGGAGGCCGAGAGCAGGGCCAGCCACAGGGCGGAAAGCGTGCGGCGGAAAATCATGCGCACAGGGTAGTCGATCCCCTCTCCCCCGCGCCTGGGTCCAGCGGCCCGACGCGGCGTTTCGAAAGGCCCAGAAGCGCTATACTGCGCGCATGAACATCGGGATGCTCGCGCTCGTGCTTGCGGCTTTCCCGCGCGCGTGGGCCGCGCCCGCCGCGTCGGGCTCTTCCCCTGATTTCGTGCGCCTGCGTGACGTGGCGCCCGACATCATCCAAGACATCCGCTACGCGGGCGCCCACAACTTCGTCGGGCGGCCGATCCCCGGCTATGAGGCCGCCGAATGCCTGCTCACCCGCCCCGCCGCGCGCGCGCTGGCCGAGGCGGAAGACGAACTGCGCCCGTTCGGCCTGACGCTGAAGGTCTTCGACTGTTATCGCCCGCGCCGCGCGGTCGCGGCCTTCGCGGCCTGGGCCAAGGACGCCCAGGACCGGACGATGAAGGCGGAATTCTACCCGCGCGTGGAGAAGGCCGATTTGTTCAAGGACGGCTACATCGCCGCGCGCTCCGCGCACAGCCGCGGTTCGACGGTGGACTTGACTTTGGCGCCGCTGAAGTCCGCGCGCGGGGAGCGCTATCGCCCCGGAGACGAACTGCGCGACTGCGCGCGCGGGCGCGGACGGCGCTTCGCCGACGGCGGACTCGACATGGGCACGGGCTTCGACTGCTTCGACCCGCGAGCGCGCACCGACAGTCCGGCGGTCGGCCGCCGCGCGCGCGCCGACCGCCTGCTGTTGAAGCTGCTGATGGAAAAAAACGGCTTCGTCAATCTGCCCGAGGAGTGGTGGCACTACACTCTCGCCGACGAGCCCTACAAGGACCGGGATTTCGACGCACCGGTGCGCTAGGACGCGGGCGCGGGAGGATCGCTTCTTTTGGTCACGGCCTCCACGAGCACGCGTTCAAGGAAGATCAGCAGATCGCACTCGCTGAACAGAGTGTCGCAGACGAGCTTGGCGTAGAAGGCGGCGGCCAAGGTGTCTTGCTCGGCGTAGGCCGACAGGGCGTCGGCGAGATGGTCGCGGCGGCTGGCGATGCGCGACTGTGGAGCGGAGACCACGAGCCGGAAGCCCCAGGCTTTGGCCAGATGGCCGACGAGCGGATTGAGCGCGATGTTGGCGAGTTCACCCAACGCACGCACCTCGCGCTGATTAAAGCTCTCGACGCGGTCTTGCGCGTCGCGCGTGAACGCGTTGGTGGCCAGAAAACCGCTCTTGCCCGAGAACAGGAACACGAAACGCCCCCCGGGAAACTGCAGCGAGGCGCCGTAGTGATCGTTGGCCACGGAATCGAAGGCGGCGGCGAAAGGTCCGGCGTCGTCGATGCTCAGCGCCAGGCTTTGCACGCGCCAGAGGTCGTGCGTGGCCCGGCTCAGGGTCTTGGCGCACTGTTCGACGCCCGGCGCGACCACGGCGGTGAGCGCGCGCGCCCGCTCCTCGGTCATGCGCGCGCCGTCGAGAGCGCCTTTTGCACGGCCGCGCTGATGTCGGCCAGCGAGAAGGGCTTGACGATGAAGCCGAGCGCGCCCTCCTGCATCAACTGGTCGTAGATGTCGGGCTGGGTGTTGGCGCTGACGATGAGCACTCTCGCTTTCGGATCGATCTCCAGAAGCGCGCGCAAGACGGTGAAGCCGTCGTCTTCGCCCATGGACAAGTCCAGCGTGACCAAGTCGGGGCGGCGCTCTTTGTAGGCGGCCACCGCTTGGGCCAGGCCCTCGGCTTCTCCGGCCACCTGGTGACCGCCCATTTGCAGAAACTCCGCGATCATCGCGCGAGTGATCTCGCTGTCATCGACCAGCAGGACCTTGGCCACGGGCCTATTGTAACGGGCGGCTCTCGCCGCGTCAATGGACGGCGCGCCGGCGGCGCAACAGGAGCGCGGCGGCGAGCGTGCACAGCGCCGCCGCTCCCGCGATCAGGCCGCCGTGACCGACGGAAGCGCGCGGGGCGGGCAATTGTGCGAGAGCGGCGCGGGCGGGCTGGAATGTCGGGTCCAGGCGGATGGCTTGGGCAAAATCGGCGCGTGCGGCGGCTCGATCTTCGGCCAAGACCTCGGCGAAGCCGGAAAAAAAAGGTCCCAGCGCCGAGCCGGGTTCGAGCGAGCGCAGGCGCAGCGCGCACTCCGCCAGCGTCGGCCGGTCCGCGGAGAGCAGCGCGCCGTAGCCTTCCATCTCCCAGGCCAGCGCGGTCTTGGGGCGGCCGGCGGCCCAGGCGCGGGAAAACTCCAGCAGCATCTCGGCCTTGCCGGGCTCGTCGCCGAACATCACGTAGGGGGCGCTCGCGGCCGCCATCGCCGCCATCGCCGGGCCGACGCGCGCGTCGCGCGCACGCCGGGCTCGCGCGTAGGCGGAAAACGATTCCTGGGCTCGCGCCGGGCGGCCGAGCCGCAGCAGAGCCAGTCCTTCGGCCACCGCGGCCGGCGAGTCGGGATGGGCGCGGGCCGCGCGGCGAAAGCCGGCCAGGGCGGCGGAATAGTTTTTCTGCGCGTAGAGCCGCGCCGCGTCTTGAAGCGCCGCATCGGGCTTGGCCGCGCGCGAGGGCGCGGCCAAGCCGAGCGCAAACGCCAGCACCATCCGGCTCACGGCCGCCGAGCCTCGGTCTTTTGCGCGCCGGACTGCTTGACGACGAGCACGAAGGCGTCGGCCAGCGCCAAGTCGTCGGACTTCGGATCGCGCAGCCGCGCCAACTCCCGCTCGGCGCTCCGGTCTTGCCCGTCGAGCGGGTAGGGCAAGGCGACGGCCGTCGACGCCGCGCCGCGCCTGCGCGCGCTTTCAGGGATGCCGGCGCTCCAGAGCACGTGCCCTTGGCCCGCGAGCACCAGCACGCGCGAGGAGCGCGCGAGTTCGGCGGCTTTTTGGCCCATCGTCTCGTTCCAAACCGCCATCGCCTCGAGCATGTCGTTCATCTGATCCGGCGGGAGATTGTGGCCGGCGAGCGCTTGCGCGACGAAGGCGCGATAGCGCGGGTCCGAGCTCTGTTCGATGCGGCGGGGCAGTCGCGCCCGCTGGGAGGGCGTGAGTGCGGCCAGACCTTTGCGCGCGACCTCGGCCACGAGGGCGATCGGCGCGTTGAGCCCGACCACGCGCAGCCTCCGGGCGCGCGCGGCGTCGAACACGGGCTTGTACATGGAGAAGTCGAAACCCCAGTTCGCGTTCCACCACGCGGCGAAATCGGCCTCGCTCACGCGGCCGGACATGTAGCCGTCGAGTTGCGCCTGCTGATCCTGGGAGACCATCTCCAGGCCCACGACCACCGACGGGTCGCGGTCGGCGATCTCGGCCACGGCCTCGGCCTCGACCAGGTGCTGGGCGGCGTCGTCGTGCTTTTCGCCCACGCAGATCACGCGGCCGCGCATGAGCGCGTCGTAGAGCGCCGCGCGCGGTACCACGCGGCCGTCCGGAGCCAGGGCGTAGACATCGCTCGCGGACGACGGCGTCGGGAAGGCGGGTGCGTACGCGGGACGAACCGGGGCCGGACCGGGAGCGGCCAGCGCCGCCAGCAGTGCGAGAGTGGGAGGGTTCACGGACGCATTCTACGACATCACGGGCGCATTACGGCGCGCAGGCAGGCCGCCGGGGCAGTTCAAGGCGCCGGGGGCTTGGAGAAGAGGAAAATTCCGGGCCCGGGCGAGTCCAGCCCCCAGCCGAAGCGCCGCGCGATCCACGCGACTGTTTCGGGGCGGTAGAACGCCACGTGGGTGGGGTCTTGTCGATACCACCAAGAGCGGAAAGCCGAGTCGTCTTCGAGAATTCCCGTCGTCGCGCCGAGAACGCCTCCGGGTGCTAGAAGCGAATCGAGCCGCCGCAAGACCTCGTCGGGACGCGCGAGATGTTCGAGCACCTCGGTGCAGACGATGAAATCGTAGCGCGCGTCGAGGGCCGCGGCGTCGGGCTCAAACAGTGGATCGTAGTCGCGGACCGCGAAGCCGCGCGCGCGCATCAGCGAAGACGCCGCGGGTCCCGGCCCGCAGCCGAAGTCGAGTCCCGCGGCGCCCGGGCGAAGGCGCTCGGACAGCGGCGTCAGAAGGCGCTCAAGCCACGCGCGGTATCCCGCGTCGGCCGGGTCGTTGCGGTGCAGGAGGTAGCGTGCCCGCGCGGCATCGGGGGCGGGATGCGCGTGCGCGGACAGAAAACTCAACGAGCAGTCGAGGCAGCGCAGGTATCGCCGTCGGCCGTCGTCGAGAAACGGCCGCGAGGCGGCGCCGCACAGAGGACAAGACTCGGGCATGGGCGTATTTTATCTTGGCGGCGGCTTGCGCGCGCGGCGAAAGATTGGTGCAATGCCGCGATGAAGACGAGCCTGGCGTTGCTGGCGCTTGCGTGCGCGGCCGCGCGCGCGGATTTCCCCGCCAAGACCGCGGAGCTCTACCTGACGCGCCCCGGCGGCGGGCCGGGCCTGGAGCGTCCGGCGCGGTTGAAATTCCGTCCCGCCGATCAGCCCAGCGAGCGCCAGCCGTTCGTCTTCGTCGATCCGAGCAAGACCTTCCAAACCGTCGTCGGCATCGGCGCCGCGATCACCGACGCCTCGGCCGATGTTTTCGCGTCTTTGCCCGCGCGCGAGCAAAAGCAAGTCCTGCGAGCGTTCTTCGACCGAAAGCGCGGAATCGGCTATTCCCTGGCGCGCACGAACATTCACAGTTGCGACTTCTCCAGCGCGACCTACACCTACGCCCCCGAGGGCGACGCCAGCCTGGCGCGCTTCAGCGTCGCGCACGACCGGGTCAACCGTCTTCCCCTCCTGCGCCGCGCGATCGCGGCCGCCGGCGGCGAGTTGACGATCTTCGCCAGTCCCTGGAGCCCGCCCGCTTGGATGAAGACCAACGGCGACATGCTTCACGGCGGCTCGCTCAGGCCCGAGTTCGCGCGCGCGTGGGCCGATTATTTCGTGCGCTTTCTGCGCGCCTACAAGGCGGAGGGCGTGCCGATCTGGGGCGTGACCGTCCAGAACGAGCCGATGGCCAGCCAGCCCTGGGAGTCGTGCGTGTTCACCGCGGCGCAGGAACGCGATTTCCTCAAAAACGACCTCGGGCCGGCGCTGGCGGCGGCGGGCTTTGGCGGCGTGAAGATTCTGATCTGGGATCACAACCGAGATCTCCTGTATCAATACGCGAGTACGATCCTGCGCGATCCCGACGCGGCCAAGTATGTCTGGGGAGTGGCTTACCACTGGTATGAGGACTGGGCGGGCGGACGCCCGCTCTACGACAACGTCCGACGGTTGGTTCAGGCCTACCCGGACAAGCCGCCGTTTTTCTCCGAGGGCTGCGAGTGTCCGTCGGGTGCGGCCAAGGCCTTGCGGCTCGACGATTGGTCGCTGGGAGAAAAGTACGGCCGCGAAATGATCGAAGACTTCAACTCCGGCACCGTCGCCTGGACCGACTGGAACATGATGCTCGACGAGCGCGGCGGCCCCAACCACGTCGGAAACTTCTGCTACGCGGCGCTGCACGCCGACGCGAAGACCCATGCGCTCCATTGGACCGACATCTACGACTACATGGGGCACTTCTCCAAATTCATCCGTCCCGGCGCCCGGCGCGTGGCCGCGACCTCCAGCCGCGCCGCTCTGAAAGCCACCGCGTTCCTCGATCCCGACGGGAGCCTGGCCGTGGTCGTGATGAACGGCACGGATCGCAGCGAGGACTACCGGCTGCTCATCTCGGGCCGAGCCGTCAAGACGACGGCGCCGCCGCACTCGATTGCGACTTTGGTGGTGAAGCGATGAACTCCGCCGACACCGCGCGCCTGTCGCGCATCGCCGAGCGCGCCGTATCCGAAGCGGGCTTTCTGCCCCACCCTTCGCCCGCCGCGCTGGCCGAGGCCCAGGCGGCGCCGGACGCGCCGCCGCGCCTGGAGGGCGCGAGGGATTTGACGGGGTTGCCCTGGAGTTCGATCGATAATCCCGAGTCGCGCGACCTGGACCAGATCGAGGCCGTCGAGGAAGTCGACGGCGGCGTGAAGCTTTACGTGGGCGTGGCCGCAGTGGCCGCGAGCGTGGCCGACCGCGGCGAGGTCGAGGCCTACGCCGCGCACAACACGACCAGCGTCTACACCGGAGTGAGGGTTTTCCCCATGCTGCCGGAGCGCTACTCCTACGGCTTGACCTCGCTGCTACCCGGCGTCGAGCGGCCGGCCGTGGTCGTGGAGTCATCGATCTCTCCCGACGGCGCGGCCACCTCGTTTTCCGTCTACCCGGCGCGGGTGTTCAATCGGGCTCAACTCGCGTACCCGGAGGTGTCGGCGTGGCTTGACGGCGCGGCGGCGCCGCCGCCGGCGCTGAAAAACAGTCCCGATTTGCAGCGCCAACTGCGCCTGCAAGACGCGCTGGCCAAGACGCTGGGCGAGCGCCGCCGCCGCCTGGGCGCTCTCGATGTCGACACCCACGAGATCAAGGTCGTTCTCGACGAGAGCGGGGATTTCCGCGGGCTGAGCACGCACAAGCAAGACCGCGCGGGCGCGATCATCGAGGAATTGATGGTGGCCTCCAACGAATCGCTGGCGCGCGAACTCGACCGGCGCGGCCTGCCTTCGATACGCCGCGTGGTCAAGCAGCCGGAGCGCTGGTCCAAGATCGTGGCCTACGCGGCCGGGCTCGGGACGCAATTGCCGGACAATCCCGACTCGGGGGCCTTGGCGCGCTTCGCCCAGGAGATGCGCCGCCGCCACCCCGAGCGCTTCGCCGAGATCTCGGTGTCGTTGGTCAAGCTCATCGGGCGCGGCGAATACGAGGCGCACCTCCCCGGGGACGCCGAGACCGGACATTTCGGCCTGGCCGCCGACGCCTACGCGCACTCGACGGCGCCCAACCGGCGCTATTCGGACCTCGTCGCGCAACGCATCGCGCTGGGCCTGAAGCGCTACTCGATGGACGAACTGGCCGCGATCGCCGCGCGCTGCACCGAGCGCGGAACGCGGGCCAAGAAGGTGGAGCGCAGCGTGCGCAAATCGGCGGCGGCGCTTCTGCTTTCGCACCAGGTGGGGCGCGTTTTCGACGGAATCGTCACCGGCGCGGACCGCGGCGTCTACGCGCAGATTCTGTCCGATCACATCGAGGGCAGGATCGTGCGCGGCGAGCGCGGCCTGCGGGTGGGCGACCGCGTGCGCCTGAAGCTCGTCGAGGTCAGCGTCGAGCGCGGCTGGATCGACTTCGCCGCGGCCTAG
>JAJZQS010000167.1 GCA_021806745.1 bacterium
GAGTTTTACTTCTTCCCGCGCCGGCAGACGCCGCGCCTGGAGATGGACGCCAAAGCCAAGACCGTGTCCGTGGTGATGGCCGACGGCGGCCGCGTGAGCTTCGATCCGGCCACCGCCCAAATCGCGTCGCTGGACCGCGGCGATGTGACGGTCTCGCCGAACCTGGACCGCGCGGCGCAAGGCGGCGTGACGATCACCCATTATCGAGGCTTGATGCTCGAGTCCGGCTTTCGCCTGGGCGAACTGCCCTCGGGACTGGCCGGCAACAGCTCCACTTTCGTCGCGCCCGAAGGACGGACCTGCACGGTGACCAACGCCGAGATTTTCAACTACACGCCCAGCGGCGACTCCTCGTTCAAGTTCGACGACGCCCAGCTCTCGAAGTTCCTGAAAACCCGCTGCCCCGCGCTGCCTGTTGGCTTCTGACGCCGAAGCCTGGCGCGCCAACGTCCGCCGGGTCTACGCCTGGAAGACGCTGACGAGCCTGCACTTCTTCGCCGGGGTGCTGATCCCGTTCTTCACGCAGTGGGGCGGGATCACGCTCCAGCAGGTGCTGTGGCTGCAGACCTGGTTCATGGTCTGGATCGTGGCGCTCGAAATCCCCACGGGCGCTTTCGCCGACCGCTTCGGCCGGCGCTCGTCTTTGCTGTGCGCGTCGCTGTGCCTGATCGGCGCGGTAGGCTGGTATGCGACGCACAAAGGGCTGCCGAACTTCCTGGTCGCGGAATTTCTTTGGGCGTGCGCGGCGGCCTTCGCCTCCGGCGCCGACGAGTCCCTGGCCTACGACAGCCTGCGCGCCGCCGGCGAGCAGGGCGCGTCCAAGCGCGCGCTCGCGCGGCTGGGAACGGCCGAGATCCTGGCCATCGCCGTGGCGGCCCCCATCGGCAGCCTCGTGGCCGGGCGCTGGGGGCTGAAGGCGCCGCTGACTCTGGGTCTCGTCCCGTTTGCACTCTCCATCCCGGCGGCGCTGTCGCTGCGCGAGCCGC
Organism: bacterium; assembly: GCA_021806745.1. GTDB lineage: Bacteria > Elusimicrobiota > Elusimicrobia > UBA1565 > UBA9628 > GWA2-66-18. The sequence continues at coordinate 987 of JAJZQS010000167.1, forward strand.
CGCGCGGCGAGCCGCGCGAGCGCGTCGGCTACTGGGCCACTCTGACCGGAGGCGCGCGCTACTTCTCCGCGCACGCGGTGCTGCGCGCGCTGGCCTTCGATTCGGTCACGATCTGGGCGCTGAGCTTCATGTTGATCTGGCTCTATCAGCCGAGACTGCAGCAACTCGGCGTTCCGCTTGTCTATTTCGGCTTCTTCGCCGCGGGCATGACGCTGTTCCAGTCCGCCGTCCTGTTCAACATCGAGGCCGTCGAGCGGCTCTTCGGCGGGCCGCGCCGCTACCTGCTCTGGAGCGCCTTGATTCCCGCCGCCGGCTATTTGGGCCTCGCCTTCGCTCGCCGCGCGTGGCTGGCCGCGCCGCTGATCGTGCTGGTGCCGGGGTTCGGCCTGTCGCGCTCGGTCGTCATCAACAACTACATGCACAAGCACGTCGACAGCGGCCGGCGCGCGACGGTGCTCTCCGCGGCCGGCATGGCGCGGCAGACTTTCACCGCGCTCGTCTATCCCCTGGTCGGCTGGGCGGCGCAGCGCTCTCTGACCTGGACTTTCGCGGGGCTCGGCGCTGCGGCGCTGGCCGCCGCGGCGGCGTCGTCGGTGGAAGAAGCGCATCTGCGCGGCTGATCCCGCCGGCGTGCCGCGCCATTTCGTAAAATCGGCCATGGCGATTTTTCGGCGCGCCGCGGCGGCGGCCCTCTTGGTCCTGGCCGCGCCGGCCGCGTCGCGGGCCATCCCCGCCGGCGACTTACCCGTCGTCGACGCGGGACTCGACGCGCTCTACCGCGGCGACGATCTCGGCGCGATCGCGATCTTCGACGACGCGCACCGACGCGCGCCCGACGATCCGGTCTTGTCCTTGGGCTCGGCGACGGCGCGCTGGTGGCGGCTGGAAAACGACTTCGCGCCCGTGGGCGGCGACGAGGAGAAGGATTTTCTCGCCGCCGATCGGCGCGCGATCGACGACGCGCTGCGCGCGACTCGCGGCGCCGACCGCGCCGACGCTTATCTCTGCCTGGGCGCCGCCTACGGTCTGCGCGGGCGGCTGTCGGCGTCGCGTCAGCGCTGGCTGGCGGCCTACCTGGACGGACGGCGCTCCTACATGGCCGAGACGCGCGCCGTGGCGCTGGACCCCAACGAGTATGACGCCTACCTGGGCCTGGGGGCCTTCGACTACTACGCGGCCACGCTCTCGCGCCTGCTGCGGCTGTTCGCCTTCACCGCCGGGTCCAAGCAGCGCGGGCTGGCCGAGCTGGAATTGGCCAAGAACGGCCGCTTCAGCGGCGTGGCCGCGCGCCTGCTGCTGGTGGGCATCGACTGGACCTTCGAGAAGAAGCCGCAGGAGGCCTGGCGCATTCTCGAAAAGCTCAGCGCGCGCTACCCGGACTCCCCGACGATGCGCACGATGCGCATGATCGGGCTGTTCCACCTGCGCGACGCCGAGGGCCTGCAGCGCGAGGCGCGAGACTTCCTGCGACTGGCCGAGGGCGGCGCGCCGTTCTACCGGCCGCTCGACCGCGCGGCCGGGCATTATTTCCTGGGCCTGGGCGAGGAACTAGCCGGACGCTACGAGGACGCCCTGACCGAGGAGCGCGCCGCGCTGGCGCTGATTCCTCCGGGCCACCGCACTCGCGGCGTGCCGATGCTGTTCATCGGCGAGTGCGAGGACCTGCTCGGCCGGCGCGCCGACGCGACGGCCTCCTACCGCGCGGCGCTCAAGGAAGCGCCGTTCTGGGGCGTGCCGCGCTACGCGCGCTACTTGATCAAGCACCCGTTCCGCGCCGGCGCCAACCCTCTGCCCGGGCGCAACGACGAGTTGGACTGACACGGTCTTGTCGACGCGCGCGCCGCGGCTGTTGTAGAGTTGTCGCATGAAAACGCTCGCCCGCCTCTCGCCCATTGCCGCCCTCGCGTTGGCCGCCGCGGCCGCCCACGCCGCCGGACTCAAGGTCGCCAGCGCCGACATCGCCCAAGGCCGCACGCTGCCGATGCGCTTCGTCTACAAGGGCTTCGGCTGCGCGGGCGACAACGTTTCGCCCCAGCTTTCCTGGAGCGGCGCGCCCGCGCAAACCAAGAGCTACGCGGTCACCGTCTACGACCCCGACGCGCCCACCGGCAGCGGCTGGTGGCACTGGACCTTGGTCAACATCCCGGCGACGACGACTTCGCTGGCCGCCGGCGCGGGAAGTCCCGACGCGAAGCTGCC
>JAJZQS010000059.1 GCA_021806745.1 bacterium
CATGATGCCCGGCTTTGGCGACGGAACCACCACGCTCAAGCGCCTGCGCGAAGACCCCCGCATTCCCGCCTGTCCGTTCATCTTCATGACCGCGATGAAGCCCGAGGAGGCCGCGAAGCTGCTGCCGCCTGGAGACAAGACCATCGGTCTGATGCAAAAGCCCGTCAAGCTGAGTCTGCTGCGCGACTACGTGTGGCGGCTGGCGGGCATCCCCGCCGCAGCGCCGGCACCCATCGCCGCCGCCGGCTGATCCCGCGGGCGCGGGGCCGCTACGCGGACGCGGGCAGTTCGCGGCCGAGGCGCCGGTTGGCGTCGACGAACGCGGACCATTGGGCGCGCAGGCGCGTGCGGGCGGCTTCATCCAGTCTCGGGCTGAAGGCCTTTTCCGCGCGCGCGCCGAAGAGTTTCCCGGCGTCGGAAATTCCGGCGGCGCGCGCGGCCAACGAGGCGGCGCCAAGCGCCGTGGCCTCGAAGTCGGCCAAGCGCTCCAGAGGCGCGCCGAGCACATCGGCCTGGAATTGCGCCAGTCGCGAGGAGCGCGACAGTCCCCCGGCCGTGCGCGCGCGCGTGAGCGGCGCGCCGGCGGCGGCCATCGCGTCGGCGGCGTCGGCCACGAGTTGGCACAAGCCCTCTGCGGCGGCGCGCGCGAGGTCGGCGGGCCGCGTGTCGGCGTCAAGCCCGTAGAGGGCGGTCTTGGTCTCGTAGTCCCAGCGCGGCGCGCCCAGCCCGCCGAGCGCGGGCAGCAGCCAGACGCGGCGGCGCGAGGCGCCCCAGGCCTTGTCCAAGCCCTCCGGGCCGTCCAACAGCCCCAGATTTTCGCTCAGCCACTCGAAAGTCGTGGCCGCGGCGTGGACGGTGCCTTCAAGAAAGTAGCCGCGCTCGCCGGAGATCGAGGCCGCGGGGGCCAGCAGAAGTCCCGGGGCCGAGCGGGGCGCGGCGCCGATGTGGCGCAAGACGAAGGCGCCGGTGCCGTAGTTGATCACCGCGTCGCCCTCGCGCGCGGCGCCAAGGCCCATGGCCGCGGCCTGCTGGTCGCCCAGAGACGCGCGCAGCGGGATCACGCGGCCCTTGCGGCGGATGACGCCCCAATCCCCTCCGGAGACGGTCAGCGACGGCAGGAGTTCGCGCTTGAGGCCGAACAACGACAGGAGTCTTTCATCCCAATCGCCGGAGTCCAGGTTCAGAAGCAAGGTCCTCTGGGCCACGGTGGGGTCGACGGCGACCATCTCGCCGCGCGTGAGTCGCGCGGCGAGATAAGTCGACACCGGAGCGCACAGCAGCCGGCCCGCGGCGGCCAGCGCGCGGACCTTGGCGTGATGGTCCAAAAACCAGCGGATTTTGGGCGCGGAGTAGTAGGGCGTGGCGTAGAGGCCGGAAAGGGAGTGGATCTCGTCTTGGCGCGCGCCCAGGGCCTCGACGACGGCCCCGGCGCGTCCGTCCATCCAACTGGGCGCCGCTGCGGCGGGCCGCAGAGAGGCTCGGTCGCAAAAGACCACGGTGGAGCGCTGGACCGCCATTCCCGCGGCCAACACGCGGTCGCGCGGGCCCAGGCGCGCGAGCACGGCGTCGAGGCATGCGTCCATGCCCCGCGCCAGCGCCTCGGCGTCGTGCTCGACCCAGCCGGGGTGGGGACGGCGCGCGCGCAGGGGCCGCGCGGCGCGCGCGACGACGCGCCCGGACATGTCGAAGAGGATCGCGCGAGAAGACGAGGAGCCCTGGTCGAGGGCCAGCAGGAGGTCGCGAGCGCGGGGGGTCACAGCGGCTTGACGGCGAGCTGGGGCGAATCCACCCGTTCGCCGAGTTCGGTCAGGCGCGCGCGCAGGGTGGGGTCGGTGGCGGCGTCGTCGATGAGCTTGTGCACCAGCGGGGCCGAGGGCGCGAGTACCCGCTCGTAGGCCCCGGCGCTCTTGATGATCTCCAAGACCTTCTTCTTGTCGCTGAATTCCCATTTGGCCGCCGGCGTGAGCGAGACCTCGTAGGAGGCGCCGAACGCCCGCGCGTAGCCCTTGGCCCGCAACGCGGCGGCCAACTCGCGGCCGAGCGCTTGCGCTCGTCTCTCGGCGTCCGCCGCGGCGGCCAGCGCCGCGCCGTATTGATCCACGAGAGCGGCCAACTCCGGCTCGCCGACGGCCTTGGCGGGCGCCGGCGGGCCTCCGGCGGCCTGGTCCTTGAAAAAAGGACAGATCGGCTTGTAGTCGCACCAGCGGCAGACGCCCTCCGACGGCGTGGGATCGAAGCGCTCGGCTTCGATGGCCGCGGCGGTGGTCGTGATGCGCGCGGAGAGCTCGGAAACCAGCGCCTGGGGCCGGCGCCCGGTGCGGTGCTCCTTGAGCGTGGGCAGGTGGTAGAACACGAGTTCGCCCACCTCCGCGCCGAGCAGGCGCTCGCAGGCCAGTTGGTACATCGTCAACTGCGCGTCGGCGTCGAGTCGGCCCGTGGCCAGTTTCTTGCCCGTCTTGTAGTCGAGCACGGACAGGCGCCCGTCGGGAAGTTTGTCGACGCGGTCGATGCGCCCGGTCACCGGCACGCCTTCCACCTCGAAGTCGAACGCGTATTCGACGAAGAACGGGACATGGTAGCGCGGCGCGTGCTTGGCGTGGAACTCGGTGAGGATGCGCGTGCCCTCGGCGAAGTATTCGGCTTCTTGGAGCTTGTCCTTGTAGCCGGGTTTGACCCAAATCTCCTTGTAATGGGCGAGCAGTTCGCCCAGGCTCGGGGCCTGGGAGCGCGTCGCGGCGTAGAAGAACTCGAGTGCCAGGTGCACGCTCTGGCCGAAGGAGAAGAAGTGCTTGGGGCGCTCGGGGATCTTGTCGATGTACTTGAATTTATACTTCTGGGGGCACTCGTTGTAGAGCGAGATCGACGAGTGCGACAGCGGGCGGGGAAGCTTCACCGTCGGTATTTTAACAAACCCCGCCCTCGGCGCGACGCGCTAGAGCAGGCCGTGCTCGCGGAAGCTGAAGTGCGAACCCTCGGCGAGCACCACGTGGTCGGCCAGCGGGATGCCCAAAAGCTCGCCGCAACGCTGGAGGCGCCGGGTCACCTCGCGGTCCTCGGCGGAGGGCGAGGGGTCTCCGGAGGGGTGGTTGTGCAGCGCCACGATCGCGGCGGCGGCGTGGGCGATGGCGGGCAGGAAGACCTCGCGCGGGTGCACGAGGCTGGCCGACAGCGTGCCCACCGAGACCGTCTCCCGGTGGGCGAGCTGGCGTCGGGCGTTGAGGCAGAAGACGACGAAATGCTCCTTGCGCGCGGTGCGCACTTCGCCGGGAGCGTGGGCCGCCGCCGCGGCGGGCGTGTCGATGACGGGCCGCGGGTCGGGGCGCTTGCGCCGCGCCAGTTCCGCCGCCGCGGCGAGAGACGCCGCGCGCACCGGCCCCACTCCGGCGACGCGCCTCAGCCGCGCAAATCCCGCGTCCGCGCCCTCGGGCAGATCGCGCAGCAGGCTCTCGGCCAAGTCCAGCGCCGTGCGTCCCCGTCCTCCGGTGCGCAGCAGCAGCGCCAGAAGCTCGGCGTCGCTGAGCGCCTCGGGGCCCTTGCGCGCAAGCTTCTCGCGCGGGCGATCGGCGACCACGCTCCAATCGCTCACCGCGCCTCCGTCAGGGACTCGGCCACCCGAGCCAATTCGTCGTCGGAAAGATCTCCGGAGACGACGAGCAGGCGCGAGCCGTCCCGGCGCACGAGCGCGTTTCTCTCGCCGTCGGGCAGAAGGCGGGCGGAAGTTCCGTCGGCAAGGCGGACCTCGCGCCCGAGCGATTCGTCCAGGCCGGACGCCGCGTCCGCGGGCGCTTCCAGGACGGTGAAGCGCTGGGCGCCGTCTCCGTAGGTCATGAGCGCGCCGCCCGCAAGCGCGCGCGCCTCCAGCGGCAGAAAGCCCAGCGGCGTCCAGCTCGGGAAGCGCGCGCTGCTTCCCGGCACCGGCGGATCGGGCGGCACCAGCGGCCGCGCGCTCGCCGACGGCGGGGCCGAAGACGCCAGCAGGCCGTCCGGGATTTGCGCCGGGCAGTCGAGCCGCGTGAGGCGCTCGCGGCGCATCAGCGAGCCGTCGTAGCGATAGGTCTCGGTTTTGAGCAGGAGCCCGTCGTCGCGGTCGATCCAATATGTAACTCTCGCCGCGCCGTCAGGCGCGCGCAAGTCCACGCGCCAAGTCTTGCGCTTGGCCACGCGTCCGCCCGTGGAGACGCTCACCGCGTAGAGCGATTCCAACCGCTCGCGCGTGGTCCGCGCGCTTTCGCGCGGAACTTCTCCGCTCCAAAGGAGTCCAGGCTTGGCCAGGTACAGGCTGAGCGTGCGGCCGTCGTCGATGATGATCTCGGCGGCCGGCTGGCGCGGGCCCTTGTCGCGGATCTCCCGGCGGATTCGGCCGTCGGGCAGGGCGTAGATCATCGTCCCCAGCCCCTTGGGCTTGCCGCCGCCGGGGGGAAAGAACTGGATGCGGCCGCGGGCCGTGCAGGGCTGTGTCGGCACTGAGGTCATGCGTGCCAGCGCTTGCGCGGGAGTGGGCAAGCGCCGGCGCGGGCGCGCCCAGCACGGGGTCAGCTCCAGCAGAAGCGCGCAGACAAGCTCAGGTCGCATCGCCGTCTCTCCCATCGTCGGCCTGCCAGAGCCGCTCAAGTCCCCGCGCCGCGGCCGCGTCTTGGAACGCGGCGCCGGGCGCGGGTTGCGGGGGCTGCGGTCGGTGCAGCAGCAGCAGCGCCGCGGCGGCGGCGAAAGCCGCGCCCGCGCCGTAGGCCCACGGCGCCGACAACGCCGCGCGCAGGCCCTCCCAAAAAGACGGCGGCCGCGAGGCGGCGCGCCGGGCCTCGCGCTTGAGCGCGGCCTTCAGGTCCGCCGGCATGGGCGGCGCGGCCTGGGCCAGCGCGGCCTTGAGCGCCGCGAGTTCGCGCGCGCGGCGCTCAAGGCTCGGCTCGGCGCGCAGTCGCTCCTCAAAGCGCGCGCGCGCCTCGGCCGTCATCCTTCCGTCCGCGTAGTCCGACAGCAAGTCCTCGTCGTTCATGGCTTCCCCTCCATCTCCAGCAGGCGCCGCTTCAGCGCCTCTCTCGCGCGGTTGATGCGCGAGCGCACGGTCCCCAACGGCAGTTCCAACGCCGCGGCGGCCTCTTCATAGCCCAACCCCTCCATGTCGATGAGCGCCAGGATCGCGCGCGCCTGGGGCGTGAGCGCGTTCATGGCCCGGCGCACGCGCTCGGCGCTCTCGCGCCGCTCCAGGCGGTCGAGCAACGCCTCCTCGCGCGCGTCGGGGATGGCGTCGGCCAGGGTCATGCCCGTCTCGCCTATCGGCGCGTCCAGCGACTGCCCGCGTCGGCGATCCCAGCGCCGCAGTCCGTCGCGGAAAACGTTCTTGAGCACCGTCAGAAACCAACTCTCCAGCGACCGCGTCTCGTCGAACTCGGCCGCGTGCTCGAACACGCGCACGAAGGCCTCCTGGGTCAGTTCCCGCGCCTCGGCCTCGTTGCCGCAAAGTCCGTAGGCGAAGCCGTAGGCGCGGTCGCCGAACTCGTCGATGAAGCGTTCCAGCGTTTCCGGGGAGAGCATGGCGTCCAGGAGTATACGCGGCGGGGGGGTGAAAAGTTCCATCCCCCGAGCGCGATTGTAGCACGGAGCGCGTAATAGCGCCGTAACACGGCGGCTCTACACTGCCGGCATGGACGCGCAGCCGATGTGGGAAGACCTGGTCTTGCGCCAGGCGCCGCCGTCCTCGGCGCCCGTGGTGGCCGCCCCGGCGCCGGTCCCGGCGGCCCAGCGGCCGCGCCAGCGCCGCCTGCAGGCGGCCTACCTGGCCCACGAACTGCGCGCGCCGGTCACCTCCATCCGGCTGGGGCTGGAAGGCCTGGCCGACGGGGCGGCCGAGCGCCTGACGGGCGAGGAGCGCAAGATGCTCGACATCGCCCTGCGCAACACGGTCCGACTGGAAGGCTTGGTCAACGACATCATGGACTACGCCAAGACCGCCGCCGGCCGCCTGGAACTGGAGCGGCGTCCGTGCGAGGCCCGCGTCCTCGTCGACGAGGCCGTGGACGCGATGCGGGCGGCCGCGCTCGCACGGGGGGTACGGCTGGCCAAGGACGTGGAGCCGGGCCTGCCGGCCTTGTCGGCCGAGGGCCGCCGCGTGGTGCAGGTGCTCATCAACCTGCTGTCCAACGCGATCAAGCACTCTCCGGAGCGCGCGGCGGTGACGGTCTCGGCGCGCCTGGGCGAGCGCAAGCACGCGGGCACGATCGTGTTCCGCGTCAAGGACGCGGGGCCCGGCCTGGCGCCGGAGGATTTGGAGCGGGTGTTCGGGCTTTTCGAGCAGGCCGGCGGCTCGGTCAAGAAAAGCGAGGGCACGGGCCTGGGGCTGACGCTGTCGCGCGCTCTCGTGGAACTGCACGGCGGGCGCATCTGGGCCGAGTCCTGGAAGGGCTGCGGGGCCACTTTCTGCTTCACGATCCCGCTGGCGTCGTCCGTCTCGGGACAGACGGTGGCCGCCTACGCCGAACCGCTGCAGGTCCACGGCCTGCTGGCCGACGCGGCGCGGCGCTTCAACGCGGTATTGGCGCTGTTCGTCTAAGGCCGCCGGGCCCGCCGCCCCCGGCTGCGGCCGCGCGGGTGGGCGTGCTATTTCTTGAAGAGATAGATTTCGTCGGCGCGCGCGATTTCCGAGCCCGGCGCAAACAGATTGGGGGCCAGGGCGCGTATGCGGATCAAGTATTGCGCGCTGACCGCGTAATAGCCCGCCAGCGGTCTTCCCAGCGCGGATTCCGGGAGCGGGCGCAGCGGGACGCCGTATGCGGCCGGATCGACGGATCCAAAATAAAATAGGCCGCCGTCCTTGATCGCGCGCGCGGAGAGAACGGCCTGCAAGGCTTTTAGGTCTTGGCCCCAGTCGAGGTTCGATTCGTCCAGCAGAGCGAGGGGCTCTCCAGCCAGGCGCGAGGCGGGATTGAAATACGAAAGATAGTTCGGCCACGCCGCCGCGGCCGAGCCGATCTGGAACAAGATGATCGCGCCGGCCCAAAGAGCGGCGCCGCGCAGGCGCGGGGCGAATTCATGATAGGCGACGGCGCAAAGAACGGCCAGAAACGGGATTATCGGCAGGACTCGCCGCAGACCAACGCCCACCTTGTCGCCCAGCGCGGCGGCCAAGAGGACCGCGGGCGGGGCCAGAAGGCTGTAGCGTGCCGTCCGCTCCCATTTGTCCTGTCGCCAAAAAAAGAACAGCCCCGCGCCGGAACCCAGCAGGAGAGCCATGCTTTCTTTCAGCAGAATCGTGCAGGGGTAATAATAGACCGGAGGCCTGCTGAAAAAATGTCCGAAAATATAGGTCCGGTAGTTTCTGTTCAGGTTGCGATAGATGTTGAGCACCCCGGCCCCGTAGCGTCCCAGAGCGGCGGGCGAGCCGTAAAGAAACGCGAGCAAACCCAGCGCCGTCGCCGCGGCGACCAAGCCGCCGCGCACGGCCTGGTTTCTTCGTCGCGCGGGGCCGCTCACGACGACGGCGCCCCACCCGACGACGACGATCGGCAAGAGGAGAAGGCTGGTGAATTTGCAGGCCAGGGCCAGCGCGGTCCAGGCGCCCAGTCTCAAGCCGGTCTTCGCGTCCGGGTTCTTCAAGAAACGATAGAGCTCCAGGCTTACGGCCAGCCAGGCCGCGGAGCAAGCGAAATCGTCGCTGACCACGCCCGCGTGCGCAAGCAGGGAGGGACTGCCCGCGGCCAGCCAGACGGCCACGCGCGCGGACGCCCGATCCGCCAAAGCGTTTGCCCAGCCCCAGACGGACGCGAAAAGCAGGAGACTGAACGGGACGAAGACGACTTCCCGCGCCCATTCGAGGAGCCGGTCGCCGCGCGCGCGATCGGAAAAAAGAACTTTCGGCGCGAAAGCGTACTCGCGGCCCAGGCTGTCGGCGAAAGGCAGAGCCGCTTGCGGCAGGCGCAAACCTCCCGCATACGCCGCCGCTCCGGCCAGATACGAAACCAACGGTGGAGCGTCATCCTTCATCACGAAGCGTCCGGTGGTCAGATAGGACAGGCCCGCCACGACGTAGACCGGCTCATCGTATGTGGCCGAGGTGCGGCGCAGCGCGCTGCCGGCCAACACGGCGAAGATCAGCCACGCCGGAGCCCAGGACTCGGCAAGCCGGCGGCGGGTGGAGGAGTTCATGGCGAGGGGGCCGTCAGTTTAGCAGACCGAGCGCCGTTTCGAGGCGCTCAAGCGTCGGAGTTCGAAGGCCCTTCATCCTCGGGACCGCTTCCGATGCGCGCGTCCATCGACGGCCGCGGCGGCGACTGACGCGGCGCCCTCCTCACTGCGGTCCTGCCGTCGTCTAAGCCAGCGGCATCATCACCGTCATTCGTCCGAGGTCGACTTCCAGTCCGCCGCCGTGTTCGACGAAGACCGCCTGCACCGGGCCCAGCCGCGCGCGCAGCGCGGCCAGCGCGCCGGGGTTCGACGCGGACGGCGTCGGCGCGAACGCGATGGTCGCCGCTGCCGTGCCGCCTTCGTAGAGGACTTCGGCGCGCATGCGCGCGCCGGTGACGGAAAGTTCAAGCGCCGCGTCGAGCAGGCGGTCGAAGGCCATGGAGACACGCTCGACGTCGGCGGCCGCGGCGCGGGGCTGGCCGCGCACGGTCCAGTCCCAGTGCGGGGCTCCAGGCTCGTCGCCGCGCGCCAGTATGTGGGCGCACAGGATCGCTGAGGGAAAGACTCGCCCGGCGGGCTTGAGCCCAGGGGCGGCCGGCGCGGCGGCGGCGCGAGGCGTCGGGGTGTCGTTGTCCATGCCGCCAGCTTAGCCGCAAGCGGACAGGGCGCGCCGAAGCGGCGCCGAAATCTCTCTTAAGGCGCCGGAACTGCGCGCACGCCGCGCATGAACGCCTCGGCGTTGGGCTCGCGCCCCAAAAACGCGCGCAGGGAATCCTCTTCAGGGCGCTCGGAGCCCCAGGCCAGGATCTGGGCGCGGTAGCGCGCGCCGACCTCGGGGGAGATCACGCCGGCCGCGCGGAAGACCGAGTAGATGTCCTGCGCGAAGACCTTCGACCACAAGTAGCCGTAGTAGCCGGCCCCGTAGCCGCCAAGCAGGTGGCCGAAGGCCGCGACAAAGCGGCTGCCGGGAAGGGGCGCGTAGCCGGTGTAGTCTTCAAGGATCTTGTTGAAGGCGGCGTTGACGTCGTCGGGCACCGTCGCGTGGAGGATCATGTCGCCCATGGCCAGCGCGATCTGGCCCGCGTAGGCCGCACCGCTCTGGAAGTCGCGCGCGGCCAGCATCTTGGCGTAGAGCGCGTCGGGCAGAGGCGAACCGTCGTCCCAGCGGCCGGAGAGCTCGGCAAGAACCGGGCGCTCCCAGACGAAGTTCTCGAGCATCTGGGAGGGCGCTTCCACGAAGTCGCGCGCCACGCTGGTGCCCGAATACGAGGAATAGCGCGCCTGCGTCAGCAGGCCGTGCATCAGGTGGCCGAACTCGTGGAAAAAGGTCTCCACGTCGCCGTGATTGAGCAGCACCGGCTTGCCCGGTTCGGCGGTCGGAAAATCCGCGACCATCGCCGAGACCGGCGCGTCGTAGGACCCGTCGGCCTTCACGCGGCCCGAGACCAGCGGGAAGGCGGCCGGATGGCCGTGCTTGCCCGGGCGCGGGGTCAAGTCCAAGTAGAAGTGGCCGATCAGGCGTCCGGTGGCCGCGTCGGAGACCTCGAAAAGCCGTACTCCGGGCGCCCAGGTCTTGGCCTGCGCGACTTCGCGGAAGTTTAAACCCAGCGTGCGCTGGTAGACGCTCAAGGTTCCCGCCACCACGCGGTCGAGGGGGAAATACTGCTTGACCTCCTCGCCGTCGAGCGCGTAGCGGCTTTCGCGCAGCTTGCGCGAGTAGTAGGCGCGCTCCCAGGGCGCCACCTTGTCCGCGGCGGGGTCGTCGCGGCGCTTCATTTCCAACAGTTCGGCGGCGTCGCGGCGCGCGCGGTCGAGCACGGCGTCCTTGAGGCGGCCCAGGAACTCGTAGACGGCCTGAGGAGTCTTGGCCATCTTGTGGCGCAAGGCCATCTCCGGGTAGCCGGGGTAGCCCAGCAGCCGGGCCATCTCGCGGCGCAGGCTCAGCGATTCGTGCAGGACCTCCAGGTTGCGCGAGCCGCCGCGGCCGTTGTAGCGCGCGAGCATCTCGCGGCGCACCTCGGCGCTGTCGGCGGAGCGCATCACCACGGCGTTGTTGGGCTCGTCGACGGGAACAAGGTAGGAGCCGTCTTCGGCGCGCGCCAGTCCCGCCAGGTAGCCGGCGGGAAGGCCCGCGGCGGAGGCCTCGGGGATGACCAAGGTGTCTTTCTTGTCGCTGATGTTGCGCGCGAACTCGGAGGAGAGGTTGCCCAGGCGCAACTGGATGGCGGCCAGGCGCGCGCGCTGCTCGGCGGGCAGGGAGAACCCGCTCTCGCGCCAGCCCTTGACGGTGTCTTCCATCAGTCGCGCGTCGGCGGGATCGAGGGTCTCGCCGCGGGCGGCGGCTTCCTCGATTTTTCGGTAGAGCGCCTCGTTGTTGGACAGTTCCACGGACTTGCGGTCGGAGACCTTGGAGATGGCTTGGGCGGTGCGGCGCACCGCGGGGTCCGGGGAGACCTCGCCCAAGAACGCCAGCGGGGTGACCGCGCGGGCGTAGTCGGCGTTGGCCTGCTCATACGCCTTGACGGTGTTGGCGAAGCTCGCGGGCGCGGCCAGGATGGCCGACACCGACGCGTCGAGATTGGCCTGCGCGCTGCGGTAGGCCTCGCGCATCTGCGGCTGGGTGAGGCCGAAGGAGACGGTGGGCGGCAGCGCGGCGGGCCCGACGAGGGGGGCCTGCGCCACGGCGGCAGCGCCGGCGGGCGCTTCGATCTGGGCCGCGGCGGGAAATGCCAGCAGCAGCGACGCGAACAGCACGAGGGCGCGTTTGGTCATGCCGACATTGTATGAACGAGGGGCGGCGCCCGGATGAGCCGAAGGTCCCGAAGGCGCCCGTTCTTCGGACCTATGCCAGTGGCGCAAGGGCTACAACGAAGAACGGTCGCGAAAAACACCGGGAAACAAGTTACACTGGGCCGATGCGACGGCCCTCGGGAAAACTGACGGCGGGGATCTGCCTCGCCTTTTTATTGGTCCTCTTGACCGCTTGGGCCGCCTGGGCCGCGCGAACGGAGCTGCTGGCCTATGCCGGCTATTACGGCGCCCCGAGCGCCATCCGCCTGCTGGCGGCGGCCGGCGCGGACGTCAACGGGACGACGCTCGTCAAGGCTCCCTCGTTCTGCGGCCGCATCACCCCGCTGGTCGGGGCGTCAATCAACGGTCATGTCGAGGCGGCGCGCTTGCTGATCGACCTGGGAGCGGGCGTGAACCTCTCGTCGTTAGGCTCCACCTTCGACCCTTCAGGCTGCCCCGGGGGCGAGGTCCCCGTGGTCGCGGCCGTCGCCATGAACCAGACCGACATGGTGCGCCTGCTGATCGACAGGGGCGCGGATCCCACGGCGCGGAACATTCAAGACGAATCCCTTCTCGCGCAGGCCATCGGCGAGGGTTCGGAGGGGATCGTGCGCCTGCTCCTCGAGAAGCGCGTGAAGCCCGACGCCTCGGCCATCGAGGCCGCGGTCCTCAAGGACGATCTAGACGACGCGCGTCTGCTCGTCGCCGCGCACGCCGACATCAAGGGCGCGGACGGCGCAAAGGCCCTGGCTTCGGCGGCCGAGTGGTGCTCTCCAGACGGAGTCCGCTTCTTGCTTGAAAACGGCGCGAATCCGAACGCCGTTGCAGACGGCGGGCTGCCGCTCATCAAAGCCATCGACGCGGAACCGTTCGACGCGGTTCCCCTCAGCATGAAAAACAAAACGGTTGCGATGGACTCCCCTGAATACTCCGCGGAAATTGAGATCGGCATCAATCGCCGCGACGCGACGATCGACGCCCTGATCCGCGGGGGAGCCGACGTGAACGCTCGGGACATTCACGGCGAGACCCCTTTGATGCACGCCGCCACGGCCGGGGATGAAGTCGTGGTTCGGACGCTGCTCGCCAACGGAGCGCGTGCCGACATGCGGACCGCGGACGGCCAGACGGCCCTGGATTTCGCAAAACACAGTTGGAGAATCGGCAGTGCGGAGGTGGCGGCTCGGCTCCAGGAGGCGCTCTCCCACCCGTAATGCCTCGGGACCGTGCTCGCCGCAGCGGGGCTTAGAAGAGCCGGTGCTTGAAGATGTCCATGAACGCCGTCAGCGTCAGCAGGCTCTGCGCCGAGGGCTGGGAGAGGCGGTTCATCGCGCGCATCGTCGCCTGCCAGCGCTCCAACGCTTCCCGGTACTCGGCGCGCCGCGCCGAAACGGTCTCATCCCACTGCCGCCGCGCGTCGGCCGTCCACTGGTCGCGGCGGCGCCGATACTCGGCCTTGGCGTGCGCGTAGGCCTCGTGCGCCGCCTGAAGACGGGCCGAGCCCGCGTCAAGCCGCGCCTGCACTCGCCGCCACAGTTCGTCGGAGGCGGCGGACTGCTGGGCGCGCAGGGCCAGGCGCTCCTTTTCCACGGCCAGACGCGCCTTGAGAATCAAGGATTCGGGCGTGCGCTTGAGCGCGCGCGCCTGGCCCGTCAGGCGCAGGGCGTTGATCCACCACTTGGTCGCGTCGAACTGCCACCAGCGCAGGCCGTTGCGGTAGTCGGCCTGGAACTTGTGGTGGAAGTTGTGGTAGCCCTCGCCGAAGGTCAGAGGCGCCAGCCACCAACTGTCGCGCGCGGTGTCTTGCAGCGAGTAGGGCCGCTCGCCGTAGAGATGGGCCAGCGAGTTAATGAAGAAGGTGGTGTGGTGGACCAGCACCACGCGCAGAAAGCCGCCGAACAGCAGCCCGCCCAGCGGCCGCCCGAAGGCCAGCCCGATGAGCGTCGGCAGAACGAAGGTGACGGCCACCACCAGCGGCACATACCAGCGGTGCTGCCAGCGCACCAGGGGGTCCTTGAGCAGGTCGGGAACGTTGTCGAAGCGGGTTTTTTCGTCGCGCGTGTCCTTGTAGAAGATCCAGCCCATGTGCGCGTAGAGCCCGCCGCGCAGGATGTTGTAGGGATCCTCGGGCGTGTCGACGAAGCGGTGGTGGCGGCGGTGATCGCTGGCCCAGCACAGCACGGAGTTTTCCACCGCCGCGGCACCAAAGACCAGGTAGAAGAGCTTGACGGGCGTCGAGCACTCGTAGGAGCGGTGGGAGAAGTAGCGGTGGTAGCCCGCGGTCACGCACACGCTCGTCAGCACGAACATCGCCAGCAGGTTCAGCGCCTCGTAGCGCGTGAAGCCGAAGCGCGCGACATACCAGACCCCGCCGATCAGAGCGATCAGCGGAGTGAGCACCAGAAAGGCGGAGTTGATCCAGTCGATCGGGCGGCGTTCGTCGAGGTCAGTGGCGTTCATGTTCGGCGGATTTTAGCCGATGCGGCCCGGCTTCTCAAGGCTTTTTCGTCGCGGAGGACTCGCTGAGTTTGGCCGCCTCAAGCCGCTCGAACGCCCGGTCCAGCGCCCGGCGAGAATCCACGCGCCCATCCGGTCCCGTCAGAGGCTCGGAGACGACGCGCAGCGTCCCGATGTAGTCGGCGCGCCGCGCCGGAACCAGCCCTCGCCGCACCGACTCCGCGCGCAGCCGCGCGATTTCGGCCGCGGGCAGTATTCGTCCGGCGGAGAATTGCCGCGCCACCTCGCGCCGCGCCGTCTCGACCACGACCGCGGCGTCCCGCCCCACGATCAGGAACTCCTTGGAGGCCACGCGCACCGGTTCGTGCGCGTCGAGTTTGCGCCGGCGAGCCTGGTTGACGGTCCGGCGCAGGATGGCTCCGACGCGGTGCAGATAGGCGTCGCCGGCGTCGTGGCCGAGCAGGTCGTTGATCTGCTTGAGATTGCGCGCGGAGGCCAGTACGGCGAGGGCCGCAACGGAGGAGTATTCCTTGTCCCAATCCGCCGCCTTGAGCTCCAGGTACTCGTAGTTGCGCGCGGTGGTGAGCGGGTCGCGGAAAGAGGTTTCGCGGAAGAGTCGAAGCTCGTGCTCGTCCAGGCGCGCCTCAAGCGCCGCGACCTCGCTCGCGGTGTCACGCGGCGCGGGTGCGGCTAGGACGATCGGCGCGGCTTCAGCGGGAGGCGGAGTCCATTCGCGCGCGGCGCCGCCTTCGACCACGCGGATGGTCGCGCGCCGGCCTTGTTCCTTGGCCTCGTTGAGCGCCGAATCAGCGGACTTCAACGCCGCCAGGGGGGCGAGTTCGCCCGCGGGCGCCACGCCGCAGGTAAAGCTGCCCACCGGCTGGCCGACGCGGCCCAGACGCTCGACCGCCGCCGCGATCGCGCGGCGCTCGGCGCCGCCCTCGGCCATGCCGGCCGCAGACAGCACCCGCCCGGGCGGCAGCGCGCGGCGCGCGTCGGCGGCGAAGGCCAGCACGGCCGAGCGTTCGCCCATCGCCGCGAACTCCTCGCCTCCCAGCCGCGCCACGACCACGCCGCGAGCTTTCGCGAGTTCTCCCAGGGCCGCGCCGGCCACGGCCAGCACGCCGTCGGCGCGGGCCCGTCCTCCGGTCACGCCCAGCAAGTCGGCCAGGCCCATGTTGACCGCTCCGAAATTGTCCATGTCCATGAGCGCGACGGCCGGCTCCTTGGCCGAGGCAAGCACGGAGGCGCCGCGCTCGATCAGGTAGGCGCGGTTGGGCAGTCCGGTGAGCGCGTCAGTGTAGTGGAGACCCTCGGCCAGGCGCGCGGCCGGGCCGTCTCCGCGCTTGTCCAGCGCGCGCGCCAGCCGCCCCAGCGCGTCCACGCGGTCCGTGGACGGGGCCGCGTTCGCACTCGCGCCAGCGGCCGCCGCCGGGGCCGACACCGCGGCTTGCGGCGGCAGCGACGGTGCCGCGGGCGCCAGCGAAAGCGCGGGCGCCTGAGATGGCCCGGTGGCCGTCGCCGGGGCGGCCAACGGCACCGGGCCCAACCCCACGGGTTCGGGCGCGGCGTCCCGCACCGAGGCGCCGAGGGCGAAAGACGCCCACGCCAGAGGCAAAACGGCGAGCAGACGGCGCGCGGTCGTCATCTCCCGGCACGATACCACGCCGATGGGCACGGCGCCAGTCGAAGATGGTAATTTCGACCGCGCGGCGTAATGCCATGAAAACTGCCCGTGTCTTCCCGCCATTGACTCCGCGGCGACCGGGAGGCATAATGCCGGTGCGGCGCAAGTCGCGCGCTCCGCAGGAGAAGACCCCCATGGAATCGCCCCAACAGCCGGTCCGAGCAATGGGCGTCGCCGCCGCGGCCTTGGCCGTCGTCCGCTCGCCCAAGAATTTCTACGCGCAGATGCCGAAGTCGGGAGGCTTTGCCGAACCTCTTGTGTTTCTTGCCGTGATGGGGGCCGCGGCCGGGCTCGTGCGGGCCGTTCTGAGCGTGGCGGGCGGCCATCTCGGAGTCGGCCTTGTCGCGGCGGCGGCCTCCGTGATCTTGACGCCGATTCTCGTCGCCGTCTTCGGCTTCGTGGGCGCGGCCGTGCTGTTCGCGATGTGGAAGCTGATGGGGTCCCAGGAATCGTATGAAACGGCCTACCGCTGCGCCGCCTACTCGGCGGCGATCGCCCCGATCAACGCCGTCTTGTCCGCGATTCCCTACCTCGGCGCCGCCGTCGGCGTGCTCTGGGGGGCGTTCCTGATGATCGAGGCGAGCGTCGAGACCCACAAGCTGCGCTTGGAAACGGCCCGGCTCGTCTTCGGCGGCCTGGCGGCCGTGCTCGTCGCCGCGTCGCTGTCGGCGCAGTTCGCGGCGCGGACTTTGATGTCGCGCCGGGCCGTCGCGATGCAGGCCGAAAGCGCGCAGATGGCGGCCGCGGCCGCGCAGATGCAGCAAATGCAGGCGCAGATGCTGGCGCTCCAGCAGGCTCAGGCGCAGGCCGCCGCGGCCCGGTCCGGCGCCGCACCGTCCGCGCCGCCCGCCGGCCTCAGCGCGCAGCAGCAGGCCCAATTCCAGCAGATGCAGCAGGCCATGCAGGCGGCGGCCCAGCGCATCGAAGCTCAGCGCAAGGCCATGGCCCAGCCCGCCGCGCCGCCGCCGGCGGGCGGGAATTAGGCGGCGTCGTCGATGATGCCGCCGCTTGAGGATTTCCCCTTAGCCCGCCGCGCGTCCTACGCTTTGGCCGCGGCGGCGGCGATCGTGGTCGTCGTCGCGGGACTGGGGCCCGGGCTGGTGGCGGGCATGACCGCCTACATGGTCTTGTCGGTGGCCGAGCGCCGACTGCGCGCCTTCGGCGCCGGGGCGACCGCCGCGCGGCTGGGAGCCGTGCTGCTTTCGCTCGTGCTGACCGCGGCGCTGATCGGGGTGACGATTTCCTTCGCGCGCGTGCTCATCGAGCGCTGGCCGCGCCTGCTCGAGCGCGTGCTGCCGTCGCTGCAGGGCCTGGCGTCGCGCTGGGGCGTGGGGCTGCCGCTGGAAAACGTCGACGAACTCAAGAGCTCGCTGATCAAGGCCGCCGACGCCAACGTCCACCTGCTCACGGCCGAGGGCGGCCTGCTGACTCGGGGATTTTTCAAGATTCTGATCGCGGCGGCCGCGGCCTTGCTCGCGTTCTCGACCCACCCGGGAGCGCACGCGCAGCCCGTCTCGGACATGGACGCGGCCTTGCGTCGGGAACTCGGCGCGCGCGCGCGCCTGTTCGTGGAGTGCTTCGAGCGCGTGATGGGCGCGCAGTTCGTCATCGCCGGCATCAACGCCGCGGCCACGGGGGTTTTTCTTTTCGCGTTGGGCCTGCCTTTTCGAACCCTGCTTCTGCTGGCGACTTTTTTCCTGGGCGTGATCCCGATCGCGGGCAACATCGTGTCCAACCTATTGATCCTCGCCGTGGCGCTGACCGTGTCGGCGCCGGTGGCCCTGGCGGCGGCGGCGTTCCTGTTCGTCTCGCACAAGGCCCAGTACTTCCTCAGCGGACGGCTGGTGGGCGACCGCATCGGCCTGCCGACCTGGGGCATCCTCGTGAGCCTGGTCGTGGGCGAGGCGTTGATGGGCCTGCCCGGCGTGATCCTGGCGCCGGCGCTCGTGCACTACGCGCGCGAGGAGCTGCGCGCGCGTCCCGCCGCCTGAGCGATTCCTCGATAGGGGCGGCCGCGTCAGGGCATTTGCGGGGGGGCGTTCTCTTCTCGTCGCGTGACGCGGCCGTCGGGAAGGGGCTCGAAGACCTCGCGCCGCGCCGACCCCGCCGAAGGCGGCAGTTCGCGACAGACCCACAGCCCGGCCGCGGCCAGAGCCTGCGCGGCCGCTCCCGCGGGTCGGGCGGCGCGCGACACCACGACCCAGTACCGGCAGTCTTCGAAGCCGGCGTCGCTTTCCAGGGCGACTTTGATCTTGCCGAACGGGCCTCGTCCCAGAAAGTAGCGCCCAGTGGGGTAGTTCTCGCTGTCGCGTTCCTCGAAGCTCGCGACGGACAGCGCCGCGAACACACGCCGCGCCGCTTCATCCAGCGGCAGGTCCGAGCGTAGATGCCAAATCTCGGTCATGGCGACTTGCGCGGGGCGGTCGGCCCGCCGCGACCAAGCGCGCGGGGCTCAAGCAGGATGTCTTGGGTTCCCCGCGCGGCGGCGTGGACGACGCCGGTCGTCTCCGCGTCCCGGGCGTCGTAGAAGACTTCGACGCTGCCCCCGTCGTCGAGGTCGTAGCGCAGCATCTGGACGCCGCCGAGGTCGACCGTCGCCGAGGGCGGGCCGACGAGGCTCTCGACCTGCGCCCGCGTCATCTCTCGC
>JAJZQS010000060.1 GCA_021806745.1 bacterium
CCGCCTCGGCCTTCAGCGGCACGGTCACGTTCGCGCCGCGCCAGCCTCGGCGGCGCGCCCGCTCGATCGCCGCGCCGAGCTCTCCCGGCGCCGCGTCGACGGCCTCATACGCGATGGGCCGCCCCAGTTCGCGCGCCAGGCGCGCGAACAATCGCGGCGAGCGCGAATGGCCCACCGGGTGGCCGAACAGTCCCAATTTCAAGCCGAGCGCCTCGCATCGAAGTCGTCGTAGAACGACGGATAGGAGATGCTCGCGCACTCCGCGTCGCGCACCCGCGTCTCGCCCTCGGCCAGAAATCCCGCCACATAGGCCGTCATCGCCAGGCGGTGGTCGGCCCGCGGGTCGATCCGCGCGCCGCGCAGACGCGCGCCGCCCGCCACGATCAAATCGTCGCCCGACACCCGCGCGACGGCGCCGAAGCGCCCGAGCAGTTCCGCGATCGCCGCCAGACGGTCGCTTTCCTTGTGGCGCAGCTCATCGAGCCCGCGAAAGCGGCTCTCGCCCTCGGCCACGGCCGCGGCCAGCGCCAAGATCGGAACCTCGTCGACGAGCGACGGGATCTCATCGGCCGCGACCTCGACGCCGCGAAGCCTTCCGCCGCGCGCGATCAAGTCCTCGCACTCCTCGCCGCCGCGGGCGGGCGCGGGCTCCCGCCGCACGGACGCGCCCATGCGCTCGAGCACCCGCAAGTAGCCGCCGCGAGACGAGTTCGACAGGACGCCGCGCACGACGATCTCGCCGCCCTCGCGCGCCGCGGCCGCGACGACCCAGAACGCGGCCGACGACGGATCGCCGGGGACTTCCACGCGCGCGGCGCGCAGGCGCGCGCCGCCCTCGATCTCGACCGCGCCGCCGTGGAGTTTCGGCGGCGCGCCGAACAGCGTCAGCATGCGCTCGGTGTGGTCGCGGGTGGGCGATTTTTCGGCGACGATGGTCGTTCCCGCAGCATGGAGACCGGCCAGCAGGATCGCGGATTTGACCTGCGCGCTGGCCACCGGCATCTCATACGCGAGGCCGCGGAGATCGCCGCCGCGGATCGTCATCGGCGCGGTGCCGGTTTTCGTCAAGTCGATCTTCGCGCCCATCGCGCGCAAGGGCTCGGCCACGCGCTTCATCGGCCGGCGGTTGAGAGACTCATCTCCCGCGATTTCGCTGGAAAACGAGTGCCCCGCGAGCACGCCCGCCATCAGCCGCGTGGTGGTGCCGGAGTTGCCGGCATCCAAAGCTTCCGCGGGCGCCGTCAGGCCGCCGAGACCGCGGCCTGAGACGCGCACGACGCCGCCGGGAGCGTCGGAAAACTCGACGCCGAGGGCTTCCAGCACGCCGCGCGTGGAGCGCACGTCCGCGCCCGGCGCCAGGCCCGAGGCTTCGCTCACGCCCTCGGCCAGCGCGCCGAAGATCAGCGCGCGGTGCGAGACCGACTTGTCGCCGGGCACGCGCACCTCGCCTCGCAAGCGGCCTCCGCCGGCGACGACGCGCTCGCTCACCGGCGCACCGCTCGCGGCGCCAGCGGCCGCCCGACGGCCCGGCCGATCGCGGCCAGGTCGCGCATCAGCCGCGCGAAATCATCGGGGTGCAGCGCCTGCGGGCCGTCACACAGCGCCTGATCGGGACGGTCGTGCACCTCGATCATGAGCCCGTGCGCGCCGGCCGCCGCGGCCGCGCGCGCCATGGGCGCCACGCGCGCGCGCACGCCGGTGGCGTGGCTGGGATCGACGATGATGGGCAGGTGGCTGAGCTCCCGGACCGCCGGCACCACGTTGAGATCGAGGGTGTTGCGCGCGTGGTCGGAGAAGGCCCGGATGCCGCGCTCGCACAGGAAGACCTGGTCGTTGCCCTCGCTGAGCAGGTACTCGGCCGACATCAGCCACTCGTCGAGCGTGGCCGACAGGCCCCGCTTGAGCATCACCGGCTTCTTGAGCTTGCCCAAATCCTTGAGCAGCGCGAAATTCTGCATGTTGCGGGCGCCGACTTGCAGGACGTCGGCGTACTCGGCGACGTCGTCGAGCGAGCGCTGGTCGAGCACCTCGGTGACGATCGCAAGCCCGGTCTCGCGGCGCGCCGTCGCGAGCATGCGCAGGCCCTCGCGTCCCAGGCCCTGGAACGCGTAGGGCGAGGTGCGCGGCTTGAAAGCGCCCCCGCGCAGCATGTGCGCGCCGGCCCTCTTGACCGCGCGCGCGATGCGCAGGAGCTGTTCCTCGCTTTCCACTGCGCACGGCCCCGCGATGACGACGAGGTTGCGCCCGCCGATCTCGCTGCCCCCGCAGCGCACGATCGTGTCCTCGTGCTTGAAATCGCGGCCGGCGAGCTTATAGGGCCGCGTGACGCGCACCGCCTCGCGCACGCCGGGCAGTCCCTCGAACAGAGCCTTGTCGAGCGCGCCCGCGTTGCCGGTGATGCCGACCGCGACCGAGTTCTTGCCCGGAATCACGTGAGGCTTCAGGCGCAGCGAACGCACGCGCGCGAGCACGCCTTCGAGCTGCTTCTTCGTGTGGTCCGACGACATCAGAATCAGCATGCGACCTCCAAGGCGCGGACCAGCCGCCGCGCCAACGCCCCGACGGCCCGCGGCGCGCGCGACGCGCCCGCCTTCGCCGCGGCCGCCACCAACGCCGAGCCGACGACCACGCCGTCGGAGTGCGGCGCCAGCGCGCGCGCCTGCGCGCCGTCCGCCACGCCAAATCCCACGATCAGCGGCTTGCCCGCAAGCCGGCGCACGCGCTCAAGGCGCCGCGCCAGTCCCGGGGCCAAGTCTGCGCGCGCTCCGGTGACGCCCTCGCGGCTGACGTAGTAGACGATGGAGCCCGACAGCCGGCCGATCAGACGCAGACGCGCGTCGGTGGTGGTGGGCGAGGCGAGCAAGACGAGCTCCACGCCGCGGCGGCCCAACGCGCGCGACAGCGGCGCGGCATCCTCGGCGGGCAGGTCGACGACGAGCGCTCCCGCCGCGCCCGCGCGCGCGCAGCGGCGCGCGAACTCGTCTTTCCCCAAGCTCAGGACGGGGTTCAGATAGGTAAAGACGATCGCGGGCAATCCTTCGGCGCG
Source organism: bacterium (assembly GCA_021806745.1). Taxonomy (GTDB): domain Bacteria; phylum Elusimicrobiota; class Elusimicrobia; order UBA1565; family UBA9628; genus GWA2-66-18. The sequence goes on from JAJZQS010000060.1 coordinate 3,047, forward strand.
AACGATGTCGCCGACCAAATCCAGCGCGCGCGAAATGCTCATCCCGCGCGACAGCGAGCGCCCGCCCGCGGCCTGGATGACGGGCCCGTCGGCCACGGGGTCTGAAAACGGCACGCCGATCTCCAAAATATCCGCGCCGGCGCGCGCCAACTCCCGCGCCGCGGCGAGCGTCGCCTTCGGCGAAGGGTCTCCGGCCACGAGAAACGGCACGAAGCCCGCTCGCCCGAGCGCGCGCCGCTCGGAGAGGACCTGGGCGAGGGTCTTTTTCATCGCAGGAGAGTCGCGAGGTCCTTGTCCCCGCGTCCCGATAAATTGACGATCAGGCGCGCACCGCGGCCGAGCCTGCGCCGCTCGCGCAAGACATAGGCCAGCGCGTGCGCGCTCTCAAGCGCGGGCAGGATTCCCTCCAAACGCCCGAGCGCGCGCGCCGCGGCCAACGCCTCCTCGTCCGTGGCCGACGCGTAGCGCGCGCGGCCCAGTCGGCGCAGCTGCGCGTGCTCGGGACCGACGGCCGGGTAGTCGAGGCCCGCCGACACGGAGTGAGTGGGCAGGACTTGGCCGTGCGCGTCTTGAAGAAGATAGGTCCGCGTGCCGTGCAAAACGCCGGGGCGCCCGCCCGCGAATCGCGCGGCGTGACGGCCGGTCCTCACTCCCAGGCCCCCGGCCTCGACGCCGGTCAGGCGCACGCCGGGGTCTTTCAGGAACGCGGTGAAAATGCCGATCGAGTTGGACCCGCCGCCGACGCAGGCCACGACCTCGTCGGGCAGGCGCCCCTCTTCTCTTAAAAATTGGGCGCGCGCCTCGCGGCCGATGACGGATTGGAAGTCGCGCACCATCGTGGGATAGGGATGCGGGCCCAGCGCCGAGCCGAGTACGTAGAAAGTGTCGCGGCTGTCGGCCGACCAGGCGCGCAGCGCCTGGCTCGTGGCGTCCTTGAGCGTGCGTGAGCCGGACTCCACCGGCACCACCGAGGCGCCCAAAAAGCGCATCCTCCCCACGTTGGGCGCCTGGCGCGCCATGTCTTCGACGCCCATGTACACCGCGCACGGCAGACCGTGGCGCGCCGCCGCCGCGGCGGTGGCCACGCCGTGCTGGCCGGCGCCCGTCTCCGCGATCACGCGCTTCTTGCCCATGCGCCGCGCGAGCAGGACTTGGCCGACGGTGTTGTTGATCTTGTGCGCGCCGGTGTGGGTCAAGTCCTCGCGCTTGAGCCACACGCGAAGGCCCGTTTCTTGCGAGAGCCGCTCGGCGTAGGTCAGCGGCGTGGGCCGGCCCACATAGGACGCCAGTTCGCGCGCAAGCTCCTTTTGAAACGCCGCGTCGCGGCGCGCGTCGGCGTAGGCCGCCTCCAGCGCCCGCAGCGGCTCGATGAGCGTCTCGGGCACGAAGCGGCCTCCGAACGGGCCGAACCACCCCGTGCCGACGGACGAATCTCGGGAAGACATCGTCGGCAAGAATAGCAGAGGGTCCGCGTCTTGTCCATTCGCCAGCCGCCTGGGACCACCGGACCTCGCGCGCGGGGCCGGACGGCCCGCGACACGCGCGCCGTGCGCGTGTTACCCTCGATTGCATGACGACGCGCCTTACGCGCGCACTGCTTGCCGCCCTGCTGGCCCTTGGCCCGGCGTCCGCGCTCGCAATCGAGCTCGTGCCGGCGGATTTGTCCGCACCGGCGGTCGCGCCGCTGCCGTCCGCCGCGGCCGCGCTCGCCACGCCGCCGTCGACGATTGCCGCGCCGCCGACTCTTTCCGCCTCGGTAGCCCCGACGCTCGACGACGCCGCCGCCGCCGCGGACGCTCCCGGCGCGCGCCCAGCGGGCTCGGCTCGGGCCGCAGGATTTGACCACGCCTCGGCGGCCGCGAGAAGGCCCGCCGCCCTCGGCGCGGCGCTGTTCGACGGCGCGGCGGCGCGCGACGCTTTGGAGCGGGCGCGGGGGCCCGACTACGCCGTGCGCGTGATGACCCGCCGCCAGGACGGCGCCGAGCGCGTGGTCGTCTTGCTTGGAGAGTCTCACATCAAGTCTCCCGCCGCCGCGGAACTGGGCCGCGCCGTCATCGCGCGCTTCCAAGTGTACGGCCTCGAGGGCTACCAGAACAAAAGCCGCGGCGCACGCGCGTTCCTGGACCGGATGACCGCGTTCCGGCGCCGCGCCGCCCAAGCCCAGCCGGAGCGCTACGGCGCGGGCAGCACCATCGATGAGGCCGCAATCCTCAACGCGCGCCGCCGCGCCCGCGAGCAAGCCACGCGGCGCTACCTGGACTCGCTGAACGAGCGGCAACGCCGGGCGCTTTTGGAAGAGGCCGAGGCCGCCGTCGCACGCGGGCAGCCCGGGACCATCGGGCTCGTCGCCGGCTCCGGGGAAACGCTCCTGGACGCCGCCGGCCTGCGCGCGGCGCTCTCGCCGCGCGCCGCGCCCGCGCCGACGCCTGCCGCGTTCCGCCTGGAAGACGGCCATCGCCCCGGCCTCGGCGAGCGCCTGGTCTTTTACGGACCGAGCGTTCGCCGCGCGCTGAACCGCTTCGCCTGGGGCGCGATCGCCGCCAGTCTGGTCTGGGGAAGCGGCACCGCTCACGCGGCACTGGCCGCCGCGCTGTTGGGGCTGAACTGGGTCTGGCTCGGCGACCTCCTGCCGGCGCGCGTCCTCCAGGGACCGCTGGGCGCGCTGTTTCCGCTGCGCACCGGCCTCACGCGCGGCCGCGACAAGACCATGGCCAAGAACCTCGCCGCGGCCTCAGCCTCCCCTTCAGGCGCCGCGCCCATACTCGCCGTGGTCGGCGCCGACCATGTGCCCGGCATCGCGCGGCTTCTGGCTCGCGAGCACGGATTTATCCCGGCCGACCTCGACGCGCTCAGTCCTCGTTAGACCGCGACGGCGCGAAAAAACGCGCGCAGAAGCCGCGCGTCCTTGACGCCGGGGCGGCGCTCCACGCCCGAACTGACATCCAGCGCGTAGGCCCCGGCGGCGGCCGCCGCCGCGGCGCTTTCCGGCGTCAGCCCGCCGGCCAGGATCGCCCTGCGCCCAAGCCGCGCGGCGCGGCGAAACGCCGCGGCGCGCGCGGCCGCGCCGGGCGCGCGCCCCGCGCGGCGGTCGGCGTCGGAGCGCGGCGGCTCGATGAGTTCCCACTTCCGCCGCCCGGCGATCAGCACGCAGCGCCGCCCGGAGTGCAGTTGCACCGCGTCCAGACGCAACTCGCTCCGGATGCGGGCGAGTTCCTCGGCGGACGGATCGCGAAACACTCCGACGGCGAGCACGCCCTTGGGAATGGCCGCGCGCACGCGCCGCGCCCGCGCAAGGCTCAGGAAGCGCGGCGTGTTCGGCACGAAGATCATGCCCACCGCCCACGCGCCGAGCTTCGCCGCCAGCCGCGCGTCGCGCGGACGCGTGACGCCGCAGACCTTGACCCTCACGCCAGAAACCCGGCCAGCGCCGCGCCGGGATCGGGCGCCTTCATGAACGCGGTGCCGATGAGGAAAGCCCGGTAGCCGAGCGCGCCGAGACCGTCGGCGTCGGCGCGCGCGTCAATCCCGCTTTCGGCCACCGCGATTCGGGCGCGGCGAGCCAGCGGCGCCAGGCGCCGCGCGACGGCCAGATCGGTCTTGAGCGTGCGCAGGTCGCGGCTGTTGACGCCGAGAATCTGCGCGCCCGCCGACAACGCGGCCCGCGCCTCGGCCTCATCGTGGACCTCGACGAGCGCCGACAGGCCGAGTTCCCCGGCGGCGGCCAGCATCTCGGGCAGGCGCGGTCCCAGCAGGGCCGAGATCAGCAAGACGGCGTCGGCGCCGCAGGCGCGCGCCAGTTCGAACTGGTATGGGTCGATAAAAAAGTCCTTCATCAAAAGGACCGCGTCGGGCAGGGCCTCGCGCGCGGCGCGCAGGAAAGCCTCGTCGCCGCCGAAGCGCGAGGGCTCGGTGAGCACCGAGATCGCGGCGGCACCCGCTCGCGCGTAGCCCTCGGCCGCGCGCGCGGCGGCCGCGGGCCCGGCGCCCGGGCGCAGCGCGCCTTCCGACGGCGAGGCGAACTTCACCTCGGCGATCACCCGCGGCGCCCGCCCCGCCGCCAAAGCCTCGGCCAAAGGACGCGGCCGGCGCGCGTAGAGCGGCTCATCGCGCAACGCCGAAACGGGGCGCCGCGCGCGGGAGGCGGCCATGCGCTCGAGCGTGGAGCGCTCCAGGCGCCCGAGCTCGCCGTCAGCCACGGCTTTCCCGCACGAACGCCTCCAGCGCCGCCAGCGCGCGGCCGTCGTCGACGGCGCGCGCGGCCAGCGCCAGACCCTCGCGCCAGTTCGCGGCCAGGCCCGCCGCCTGCAGGGCCGCCGACGCGTTGAGCAGGCACGCCTCGCGCGCGGCGCCGCGGCGCCCCGCCAGCACCGCGCGCAGGATGGCCGCGTTGCGGGAGGCGTCTCCGCCGCGCAGGGCCGACAGCGGGCGGCGGCGCAGCCCCGCGGACTCGGGGCGGAACTCCGAGACGCTCACGCGTCCGCGTTCCAGGCGCGCGATCACGGTGGGCGCGGACAGCGAGACCTCGTCGAGCCCGTCGCGCGAAGCGACCACGAGCGCGCGCGCAGCGCCCAGCTCGCGCAGGGCCTCGGCCACGACGGGCGCCAGCGCGGTCTTATAGACGCCCACCAATTGATGCCGCGCGCCGGCGGGGTTGGCCAGGGGACCGAGCAGGTTGAACACGGTCCGGCCGAGCTGACGGCGCACCGGCGCCACGCGAGCCACGCCGGGATGGTGCGCGGGCGCGAACAAAAACCCCACGCCGATTTTTTCCACGATCTCGGCGACGCGCGCGGGAGTCGCGTCCACTCGCGCGCCCAGCGCCTCCAACACGTCGGCCGACCCCGAGCGGCTGGACACCGCGCGGTTGCCGTGCTTGGCCACGACCGCTCCCGCTCCCGCGGCGATGAAGGCCACGGTCGTGGAGATGTTGAAGGTGCCCGCCCCGTCGCCGCCGGTGCCGCAGGTGTCGAGCAGAGGTCCGCGGCGCACGCGCACGCGCCGCGCCCGCGCGCGCAGGGCCTGGGCGAAACCCGCGATCTCCTCGGCGGTCTCGCCGCGCACGCGCAGCGCGGCCAAAAAGGCCGCGACCTGCGCGGGATCGACGCGGCCGTCCAAGATCTCGCCCATCGCCGCTCGCGCCCGAACGCGCGCCAGCGCGCGGGCATCAAGCAGGTCGCGCAGCGCGGCGGCGAAGGCTTTGGAGGCGGCGGTCATCCGGGGATTTTACGAAACGGGGGTCGACGATGGGAGACGCAACGCCGCTGGGCCCAAAGGCCCGGGCCAAAGCCCCCCCGGAAGACACTGGGGGCCGAGCGGATCATCCGCCACACTCATGTCGATGCCGAAGTTCCCTTTCAAGACCGCGCTCGCCGCCGCCGCGATGGCGGTTTTCTCTTTGGTCGCTGCGTCGCGGGCCGCGGCCCAAGAAATTTCCAGCAAAACGGTCTCGGGCGTTTCGGCCCCCCCGGCCGGCGTCGCCGCCAAAGACGCGAACGGGATCTCGCTGGCCGGACAATCTTTGGACCGCGTCGCCGGAAGCGGATTGCCGCAGTCTCCGGGTTCCTTTAATCCGGACGGAAGCGCGAGCAAACCGGAGATGGGCGTGGCCGTTCCGACGGGAGCCTCGGGGATTTCGGCCGCCTCGCGACTTGCGCCGTCAAAGCCGCTCGCCGCGGCCTCCGCGCCCGCCGTGCCGGCGCCGCCGGCGCCGCAGCCCCCTGCGCGCAAGACCTTCGAGGACCGCGCCTACAAGATCTCGACCTTGGCCTTCACCACCGCAGGCCTATTCGATTTGGCCAGCACGGTCTACGGGATTTCGCACCTGCCGCGCATGCACGAGGCCAATTCGGTCTTTCTCGCGCTCTTCGGCAAGAAGAACGCCCGCAACATTCCGCTGATCGCGGCCGGCTGGGTGGCCACGCACTTGAGCGTGCAGTTCGTGGCGAAATTCCTGTTCCGCCATGCCAAGAAGGAGGCCGCGCTGCATCATAAGTACAAACGCTTTTTCCTCGACGCCGCGGCCTTGGGCCTGATGGGTTTTGGCACCGTCTGGCACATACAGGCCGCCAGCACCTGGTACGGAGCCGGCAAACTTTAAGACGGCGCGCGCTTGACTTTCCCCGCCCCCCGGCTACACTAGCCTCATGGCGCGCCCGACTTCCCGCCCTCCCCGCCGAGCGCTTCTCGTTTGGCCGTGCGCGCTCGCGCTGACGAGCGCGGCCGTCGCGGGCCCCGTCGAGGTGCCGCCCGTCGACGCGCCCCTGAACGCCCCCATCGAGGCTCTCGGCACCGCGAGCCTCGCGCCCGCCCCCACGCTGAGCGCTCCGGCGCCGGCCGCGGCTCCCGCGGCGGCCCTGCTGTCGCCGGCGGCGCTTGCCGTCGCGGCGCCGCTGGCCGCGCCCGCAACCTCCGAGGGGCAAGACGCTCCCCGATTCTTCGCGACGCCGGCGGGACGGCCCGCGTTCGGACGCCGAGGCGCGGCGCCCACCGCTGCCGCCCCCTCGGACTCCGGCGAGGACGCCTGGTCGCAAGCCTCCGAGCTCTTCGATGCCGCCTCCGCGGCGCGCGCCGCGGGCCTGCCGGACACTCCCTCGGGCCGGACCTTGGCGCGCCTGCGCCGCGCCGCCGCGACTTCGACCGCGGGCCCCGCCGCCATCCCCGGCATGGCTCAAGCCCGGTGGGACGGCCCCGCCGGCGGGGGCCGCTCCGGAGAGACCTCGAAGCTGCTCATCGGCGGCAAGACCTGGTTTCTCAAGCGCTTGGGCCGCTCGCCCGATCCCGGCATCGACTCGACGCCCGTCGAGCAGCGCGCGCTCAACGAAGTCGGCTTGGCGCTGGCGCTGCGCCGGGATGCGCAATTGTCGAGCTCGTTTGCGGTCTCGCCGCGCGTGTTCGCGTTTCGCGACGGCAAGGATGTCTATGTCCTCAGCGAAGGCCTGCCCGCCGTCGGCGACGGCGACAGCCGCCGCCACGACCTGAGCCCGCAGCAGCGCGCCGACGCCGCGATCCTCCAACTCGCGCTGGGCTTGGGCGACATGCACGGCGCCGACGTTCTGCCCCTGGGCGCGGGCCGCTACGGCCTCATCGACTTCGAGAAGCTCGCTCAGGAGCCGCTGGCGCCCGCGACCGCGCATGAGATCGACGACCAGATCATGCTCAAGAATTTCCCGCTGGTCGACCGCCTCAGCGACAACGATCCCGCGGTCTACCGCGCGCGCTTTGACTCCTGGCGCTCGGACTACGAAGCGGGCGGGCGCGCGCGCCTTGACTCCGCGCTGGCCGAAGCGGGCTGGCCGCGGGCCCGGCGCGAGTCCTATCTCGCCGCCGTGGACCGGAACCTGCAAACCTATTGGGAGCGCCTGCAGCCCTACCTGGACTACGCCAACGACTGGCACCGCCGCATACTCGCCGCGCGCGCGCAGGCCGAGCGCGCCCCGCCCAAGCGCAAGGGGTTATTGAACGGGCTGTTCGGATCCGGCCGCTAGTCTTACGCTTTCGGCAGGCTGATCTTGAACGCCGCGCCCTTGGGCCCCGACTCGAAAGAAACGGCGCCGCCCACCGCGCCCAGAAGCTTGCGCGCCAGCGAAAGGCCAAGCCCCATTCCGCGCGGCTTGGTGGTCACGAACGGCTCAAACAAGGTGTCCTTGACCTTCGCGTCCACGCCGGGGCCGGTGTCCGACACGGTCAGGAATACCCCGGACTTGTCGACGCCGGTCGCGAGCTTGACGGTCCCCTTGTCGCCTTGCGCGCTGAACGCGTTGTCGAGAAGGCGCTTGAGGGCGTCCGAAAAGGCCTTGACGTCGATTTTCACGGCGGCGTCCTTGGCGCCGAGCTTCGCGTCGATCTTGCCCCCCTCGGGCGCGGCATAAGCGGCGACCGCGTCGCCGACGACGGCGTCGAGCGCCTTGGTCTCGACTTGCGGCTCATGGACGCGCGAGAAGGTCAGCATGTCGCCGATGAGCTTGTCGGCGCGCGCGATCTCGGACTCGATGATCTTCAGGTGCTTCTCGACTTTAGGATCAAGGCCCGCGCCGCCCAGCTTCGCGCGCACGAAATAGGCGGAGTTGTTGATGACGGCCATCGGGTTGCGCAGCTCGTGGCCCACGACGGAGGCGATGCGGCGGATGAGCTCTTTTTGATCCTCGGCCATGTCAGAGCCCCGGCTTGGTCATCTCCTCGGGCTTGATCCAGTCCGAGAATTGCTTTTCGGTCAGAAAACCAAGCTTGAGCGCCGCCTCCTTGAGCGTGAGTCCCTGCGCGTGGGCCGTCTTGGCGATCTTGGCGGCCTTGTCGTAGCCGATGTGCGGGTTGAGCGCGGTCACCAACATCAGCGAGCGCCGCATCAATTCGTCGATGCGCTTCTCGTCGGCTTCGATGCCGACGGCGCAATGCTCGGTGAAGCCCCGAGCCCCGGCGGCCAGGAGCTTGGCCGAGTTCAGGAAGTTGTGGATGATCAGCGGCTTGAACACGTTCAGTTCGAAGTTGCCGGAAGCTCCCCCGACGTTGATCGCCGCGTCGTTGCCCAGCACCTGCGCGGCGATCATCGTGACGGCCTCGCTTTGGGTCGGATTGACCTTGCCCGGCATGATGGAGGAGCCCGGCTCGTTTTCCGGGATGCGCAGCTCGCCGAGGCCCGCCCGCGGGCCCGAGGCCAGCCAGCGAACGTCGTTGGCGATCTTGTTCATCGAGCAGGCCAAGGTCTTCAGCGCGCCGTGCGCGAAGACCAGCGCGTCGTGGCCGGCCAGCGCCTCGAACTTGTTGGGCGCGGGCTTGAACGGCAGGCCGGTGAGCTCGGCGATGCGCGCGCAGGCCTTCTTGTCGAAATCCGGATGCGTGTTGAGCCCCGTGCCCACGGCCGTGCCGCCGATGGCCAGTTCGTAGAGTCCCGGCAGAACCGCGCGCAGGCGCGCCAAGTCGGCGTCGAGCATCGCCGCCCAACCGCCGATTTCCTGACCCAGCGTCAGCGGCACCGCGTCCATCAGGTGCGTGCGCCCGATCTTGACCACGCGCTCGAAGCGGCGCGATTTCTCGCGCAGCGCGTCGCGCAGGCCTTCCACGGCCGGGATCAGCTGATGGACCACCGTCTCGGCCGCGGCGATGTGCATCGCGGTGGGGAAGGTGTCGTTGGAGGATTGCGACTTGTTGACGTCGTCGTTGGGATGGATCGGCGTCTTGGAGCCAAGAACGCCCCCGGCCAGCTCGATGGCTCGGTTGGAGATCACCTCGTTGGCGTTCATGTTGGACTGCGTGCCGGAGCCCGTCTGCCAGACCACCAGGGGAAAGTGCGCGTCCAGCGCGCCGGCGATCACCTCGTCGGCCGCCGAGACGATGAGCTTTTCCTTGTCCTTGGGCAGAAGGCCGAGTTCGGCGTTGGCCTGCGCCGCGGCCTTTTTCAACACGCCCAGAGCGCGGATCATCTCGCGCGTCAGCGTGTCGCGCCCGGCTCCGGCCTTGAAATGATGCAGCGAGCGCTCGGTCTGCGCGCCCCAGTAGCGGTCGGACGCGACGGGGACTTCACCCATCGTGTCTTTTTCCACGCGGGTCTTCGACGGCGCGGCGATCTTGGTGCTCATGTTCCTCCGTGGTTCGGAAGGGATGATACAAAACGGCCCGCGCCGGGCGCCGCGGCGCTTGAGTCAGTCCCCGAGGATCGACTCCGGCCGCAGGAAGTGGCAGGTGTAGCCGTGGGGATGCTTCTCCAGGTAGTCCTGGTGGTAATCCTCGGCCCGCCAGAAATGCCCGGCCCGGCTCACCTGGGTGACGATGGGCGCGCCCCATTTCCCATGAGCGTTTAGGCGCGCGATGAACGCCTCGGCCTCTTTCTTCTGCTCGGGAGTGTGGTAGAAGATCTCGGACCGATACGAAGTCCCCACGTCGTTGCCCTGCCGGTCCAGGTGCGTGGGGTCGTGCATGCGGAAATACCAGCGCAGAAGCTGATGGAACGACAGCTTCGCCGGATCGAAGACCACGCGCACCGTCTCGGCGTGGCCCTCGTGGTTCTCATAGGTCGCGTGGTCGACGCGGCCGCCCTCGTAGCCGACCTCGGTATGGATCACGCCCGGGATTTTGCGCAGGATCTCCTGCATGCCCCAGAAACAGCCGCCGGCCAAGTCCACGGTCTCGGTCTTGGCGACCGCGCGGTTCTGGGGCGCGTAGAGCCCGGCCTTCTCGAACGCGGGCAGGTAGCGCCCGTAGCCTTCTTTTTCCATGTCCGCGACCGGCACGAAACGAAGGGAGGCCGAGTTGATGCAGAAGCGCTTGTGGGTGGGAGCGGGGCCGTCGTCGAAGACGTGGCCCAGGTGCGAGTCGCCGTGCTTGGAGCGCACCTCGACGCGCTCCATGCCGTAGGAGGCGTCCGTTTTCTCCACCAGGTTTCCGGCGTCGATGGGCTTGGTGAAGCTCGGCCAGCCGGTACCCGAATCGAACTTATCGAGCGAGGAAAACAGGGGCTCCCCGCTGGCCACGTCCACATAGATGCCCGCGGCGTGGTTGTTCCAGTACTTGTTGTGGAACGCCGGCTCCGTGTCGGCGTTGCAGACCACGGCGAACTGCTCGGGCGTCAGGCGCTTGCGCAGTTCCTCCTTGGACGGCTTCTTGTAGTCGCTCACATCGCCTCCGTTCGCCTTCGAGTCCGCGCCGTCGGCCCGGGCCGAGCCCGGAGCCGGCGGCGCCGCGAAAAGAATCCAAACCGCCGCGGCCGTCATCACATGTTTCATGGCGATGATGAGTGTCCGCCGCGCCGGTCCCATGACAGCCAAATGATAGACTTCCGGCCATGAGAAAGCCAGCTTTCCTCGTCGCTCTCGCGCTCGGCGCCGTGCTCGTCTACGTCGTGGCCTCCCAGCCGCACTCCGACGACTTGAAAGTGACCGCGCCGCCCGCCGCAAGCCGGACCTCCCCCTCTTACAAAGGCCCGGCCCTCGTGGAAAAAGACCTCGACGGCAAACCCCTCTCCCTGGCCCAGTTCGCGGGCAAGGTGGTGCTCGTCGACTTCTGGGCCACCTGGTGCCCGCCCTGCCGCGAGGAAATCCCGGACCTCGTGTCGCTGAGAAACGAACTGGCGCCGAAAGGCTTCGAGGTGCTGGGCGTGTCGATGGATTCGGACACGGCCTCGGTGCGCCGCTACCTCAAGCGCCAGCCCATGCCCTACCCGTTGGCCTTCAACGGCGGCGAGGACGAACCGAAAGGCTGGACCGTTCCGGGACTTCCCACCGCCTACCTGATCGGCCGCGACGGCCGGATTTTGCGCCGTTGGTTCGGCGAAAAGGACATGGCCGAACTGCGTCAATCCGTCATGGAGGCTCTTGCGGCCAAATAGCCTCGCCGTCCTGGCCCTGCTCCTGGCCCTCGCGCCCGCGGCCGCCGCCGACGACTGGGTTCAGTCCATGCCCAAGGGCCAGGAAGTCTTCGCGCCGCTCATCGCCGACCCGCGCGAGATCCAACTCTCGGCGTCCTACTATCGCTTCAACGGCCACAACGACGCCGACGTGGCCCTGGGCCGCTCCTGGGGCCTTCTGCGCTGGCGCACCGGGATTCTCTCGGACTGGCTGTGGCAGCTCGATCTCGAAGGAATGGCCTATTCCCGATTCCAGATCGGCGGCGGCATCAACGAGTTCGAGACCGTCGATTTTTTCGCCAATCTTCCGCTTGAGATCCGCAAGGGCCCGTTCTCGTTCAAGGCCAGCCTCTACCACGAGAGCTCCCACCTCGGCGACGACTACATCCGCGACACCCACAATCTCGGCTATCGCTACTCGGTGGAAGGCGCGCGCGGGCTGGCGTCGGTGGACGTCAACCGCCGCCTGCGCGTCTACGGCGGCGCCATCTGGCTCATCCACAGCATCCCCGCGCCGCAGCGCTGGACCCTGCAATCCGGCGCCGAGCTGACCTCCGCCGATTTGCACCTGTCGTCCCGCCACCCGATGCGCCTGTTCCTGGCGGAGGATTTCCAATCCCACGAGAACGTCCAGTGGAACCCCAACTCGGACACGGTGGGCGGGCTGCGCGTGGAGTTTCCGGAAACGCGCCGCGCGATCCGCATTCAGTTCGGCTACTTCACCGGACACTCCCCCTACGGCCAGTTCTACGCGCAAAAAGAGCACTACGCCGACTTCGGACTGGCCTTCGAACTTTAAAAGCGCGCGAACAGCTATAATCGACGCATGTCTCCGACGGAAACCCCGCTTCCGGACACCCCGGTCATGCGCCAATACGCCGAGCTCAAGCGCGCGCACCCGGAAGAACTCCTGTTTTTCCGGCTGGGCGACTTCTTCGAGCTTTTCGGCGAGGACGCGCGCGACGCCTCGCAAATCCTGGGCCTCGTGCTGACCCAACGCCAGGGCGTGCCGATGTGCGGCGTGCCCGCGCACGGCGCGCAGAGCTACCTGGCGCGGCTGCTGCGCGCCGGGCGGCGCGTGGCCGTCGCCGACCAGTTGGAGGCGCCCTCCAAGGACAAGAAAATCGTGCCGCGCGGCGTCACGCGCGTGGTCACGCCGGGCACGGTGGTCGAAGACGAACTCCTGGACCCGGCCGCGACGAACTTCCTGTGCGCGGTGGTGCACGATCTGGTGGGCTGGGGCGCGGCGTGGCTGGACGTGTCGACCGGCGAGTCCCGCGCCGCTCAAGGCCTCAACGATCGCGACGCCCGCCGCCTCCACGACCTGCTGGCGCGCCTGGCCCCCGCCGAGGTGCTGGCCGACGACGCGGCCGCCTGCGCGCTGCGCCTGCGCCAAGTCCTGCCCGCGCGGGCCTGCCTTACCCTGCGCGCCGAGCCGGCCCAGGCCCGGCCTCCGGCCTGGGCGCAGACCGCCGCGTGGCTCAACCGCCCGCTGGCGCGACGCGCGGCGCTGTCGGCGCGCGCCTACGTGGAAGAGGCGCGCTTTCGCCTGCGCGAACTTCCCGAACCCGCGTTCTACGAGCACGACGCCGCGATGCAGCTCGACGACACCGCCATCCGCACGCTGGAGCTCGTCGAATCGGCCTCGGGCGAGAAGCGCCACACGCTGTGGGGCCTGCTCGACGGCGCGCGCACGCCCATGGGCAGCCGCCGCATCAAGGATTGGCTGCTGCATCCCGCGCTGGACTTGCGTGAAATCGAGAGGCGCCAGAACAGCGTCGAGGACTTGCTCGACAAGCCCGAGGCCCGGCGCGCGCTGTCGCGCCTGCTTCAGGAAATCTCGGACCTGCCGCGGGTCGCCTCCCGGCTGGCCACGCGGCAGGCCGGGCCGCGCGACCTGGCCGCGCTGCGCCGCTCGCTGTCGCGCCTGCCGGAGCTTGCGCGCGTCTCGGGAGAGTCCGCGTTCGCCGCGCAAGGGCTGGCGCAACTCGCAACGGCCCTGCGCGAGTCCGCCGCGTCCCTGGCGGAACTGTCGGACTACCTGGGGCGCGCCCTGCAAGACGAGCCGCCCGCGCGGCTGTCCGACGGCGGGCTCATCCGCGCGGGCTTCCATCAGGAACTCGACGCGCTGCGCCGCCTCAAGACCGACTCCGACCAAGTCCTGCGCGAGCTCGAGGAGCGCGAGCGCGCCGCCACGGGCATCCCCTCGCTGAAGGCCGGCTACAACTCGGTGTTCGGCTACTACCTGGAAGTCACCAAGGCCCACGCCGCCAAGGTGCCCGAACGCTTCCTGCGCAAGCAGACGCTGACCGGCGCCGAGCGCTACATCACGCCCGAGCTCAAGGAGCTGGAGTCGCGCATCCTTTCGGCCGAGGAGAAGGTTCTGCGCCTGGAGGCCCGTCTTTTCGAGGAGGTGCGCGACCGCGCGCTGGACGCGCACGCGCCGTTGCTGCGCCTAGCCGAGCTTCTGGCCGAGCTCGATGCGTTCCAGGCTCTGGCCGAGACGGCGGCCATGCACGACTTCGTCAAGCCCAAAGTCGATCTCTCGCATGATCTCGAGATCGTCGAGGGGCGCCATCCGGTCCTGGCCGCGCTTCTGCCCGCGGGCGAGTTCGTGGCCAACTCGCTTTCGCTGGGCGCGCGCGATCCGCAGATCGCGATTCTGACCGGACCGAACATGTCCGGGAAATCCACCTTCCTGCGCCAGAACGCCTTGATCGCGCTGCTGGCGCAAATCGGCTCTTTCGTGCCCGCCAAGTCCGCGCGCGTGGGCCTAGTCGACCGCATCCTCACCCGCATCGGCGCGCAGGACGCCCTGGCGCAGGGCGACTCCACGTTCATGGTGGAGATGAAGGAGACCAGCCACATCCTGCGCTCGGCCACGCCGCGCTCGCTGGTCATCCTCGACGAGGTCGGACGCGGCACCTCCACCTTCGACGGCATCTCCATCGCCTGGGCCGTGCTCGAGCACCTGCATTCGGCCTACGCGGCGCAAGACTCCGGCCCGCGCGGCCCGCGCACCCTGTTCGCCACGCACTATTTCGAACTCACCGAACTGGCTCAGACCCTACCCGGCGTGATCAACCTCAATGTCGAGGTCAAGGAGTGGCGCAACGCGGACGGCGCAGTCGAGGTCGTGTTCCTGCACAAAATCGGCCCGGGGCCCGCCGACCGCTCCTACGGCCTGCACGTGGCCGCACTGGCGGGG
>JAJZQS010000168.1 GCA_021806745.1 bacterium
CTTGCCAAAAGTAAGTGGTGCCGAAGGCGAGCGGGGCGGTCGCGAACCCGCTCTGGGTCGTATCGCCCGCGTAGGCGAGAGACCTTGCGCTCGTGCCGACGTAGACCGAGTAAGCCACCGCGTCGCCTTGCGCGGCGGAGGAGGCCTGCCAGCTCAGCGTCGCCTCGGAGGAATGCTGGAGTGAGAAGCCTTGCGGCGAAGACGGGACCGGCGCCGAGGGAGGCGCGTCCAGGATGAAGCGCTGGATCGTTCCGCCCGCGGGTGCTGCGGCATACAGGATGCGGGAGTCCCACGCCGCGCCGACCACCGACGCCGTTGAGATCGAGTAGAGTTCGGCGCCCCCCGCGTCGAACAGGAAGAGCTGAGGGCACCCCGGGCCGTCGCAGATCGCGTCGGTGACGAAAAGGCTCTGGTTGGGACCCGTCCACATGGTTTTGGGGACGAACGGGTAGGCGAGGGCGTTGTCGGCCGCCTGCGCGCCCTGAGGCGTGTATTCCAGAAGCTGGGCGCAGATCGGATCGGCCACCCAGAGGTTGGCGGCGCTGTCGACGGCCATGATCGACGGGGTGTAGCAACTCGTCGAGAGGGATGTCCGGCCGGGCATGAAGAAGCTCGTCTGCTTCTGTCCGGCGAAGTCGTATTTGGAGACTTCGCCCTCCTCGTAGAGGATTTTGAAGCTGAAGTCTCCCGTCTGCTCGATGACGGCGTAGGGGTATGAGAGATAGAAGACCCCGTTGTTCTTGTCGATGGCGGCGCCGAAATAGTCCCTGAACCCCGGGATGATGTCCGTGGCTTGGCTCACCACGGCGCCCGTGTTGTCGTAGCGCGTGAGCGTCAGGCTGCCCCCGCTGTCGAGCAAGTCGACCACGCCGTTGGCCTCGACCGCGAATGCCATCGGCGTGGTGACGTTCACCGTGAAGGCGAACTCCGGGGTCATCGCGGGCGTCTGGTAGCTCGCGACCGTGTAGGCCGAAGCCGAGCCCGGCGTCCGCGCCAGGACGTACAAGTTTCCCGCGGCGTCGCGGTCCATGCCGGCCACGGTCGAGCCCGCCACGCTGAAGGACGCCTGGGGGATGAAGGACGTCGCGCGGGCCGCGGCGCTCGCGGCGCAGGCGATGAGAACCGCCGCCAGACGCCTCACGCCCGGCCTCCGGCGGCCATCGCGGCCTCGTCGCCGTAGTCCTGCGCGGCCGAGCGCAGGTCGAGCCCGCGCTCCTCGATCGGGGGCGCCGGCAGGCTCGGCACCGGCCTGCCGCCAAAGGTCCGGTGCACGCGGGCGGTGCGCACGAGGCAGTTCTCCCGTCCCGAGAGGACGAGCGCCGTGCCGCTCTCCAGGGACTTCAACTGGTTGGGGTGGACCTTGAACTGCTCGACTTGCCGCCGCGAGCGATCGCCCGTCCGCCGTTCGCCGAAGACGGCCCCCTCCACCCGTTCCGTGTCCGCGGTGGTCGTGCGCGTGCCGAGCGTCGCCGCCCAGAACTCGGCGTCCTCGGGATGCGGCGAGCGGAAGCAGACCTTGCAGCCGCCCGTGTTGTTGAACACGATGGAGCGGAAGGCGTCCTGGTCCATGCCCTCCACGCGCCGCAACTGGCCCAGGTCCTGGTGGGACAGGATCGTGCGCAGGCGCGCCGAGCCGACCGTGGCGATGAAGCCGGCGAAGGCGGGCGTGGCGAACTCGGCGAACTCGTCCAGGATCACGGTCGCGGGCTCCGGCTTGGGCTCGGCGCGCTGGCGCGCGGCCGCCACCGACAGCAGTCCCGAGATCACCATGCGGCCGAGCGGATTGGCCAGGACTTGCAGGTGGCCGATGGGCACCGCGAAATAGGCGGCCTGCGAGCGCTCGAAGATTTCCTCAAGCTTGATCTGCGGCGAGTAGCAGTTGAGCAACTCGCCCAGCGTTCCCGTGGTCCACGGCCGAAGGGCGGAGATGAGCCCGCTCGAGTCCGGGTTGGACTTGAACTCCTCGCGCGCGAGCTTGATGAGCCGCTTGTCGCCGCAGAGCTTGAGCGCCTCCTCCCGAGCGTCGGCGAAGGCGAAATAGTAGAAGCAGTCGCGCAGTGAGAACGCCCGCCCGGTCCGAGCGAAGACCTCGGACATGTTCTGGATCTTGGCGTAGTCCACCGCGCGGTAGTAGTCCTGCCCCTCCCCCGAAGAGCTGGGCTCGCGGCCGATGGCGCGCGCGATCTGGTTGGCGAGCGCGGTGGGGTCTTGGCCGGGGATTGGGCGGATCGGGTTGAACGTCATCGAGCGAGCATCCTGGGGGTTGAAGTAACGTACCGCGTCCACCCGGTCGGACTCGGCCGCCGCCTTGAGGAACTGGTCGAAATCCCCTTTATCCCCCTTCGCTTCCATAAAGAACAGGGGCAGACGGGCGCTCATGTCCTGCGCGGCCAAGGCCAGCAGGAGCTGCGACTTGCCCGACCGCGTGGGGCCGACGATCTGCATATGTCCTTCGCGCTCGCGCGCGCCCAAGTAGACCGGACGGCGGCTGCTCGTCAGCCCCAACAGCGTGCGCTCGCGCCCGGTCTTGTCGCGCAAGATTCGGCCGAGCTCGGCGTCCACCTTCGCGGTTTCCGCGGGCGTATTCCAATCGGACAGGCGCTCGCCCGGCGCCGTTGCGAACGCGGAAATCCCGGCCGCCGCGCCGCACAGCGCGCCGAGCGCGTTCAAGACCTGGCGGATTTGCGCCGAGCGCGGGACAAACCAGCGGTGGAAGCCGGACAGCCGGGCGTTTAAGACGTCGGCCGCCCGCCAGGGCAGGAAGCCGGTCAACATCGCCGCGGAGACGCCGACCAACGCGGCTCCGGCAATCTTGTGTTCACGCCGCAGGCACGCGAATCCCGCCGCGAAGATCGCGGCCACGGCCAAGCAGTCGAGCCTGATCACCGCGCCGCCGCGGGCAAGGAATCTTCCAGCATGCCCATAGTCCGACCTTCGACCGCGCCCTGGAACGCCGCCCGCCCCGCCGTCCGGGCGAACTCATCCAGAGATCCCGCGAAGACGAAAGGCGCGCGCCGCTCGCGGGCATTGCGCAGGATCATGTCGACGCCGCCGGGCCACCCCGCCAGATACACGACGGCTCCCCCGCGCGGAAGTCGCCGGCGGTAGTTCTCGAAGA
>JAJZQS010000169.1 GCA_021806745.1 bacterium
GCATGAGGGGTTGTCAGGCAACGAAGCGGCCAAATCGGCGGCTCAGGAAGCGGCGGGCTCCTCGTTTTCGAGCAGGGGGCGACGACGGAAATTCGCGCCCAAACGCGCCGCGAGAGCGGCGACGGCGGCGAGGTCGATGTCGTTGCGTTCAAGCGCGGTGGCCGTCGTGCGCAGTCCGGCGGCGGAGCAGGCGGCGATGAACGCGCAGACCGCCTCGAAGCCTCTTTCGGAAAAGCGCGGCTGAGGGCGAAGCAGCCGCCGCCACTGATCAGGATCGGCGGTGTTCAGGCTCACCGAGACCGCGTCCAGCGCGCCGCGCAGGTCGCCGACGATGTCTCGGCCGTGGATCATCGAGCCCAGGCCCACGGTGTTCATGCGCAACGAGAGCTTCGGGTGCAGGCGGCGGGCGCGCTCGGCCACGGCCAGCACGGCGTCCAGGCGTTCGGTGGGCTCGCCGTAGCCGCAAAACACCAATTCGCGCGGCTCGTGGGCCAGTCGCTTTTCCAGTTCGTCCAAGATCTCGGCAATCCCGGGCTCCTCGCGCAAAAGAAGATCCTGTCCCCGGTAGTTCCAATCCCAGCGCGATTTGATGCAGAAAACGCAGGCCGTCGGACAGCGGTTGGTGAGGTTGGCGTAGAGCCCGTCACGATAGGTGTAGAAGATCAATCGCTGGGTTCTCAAGCAACGGGACGGCCGTCAGGCGCTTTTGGCTTTCTTTTTGGCTCGTCCGGCGGCTCGCGTCGGCGCGCTGGCGGCGGCGGACGCCACCTCGGGAGGCAGGTCCGAGAGCTCGACGGCGGGGCCGGAGGCCATGATCAGCGAGCGTTCGACCGCGTGCTCGAGCTCCCGGACATTCCCGGGCCACGCGTAGGCGGACAGGGCCTTGGCGGCCGCGGGCGAGAAGCGTGCGGCCGGAGAGCCGGTGCGCACGCGGGCGCGCTTGAGAAAGGACTCGGCCAGCAGAAGGGCGTCTTCGGGACGCTCGCGCAGGGGCGGGATCTCGATCGGGAAGACCTTCAGGCGGTAGTACAGGTCGTCGCGGAATTTCCCGTCCGCCACGAGCTTGGTCAAGTCCCGGTTGGAGGCCGCGACCACGCGCGCGGAGACCTTCACCGGATGGTTGTCGCCGACGCGGCGGATTTCGCCTTCCTGCAGCGCGCGCAGGAGCTTGACTTGCAGTCCCGGCGTCGTCTCGGTGATCTCGTCGAGAAACAGCGTGCCGCCGGAGGCTTCCTCGAAAAGCCCGCGCTTGTTGCGGTCGGCGCCCGTGAAGGAGCCCTTCACGTGCCCGAAGAGCTCGCTTTCCAGCAGTCCCTCGGGAAGCGCGCCGCAGTTGATGGCCACGAAAGAACCGTCGCGTCGGGGGGAATTCTCGTGGATGGCGCGCGCGATCAACTCCTTGCCGGTACCGGATTCCCCGGTCACCAGCACCGTCGCGTCGGTCGCGGCGACCTTGGAGACGAGCTCAAGCACGCGCGCCATCGCCGCGCTGGCCGAGACGATCTTGGAAAATCCCTGGCGCTCGCGCACCTCGGCGCGCAGGCGGCGGACCTCGCCGACCAGGTCGCGGTGCTCGATGGACTTGCGCAGGGCCAGCGCCAGTTCTTCGGGCTCCACGGGCTTGGTCAGGTAATCGAAAGCTCCGGCCTTCATCGCGGCGACCGCGGTGTCGATGGAGCCGTGGCCGGTGATGACGACCACGCCCGTCTCCGGCTGGCTGGCCTTGACCGCAGACAGCACGCTCAGGCCGTCCCCGTCGCCCAGGCGCAGGTCCGTGACGACCGCGTCGAAGAGGTCTTTTTCCACGCGCACGCAGGCGGCGAGGGCGCCGCGCGCGGTCTCCACTCGAAAGCCCCGCTGCTTGAGCTCCAACGCCAGCAGCGCGGATTGGGAGGCGTCGTCCTCGGCCAGAAGAATTTTCTTTTCATCCATGGTCATGCCTGGGCCGTGGGCAGCAGGAGCGTGAACGATGCGCCTCGGCGTTCGCCGGAGTCCGCCTCGATCATGCCCCCGTGCGCGCGCGCGATCCGGTCGGCGATCGCCAGCCCCAGCCCCGTGCCGTGCGGCTTGGTGGTCTTGAACGGTTGAAACAAATCGTCCCGCGCCGCCTGGGAGAGTCCCGGACCGTCGTCGTCGACGCGCAGGAACGCGAACCCCTCCCGCCGCCCTGTGGCCAGGCGCACGAGGCCGCGGCCTTCGACGGCCTGCACCGCGTTGAGCGCCAGGTTCCACGCGATCTGGCGCACTTGGTCCGGGTCGAAGCGAAACGGCGCCAGGCCGGCGTCGAGCGAGGTCTCCACCCGCACTTCGGGCTGGCCCTCGGCCACGACGCGGGCCACGTCGCCGACCAGCGCGTTGAGGTCGGCGCGTTCCAGGCGCAGCGCGCGCGGGCGGGCGTAGGCGAGGAAATTGGTCAGGGTTTCATTGAGGCGGCGGCCCTCCTCGCGCAGAATCTGCAAGACCAGGTCGCGGTCCTCGCGCGAGATCCTGTCGTCGGCGAGCTGGCGCGCCGCGAGGGTGATCGAGCCCAGGGGGTTGCGGATCTCGTGCGCGACGGCGGCCGCCATTTGGCCGAGTTGGGCCAGCGCCTCGGCGTGTGCCACGCGCTCGCGCAGGCGGCGCAGTTCGCCGACCTCGACGGCGTTGGAGATGTAGCCGACGATGCGCTGGCGCTCATCACGCACGGCGGTGATCGTCAAGATCAACGGGATCTCGCGCCCGTCGCGGGAGCGGTTGACCAACTCGCCGCGCCAGAAGCCGACGGCGGGGTCGAGGATGCGGGTCCACATTTCCTTGTAGGTCTCGTCGGTGGTCTGCCGGGAGCGCAGGATTCGGGGATTTTTTCCGACGGCCTCCTCGCGCGTCCAGCCGTAGTGGCGCGTGAAGGCCTCGTTGACGTCGCGGATGATGCCCTCTCGGTCGCAGTAGAACATCACATCGTTGGAACTGCGGAAGGCCTGGTAGAGGGTCAGCGCCAGTTCGTGTTCGTCGGGCGAGGGAGCGTCGACGGGCGTGTTGGACATTATGTTGCTAGAATAACCATATAGAAGTGGCGCGTCATTGT
>JAJZQS010000170.1 GCA_021806745.1 bacterium
TCAACGAGGCGCTCATCCACATCGACCCGGGCGTGCGCTTTGCCGCCATCGAGGCGCTGGTGGTCTGGGGCTACAAGCGCCCGGCCGAGGCTTTGCTTGCCGCGGCCAGCGATCAGGACCCCGAGCCCATCTTGCGCGTCTACGCCGCCGCGGGCTTGGCGCGCTTGGGCGACCCGGCGGGCTTGGCGCGCCTGCGCCAGTTCCTCAACGACGCGTCGTGGATCACCAAGTCCCTGGCGGCCAAATACATCGGCGAGTTCGGCACGGCCGAGGACTACAGCACCATCCTCAATCGCATCGACGGCGAGGTCGGCAACGACTTCGTCGTGGCCGAGTTCTGCGTGTCGGCGCTTGAGCTCTACCCGAAGTTCAAGGCCGCGCAGGCGGCCTCGGTTCAAGGCACCAAGCGCCTGGGCTCGAAAAACATCAACGGCGACTTGCTCGTCGACGCCGAGGCGGCCTACGAGCTCGAGCCCCTGTTCGTGACCGCGCCGCGCCTGAAGGCCCAGGTGGACTTGATCGACCCGCGCATCGACCAGCAGCTTTTGCGCATGCTCAAGTCGCACATGAACGAGCGGCCCAACAACGGCGCGCAGTTCGACGCGTCCATCGCCACCCTCGGCCGCCTGACGACCCTCACCGGCTACAACCTGCAGACGCGCTACACCCAGCTCAGCTTCCTGCTGACCGAGGGCCTGGCCGGCACCACCGACTACGAGCTGCAGACCGCGCTCGAGGGCGTCGCCCGGCACGCCTCCAATCCGCAGTCGCGCGCGGCCGCGCTGATCGCGCTGGCCTACGCTCGCGACACGCGCTACCTGCTTTTGTTCCAGAACGCGCTCAGCCCCAGCGAGAGCGTGACCGTGCGCTTCGCGGGCCTGGAGTCGCTGATGGTCCTGGGCGAGTCGATGTCGGAACTGCAGATCGACAACGCCGCGCGCACCGACCCGTCGATTCCGGTGCAGATCTACGCGGCCGCCGAGATGTGGCGCTCCGGCGACGTGCAGGGCCGCGAGATACTGCTGCGGCTCTACCAGAGCCAGGATTGGCTCACGCGCGCGATGGCCGATCACTACCTGGGCGAACTCGGCGCCGGCGACGAATACGTGCGGCTTCAGCGCGAGCTCGGCAACGAGCAGGATCCCCAGGTGCTTGCCGAGATACTGGACGCGCTGGTCAAGCTCACGCCGCGCAAGGACATGTAAGGTGCAATCCGCTCTGACGGCGCTGGCGCTGACGGGAGGCGGCTGGGTCATATGGGCTTTGCTGCTGGCCTCCATCGCCGCGGTCGCGGCCATCGTCGACCGCTTCCAGCTCCTGCGCGCGGAGGCGGCCGCGCTGGCCGCGCTGCGCGCGCCGCTGCTGGCCGCGATCGCCGAGGGCGACGCCGGCGCGGCGCGCAAGGCCCTGGACGCCCATCCGGGCGCGTCCGCGCGCGCGCTCGGCGAGGCGCTCGCGGCCGCCGAGCGCGGCCCCGAGGCCTGCGCCGCGCATCTGGCCGCGGCGCTCTCGGACGAAAAGCGCCGGCTTGAGATGCGGCTGACCATGCTGGGCACGCTCGGCAACAACGCGCCGTTCATCGGCCTGTTCGGCACGGTGCTTGGCGTCATCAAGGCCTTCCACGACCTGGCCGAGGCGGGCGCCGGCCCCGAGGTGGTGATGGCGGGACTGTCGGAGGCGCTGGTGGCCACTGCGGTGGGTCTGCTCGTGGCCATCCCGTGCGTGTTCGCCTTCAATGCCCTGCAAAAGCGTTCGCGCGACCTGCTGGCCGAGACCGAGGCGCTGGGCAGGCGCTTGGGCGGCCTTTCGCGCGCCGAGGCGCGCCGGCGCTAGGAGGCCACGTGCAGTCCGCCTCCGACGACGGCGACGGCCCGATCACCGGCATCAACGTCACGCCCTTGGTCGACGTGACCTTGGTGGTGCTCATCATCATGATGGCCACGGCTCCGCTCATCGCGCGCCGCGCCATCAAGGTGGATGTGCCGCGCGCCGCGCATCACGAGCGCGCGGCCACCGACGCGCTGACCGTGGCGCTGGACGCCGCGCGGCGGCTGTCGCTTTCGGGCAAAAGCGTGACCCGCGACGAGCTCAAAAAAGAACTGAGCGAGGCCGTGCGGCTGAGTCCGGAACAGCCGGTCACGGTGGCCGCCGACAAGTCCCTGCCCTACGGGGAAGTCACGGAACTGCTCGACGACATACGCGCGGCGGGCGTGCGCAAGGTCGGCCTGGAGGTCGTGCGCCGGTGAACGCCGCGCCCGAGGCGCCGCCTCCGGCGCGCTCTCTGGGCCTGTCGCTGGCCCTGCACGGCGCGCTGGCCGGGCTTGTCTTGGCGCTGACGCGCATTTCTTGGGCGCCGACCGCCCCGCCGCCGATGGAGATCGAAATCACCGGCTCCATCCTGGGCGACGGCCCGGCCAAGCTCGGCGCGCCCAAGGCCTTCGTGCCGGGCAAGCCCGCCGCCGCCAACCGCACCGCGGAGTTGACGCCGCCCGCTCCCAAGCCCGTTGCGACGCCGGCCAAACCGCCGCCGCCCAAGGACTGGGTCCTGCCCGGCCCCGACACCAAGAAACTCGACAAGCCCCAGACGCCCGTCGGCCCCGGCTCGCCGAAGGGGGAAGACACGGTCTCGACGCCGGGGGGAGCTGTCGGCGGACAGGGCACCGCGGCCAAGGTCGGCGGCTCGGGAGAAGGCTCCGACGAGGGCGTGGTGGGCGGTCACGGCCATGGCGGCACTCCGCTGTCGGCGTTTCCCCATCTGCTCAACGCCGACGAGGTCCGCGCGGCGATGCTCAGCGAATACCCGACCTCCGAGCGCGCGCAGGGCCACGAGGGCGACGTGGTCTTGATGATCCACATCGGCGCCGACGGGCGCGTGTGGAAGGCCGACGTGATCGCCTCGGCCAGCCCCGCCTTCGACGCCGCCGCCCAGCGCGTGGCCGCGCGCATGCGCTTCTCGCCCGCGCTCGGCCTCAACGGCAAGCCCGTGCCGGTGCGCCTGCCCCAGCCGCTGGGGTTTCGGCTGGAGGCGGAGTAGCGGTGCGCCG
>JAJZQS010000061.1 GCA_021806745.1 bacterium
GGGCGACAACATCGACATCGACTGCGAGCTGATCGTGCCGATCGCGATGGAGAAGGGTCTGCGCTTCGCCGTGCGCGAAGGCGGCCACACCGTCGGCGCCGGCGTCGTCGCCGAGATTCTGGACTAGGCCATGGGCGACAGGCACATCGTCGTTCTCGGCTGCACGGTCTGCAAGAACAAGAATTACTACTACCAGCGCGGCAAGAAAAAGGAGTTCAAGCTGGAGCTCAAAAAATTCTGCCGCGCGTGCGGCAAGCAGGCGCCGCACAAAGAGGTCAAATAGACGAACGCGACGATTCGGGCCCGATGGGGGTGTCCGTTAATTGGCTAAACGAGCGGTCTCCAAAACCGCCCCTCCAGGTTCGAGTCCTGGCGCCCCCGCCGGGCCCCGAGTCCACCGTGTTCCCGATTTGCGATAAATGAACCCGAACCAATTCGTGAAGGAAGCCGTCTCCGAGCTCAAGCAGTCCACGTGGCTGACGCGCGAGCAGGCGATCGATTCCACGAAGGCCGTGCTGATCCTCGTGGTCTTGATGTCGCTGTTCATCGCCGGCGTCGATTACGTGCTCTCGATCTTCGTTCGGGCCTTCCTGGGACAATAACACATGACCACCGGCACACCCTCCCCCTCGTCCACGACCGCGCGGCCGCGCGGCTGGTACATCGTCCACGTTCGGCCCGGCTACGAGGACCGCGTCCGCAAGACCATCGCCGAGAAGATCGAGACCGAGAAGCTTCAGGACCGAATCTTCAACGTGCTGATTCCGACCGAGGACGTGGTCGAGGTCAAGAAGACCAAGAAGAAGATCTCCAAGCGGATGTTCTTCCCCGGCTACGTGCTGATGGACATGGTGGTCGACGAAATCACCTACTGGATGATCAAGGGAATTCCCGGCGTCTCCGGCTTCCTTGGCGACACCGACCCCACCGCGCTGGCCCAGGAGGAAATCGACAAGATCCTGGAGCTGACCACCACCGCCGCCGAGGGCAAGCCTCGTCCGGCCGTGCAGTTCGAGAAGGGCGAGAACGTGCGCATCGTCGACGGCCCTTTCCGCCATTTCGTGGGAGTGGTCGAGGACGTCAGCGAGACCAAGTCCAAGATCAAGGCGATGGTCACGATCTTCGGCCGTCCCACCCCGGTGGAGCTCGACTTCCTGCAGGTGGAGAAGATTTGACCTTGGCCGAGCCGGAGATCATGCCGCCGGACGGCGCCGACGACTTCGGGTTCTCCGGCGTGCGCGTGCGCGTGGCGCACGTCCGCTCGCTGGGCTTGGTCGGGGCCCTGCTGGCCTTGCTGACCATGGGCGCGGCGCTGGGAGTGGGCCTGTTGATGCTGTTCGGCCGCTCCCTGCTGGCGGCGCTGGCCGCGTATCTGCTCTGGCCTTTCGTGTTCAGCCCCGCGTTCTCTCAGTGGATGTTCGGCGCCGACCGCGCCCCGTTCTGGAAGCTTTTTTTACTGATGGTCCTGGCCGGAGCGCTGGCCAAGATGCTGCTGCCCCGGTCGTGGAGCCGCAAATGAGGATTTAAAAGCCGCACAACGAGGTCATTGCCATGGCGAAGAAGGTCAAAACCCAAATCAAGCTGCAGATTCCCGCCGGCGCCGCCAATCCCGCGCCGCCCGTCGGCCCCGCGCTGGGCCAGCACGGCCTCAACATCATGGATTTCTGCAAGCAGTTCAACGAGAAGACCCGTTCGCAGGACGCCGGCATGGTGATCCCGGTCGTCATCACCGTCTTCGAGGACCGAACCTTCACCTTCATCACGAAGATGCCGCCGGTCTCCTCGCTTCTCAAGAAGGCCGCCGGCCTGGCCAAGGGCTCGGGCGAGCCCAACCGCAACAAGGTCGGCAAGATCACCATGAAGCAGGCCGAGGACGTGGCCAAGGCGAAGATGCCCGACCTCAACACCAAGGATCTCGCGCAGGCCGTGGAGATGGTCAAGGGCACGGCCCGCTCGATGGGCATCGACGTCTCGAAGTAAAACGGAAGTTCGACCGAGCTCCGCCGACAGGGAGCGCCAACAGGTCAGGAGAAAAACATGGGCAAGAGATACGACGCGCTGGTCAAGGACCTCGACCTCGCGAAGCTGAACACGCTGGAGGAGGCCGCCGCCCTCGTCAAGAAGTGCGCGACCGCCAAGTTCGACGAAACCGTGGAGCTGCACGTCCGCCTGGGCGTGGACCCCAAGCAGGCAGATCAGCAGGTGCGCGGCACCGTGGGCCTGCCTCACGGCCTGGGCAAATCCAAGAAGGTCGCCGTCGTGGTCCGCGGCGACAAGCAGAAAGAGGCCCAAGACGCCGGCGCCGACATCGTGGGCGCGGCGGACTTGATCGACCAAATCTCGAAGGGCTTCACCGACTTCGACGTGCTGGTGGCCACCCCGGACATGATGAAGGACCTTTCCAAGCTCGGAAAAGTCCTGGGCCCCAAGGGCCTGATGCCCAACCCGAAGTCCGGAACGGTCACGATGAACGTTCCTCAGACCGTCAAGGAGCTCAAGGCCGGACGCGTCGAGTACAAGGTCGACGACTACGGCATCATCCATGTCCCCGTGGGCAAGGCGTCCTTTTCCGCAGACAAGATCGCCGGCAACGCGCGCACGGTGCTGGAGGCCGTCGTCAAGGCCAAGCCCGCCGCGTCCAAGGGCGTCTACCTGCTGAGCATCACGCTGAGCTCGTCGATGGGCCCCGGACACAAAGTCGACCACAACGCCAAATACTGATCCCGGCGGCGTCCGCGATCAAGAGCCCCCGCCGAGGCGGGGGCTCTTCTTTTTGCTAGATTCGACGCGTGGAAGAATTCGTTCCTGCCGATCCTCGAGCCGTCCGCTCGCGCCGCGTGAAACTCGCTTTGGTCGAAGTCTCCGGCGACGGCGCGCGCGAATCCGCGCTCTCGGCGCCCCTGTGGGCGGTCATTCTCGTCGCCGCGGCGGCCGCGCTGGCGTTGACGCTGACCCGCCGTCGCGCGGCCGCGCCACCCCCGGCCGCCGATTACACCGCGGACCAAATCACGCCGCTCAACGCCCGCGATCCGTCCGCGCTGGTCATGAGCCCCGGGTTCAACCCCCGCTCCTGCTCCTGTCCGTGTCCCGAGGTGCGCAAGCCGTGACCCTCTCGCGCTGGCTCGTGCTCGCGGTCGCCGCGGTCGCGGCGTGGGCGCTCGCACGCGGACCGCGCGAACTCGACCGCGCTCTTCTGCCCTCCGGCGACCGCGCCGTGTCCGTGGCCCTCGACGACGGGCAAATCCGCGCCCTTCGTCCGGGAGATCGCGTGGACCTGATCGCCGTCTTCGACGCCCGGCAAGGCGCCGTCCAGGACAGACTGGCGGCCACCATCCTCCAAAACGTCGAGGTCGTCGGCGTATCCCTCGCCTCGAACGGCAAGTCCAAGGGCGTTCTGCGCTTGAGCGTCAACCCGACGGAAGCCGAGTACGCCGCCTTGGCCGCCAGCCAAAGCGAGCTCAGCGTCGCGCTGCGCGCGCCCGGCGACGCCGAGATGCACCCGATGGAGATGGCGAGCCTGCGCCGTCTCTTCAAATAGCGCTCAGCGCCGGACCAGCGCCGCCAGCCGTGACAGGCCCTCGCGCACGTCGGACTCGCGTGGGCCGAAGGAGAAGCGCGCGTGGGAGCGAAAGCGCGAGAACTTGCCCGCGCGGCGCCGACCCGGGTTGACGTCGAAAAACTCCCCGGGCACGACGATGACCTTGGCCTCCAGCGCCTTGCGGAAAAATCCCATGCCGGTGTTGAAGGGCGGCGGCAGGCCGGACAAGTCGCCCCAGGCGTAGAAAGTTCCGTCGGCGGGCGCGTCGAAGCGCACGCCGAGGCTTTCCAGGCCCGCGCGCATCAGCTCGCGCTTCGCGCCGAAGGCGCGGCGCACGCTGGCGGCCTCGGCGTCGGCGCGCTCGACGCCGAGAAGCTCCACGGCCGCGCGCTGAAGAGGCCGAGATCCTCCGCCGTCCAGGAACGAGCCTGCCGAGGAGGCCGCCTCCACCACGGATTTGGGCCCCACGATCCAGCTCACGCGCCAGCCCGGGTAGCGCCAATTCTTGGTCAGCCCGTCCAGGATCACGACGGGGTCCTTGTCCACGTCCGAAACATGGCGCGCGGCGCTGACGGTCGCTTCCCCGCCGGCGCCTCCCCAGACGTAGTGCGAGTAGAACTCGTCGAGAATCAGCGCGCAGTCGAGCTTTCGCGCGGCCGCGGTCCACTGCGACAGAGTCTCGCCGGCCACCACGCGCCCCGTCGGATTGGCGGGATTGGAGAGGAGCATCGCGCCAAGACCCCGGCCGCGGATTTCGCGCACGAGGTCGTCGGGCGAGAACTCGTAGCCGGTTTCCGGCTCCAGGAGGATCGGGATCGCGGTGAACGAGTGAAAAACGTCGAGGAGTTCCTCGTAGGCGGTGTAGTCGGGCAAAAAATGCCCCAGGTTCACGCCGCCGAGAGCCGCCGCCACGCGCGTGAGCGCGGCGCGCCCGCCGCCGGCGATGGCCACGTTCTCGGCCGTGTAGAGGCTGGGCAGTCCGCGCCGGTAGCGCTGGTTGTAGAGCCCGGCCACGGCCTCGCGCAGCTCCCACAGGCCGGCGACGGGCGCGTATTCCTGATCGGCGGGGTCTATCGCAATCGCGGCTCGGCGCGCGGGACCGCCCGGAAGCCGACCGGTCTCCGGCATGCCTTGTCCCAGGTTGATCCAGCTCGCGTCGCCGGGCGTGTAGCCGAGCTTGGCGGCCTCGGCCATCACGAAGATGACGCCCGTGCGCGGCACCGCGCGAAACGAGCCCGGCGCCTCGCCCACCTCAGTCTTCTTCGGCGCCGGCCTTGACGCGCGCGGGCTTGCCCGCGGCCAGCCACGCCAGGTACGCCTCGATGAACGGATCGAGGTCGCCGTCCATCACTTTTTGGATCTGGGAAGTCTCGTGGCCGGTGCGCAGGTCCTTGACCATCTGGTAGGGCATGAACACGTAGGAGCGGATCTGGTGGCCCCAGGCGATGTCGCCCATCTCGCCGTAGTGCTTCTCCATGCCGGAGCGCTTCTTGTCGAGCTCGATCTGGTAAAGCTTGGCCTTGAGCATGCGCAGGGCGTTCATGCGGTTTTGCATCTGCGAGCGCTCGGTCTGGCAGGAGACGACCAGCCCGGAGGGCTTGTGCCGGATGCGCACGGCCGTCTCCACCTTGTTGACGTTCTGGCCGCCGGCGCCGCCGGAGCGGAAGGTCTCGAGCTCCAGGTCCGCGTCCTTGACCTCGATTTCGATGTCGTCTTCGATGTCGGGCAGCACGTCGAGCGAGGCGAAGCTCGTGTGCCGGCGCTTGTTGGCGTCGAAGGGCGAGATGCGCACGAGCCGGTGCACGCCCATCTCGCCTTTGAGCAGGCCGTAGGCGTTGGGCCCGCGCACGAAGGCCTCCACGGTCTTGAGGCCCGCGCCGTCGCCCTTGGTGACCTCGGTGACCGCGATCTCGAAGCCGTGCGCCTCGGCCCAGCGCCCGTACATGCGCCAGAGCATCTCGGCCCAATCACAGGCCTCAAGCCCGCCGGCGCCCGCGTGCAGGGAGATGATCGCGTCGTCCTTGTCGAACTCGGCGGACAGCTTCAACCTCAGGTCCATCGCGCGCAGGATTTTCTCGACTTCGTCTTGGCCCGCGCGGATCTCGCGCAGTTCGCCCTCGTCTTTCATTTCCGCGGCGAGCTCCCCGTGCGCGCGCAGGTCGCCTAGGGCGCGCTGGGCGCGCTCGAACTCGCCGAGCGCTTTCTTGAGATCGTTGAGCTCCTTGGATTTCCTCTTGGCCTTGGCCGAGTCCATCCAAAACGCGGGGTCTCCGGCCTCGGCCTCACGCGCCTCGACCTCGCGCCGGATCTTGGGCAGGTCCATGAGCTTGGCCACCTTGTCGAGCAAGGCCTCCAATTCCTCGGTGCGGCGCGCGGATTCCTCGAACATCGATTTATTCTAGGAAATCCGCTAGACTGACGAAATGGCGGGCACAGACTCCACGGCGGACGGGATCGTTCAGGCCGTGCGTCGACGGCCTCCGGCCCCGCATTTCCGCCTCTACTTGTTCGGGTCGCGGGCGGCGGGAAATGCCGGCCCCCGGTCCGACTACGACATCGGCGTGGACGCGGACGGTCCGTTGGCGCTCGACGCGGTCGCGCGGCTACGCGCGGAACTGGAAGAACTGCCGATCCTTCAGAAGATCGATTTGGTGGACCTGCGCTCGGTCACGGAGGACTTCCGCCGCCACGCGCTGAAGGGGGCGAAGCTGATCTATGAACAGTAGGTACGAAAACCTCCGCGCGGACCTGCGCCGCGCCGTCGCAAAGCTGGCCGACGCGCTGGCTCAGCCAAAATCCGAGTTCTTGCGCGACTCGTCGATCCAGCGTTTCGAGTTCACCTACGAACTGGTCTGGAAGACGCTCAAGGCCTACTTGTCCCAGCACCACGGCATCGAGGTTTACTCGCCCAAGGACGTCCTGCGCGAGGCGTTCCGACAAAGCCTCATCGACGACGACCCGCTTTGGCTCAGGTCCGTCGAATTACGAAACCTCACCACGCACAACCTACCGCGAGTCCATCGCCGAAGACATCTACTCGGCCCTGCCCGATATTCTGCGGCACTACCGGGAATTGCTCGCCAAGCTCGAGGACTGAGCGCGGCGTCTAACCCGGCCCCGCGAACACCTTGAGCGTGTTCGCGTGCAGCCGTGCGGTGTCCTCCGGCGTCGGGCCGTAGCCCCCGCCGAGCGTCACCGCGACGGGCAGGCCGGCTTTCCGGCAGGCATCGCGCACCAACCGGTCGCGCTCGCGCACGCCGCGCTCGGTGAGCGCAAGTCCGCCCAGGCGGTCGCGCTCCCAGACATCGACTCCGGCCTGATAGATCACGAGGTCGGGCCGGAAGTCCAGAACGAGCCGCAGGGCCTTCGATAGGAGCTCCAAATACTTCTTGTCGCCGGTACCGGCCGCGAGCTCGACGTCGAGCGAGCTCTTTTCTTTTTTCTCGGGGTAGAGGCCGGCCTGGTGCATCGAGAAGGTGAACACCGCCGGGTCGCCCGAGAAGATCGCCGCCGTGCCGTTGCCCTGATGGGCGTCGAGGTCGACCACCGCCGCGCGGCGCGCCCGCCCCTCGCCGCGCAGCTTCAAGATCGCCGCGGCGATGTCGTTGAGCGCGCAGTAGCCCTCCCCGTGATCGCGAAACGCGTGGTGCGCCCCACCGCCGCAATGAAGGCCGACTCCTCGTTCGAGCGCGTGACGCGCGGCCAAAGTCGTGCCGCCCACCGCCAGGCGATGGGCCAAAGAGATCTCCGGCGAGAACGGCAGTTCCAGACGCTTCAAGTCCTCCG
This sequence comes from bacterium, assembly GCA_021806745.1. Taxonomy (GTDB): domain Bacteria; phylum Elusimicrobiota; class Elusimicrobia; order UBA1565; family UBA9628; genus GWA2-66-18. The sequence continues at coordinate 7,325 of JAJZQS010000061.1, forward strand.
TCGTCAGCGCGGACGAGAGCACTTTATCCACCCACGCCGCGTCGTGCGCCGCCAGCAAATCCTCTCGCGAGGGTTCGACCGGCTCGACTAAATCAGCGCGCCCGGACACTGCCCCCGCCGCGAGCGCGAATTTCCGCGCCGAGAAGTCATGTCCGCCGTAATCGACCGCGTAGAGGGGCGAGTAGACGACGCGCGGCTTCATGCCGTCTTGCGCAGGCGCGCCGCGAGCAGCGCGAGCGTCAGCCCGCCGCACAAAGTCCCGAACCAGTCGCCCAGGCGGGCGTAGAGCGAGCGCCCCGGAAATTGGTCCTTGAGCGGGACCTCGGCGTCCAGGCGGCCTCGCTCGCCCAGACCCAGACGCGCGGTCACGACCCCCCACGGGTCGATCACCGCGGAGATGCCGGTGTTGCCGGAGCGGACCACAGTCGAGCGGTTTTCGACGGCGCGAAACACGTTGGCCTGGAAGTGCTGGTAGGGACCCCAGGTGTCCTTGTACCAGCCGTCATTGGTCACGTTGACGATCAGCGCCGCGCCCCGAGCCGCGTCCCGCCTGGCCCAACGCGGGAACATCGCCTCATAGCAGATGGTGACCGCGGTGGGCCCGAAGGCCGTGTCGAGCAAGGGCTGATCGGGCGCGCCCGGGCGCAGGTCGCCCATCGCGTCGAGCTCTTTGAGCCAGCGCTCGACGACCACGCGCGGCACGAGACCGCGAAAGGGGACATACTCGCCGAAGGGCACGAGCTCTCGCTTGAGATAGAGCCCGCCCACCGAGCCGTCGGGACGCACGAACTGGACCGCGTTGGCCGCCGGCGCGCCCGGCTGCGGCGCGGTCACGATCCCCACCAACTGAGCCGCCCCGTCGAGCCTCGCCCACTTCGCCGCCTCGGGCGCGGCGAGCGCGCGCGGCTGATAGTACGGGATGGCGGTCTCCGGCCAGACCACGAGCGCGGGGCGGCGCGCGGACGGGCGCGCGAGCAGTTCGTCGAAGCCGGCCAAGATCTGCGCGGCCGCGTCGCCGTCCCATTTCCGGTATTGGTCCACGTCGGGCTGAAGAATCTCGACCAGCGCCGTCGGCCCCGGATCGCTCGGCCGCCGCGACAGCTGCCGCGCGCCCAGCGCCCACAGCGCCGCGCCCAGAAGCACTCCCGCCGACAGGCCCGACGAAGCCCGCCGCCGACTCCCGGGCGCGGCCACGGCCGCTTCGGCCAGCCCCGCGTTGACGAGCACGAGCGCAAATCCCAGCAGATACGGCCCCCCCCATGCGCCCGCCTGGATCAGCGCCAAGTTCGGCCATTGCGTGTAGGCGAGCGTGTCCACCGCCAGCCTCGGCGTCCAGCGGCCGGCGGCCGCGGCGAGCGCCGTCCACGCGACCGCCCAAATCCACGGCCGCGCCGCAGGCGAAGCGCCGCGAGACAGCAGCCTCCCCAGCCACGCGACCGCCGCCCACTGCACCGCCAGCGCCGCCGCCAAGGCCGCCAACGCCAAGACCGCGACCGGAACGGGGATGCGCGCGAAGCGACAGGTGGCGTAGATCCAGTGCAGCACGACCGCGTGATAGGCGAAGCCCGCCCAAAATCCCGCGGCCGCCGCGCCCCAGCCGTCCTCGGCCCGGTCGGCGGCCAGAAACAGCGGCGCCAGCGCACACCAGCCGAACAGCCACAGGCCCGCGCGCGGAAGCGCCAGCGCGGTCAGCGCCGCACCCGCGGCGGCGAAGATCAGGCGGGGACGTCCGCCCCGTGGCATTTCTTGTACTTCTTGCCCGAGCCGCAGTAGCAGGGATCGTTGCGGCCGATCTTTTGGATGTCTCGCGGCGCCGTCGTCGCCGCGCCCGACAGCACGCCGCGCCCGATCGCCGGCCGGGCCGTCGCGCGCGCCGGCGGCGGCGCGGCGGGATCCATCATCCCGTCGGGCATCGGCTCGCCCGCGGCCGGGGTCTCGGCGATGGGCGGCGGAGGCGGCGCCTTGGGCGCCTCGATCTTGAACAGGTACTCGACGGTCTGCTCGCGAATGCGGTCGAGCATCGCGCCGAAAAGCTTGTGCGACTCCTTTTGGTACTCCACCTTCGGGTCGAGCTGTCCGTAGGCGCGCAAGCCGATGGACTTCTTGAGCTGGTCGAGGTCGGTCAGGTGACCCTTCCAGGCCTTGTCGATCATCTGCAGCAGGACCATCTTCTCGATCTCGCGGAAATCGTAGCCGTGGAAATCCTCGGCGCGCTTCTCGTAGCGCGCCAGCGCGTCGGCGATCAGCTTTTCCTTGAGCGCGCCCTCGGAGAGGCCGACGAAGTCCTCGGCCTTGTAGGCGAGGCCGAAAGTCCGTTCCAGGTACGCCCCGAGCGTGACGAAATCCCATTCGGCGGGGTCCTCTCGCTCGGCCACCGCGGCCGAGACCTCGGCCTCGATGTCCTCTTTGATCATCGCGCGGATCTGTGCGGTGACCGACTCCCCGAAGAGCACGACGTCGCGCAGCTTGTAGGCGACCTCGCGCTGCTTGTTCATCACGTTGTCGTAGTCGAGGAGCTGCTTGCGGATGTCGAAATTGTGCGTCTCGACGCGGCGCTGGGCGTTTTCGATCTGGTAGGTCACCAGCGGCGACTCGATGACCTCCCCTTCCTGCATGCCGAGCTTCTCCATCAACGGCGCGATGCGGTCGGAGCCGAACAGGCGCATCAGCTCGTCGTCTAGACCCAGGTAGAACTGCGTGGAGCCAGGATCGCCCTGGCGCGCGCAGCGGCCGCGAAGCTGGTTGTCGATGCGGCGCGACTCGTGACGCTCGGTACCCAAGACGTGCAGGCCGCCCAAGGATTTCACGAGCTCGTACTCGGCCGGGTCCTGCGGGTTGCCGCCAAGAAGGATGTCGGTGCCGCGCCCAGCCATGTTGGTGGCGATGGTCACCGCGCCCTTGCGCCCGGCCTGAGCGATGATCTGCGCCTCCATCTCGTGGTATTTGGCGTTGAGCACTTGGTGCGGCACGCCGGCGCCGCGCAGCATGGCGGCGAGTTTTTCGGATTTCTCGATGGAGCGAGTGCCCACCAGCACGGGGCGTCCGGTCTTCCAGAGCTCCTTGATGGCCTCGACGATGGCGTTGAACTTCTCGCGCTCGGATTTGTAGACCTGGTCGGGCATGTCCTCGCGCGCGGAAATCCGGTTGGTCGGGATCTCGCGCACGTCCATCTGGTAGATCTCCAGGAACTCGTCTTCCTCGGTCATCGCGGTTCCGGTCATGCCCGAGCGCTTCTTGTAAATCTTGAAGAAGTTCTGGAAGGTGATCGTGGCCAGCGTCTGGTTTTCCTCGCGCGGCGGGAGGTTCTCCTTGGCCTCCACGGCCTGGTGCAGGCCGTCCGACCAGCGCCTTCCCGGCATGAGGCGGCCGGTGAACTCGTCGACGATGACGACCTCGGGCCCCCCGTCGCCGGGCTTGATCACATACTCGACGTCGCGTTTGTAGAGATAGTGCGCGCGCAGGGCCTGGGTAATGTGGTGGACCCACTCGCCTTCCAAGTCGTCGTAGAGATTGGCCAGGCCCAGAAGCTTTTCGGACTTCTGAATGCCCTCCTCGGTGAGCACGGCGGTGTGGTTCTTCTCGTCGACGATGGCGTCCCAGCCCTTGTCCAGGTCGGTGCCGGCGTACTTAGCCTGGATCTCGTCTTCCTCGGTGATCAGGCGCACCTTCAGGTGCGGAATCAGGCGGTTGACGATCGCGTAGCGCTCGGTGGATTTTTCCGCGGCGCCGGAGATGATCAGAGGGGTGCGCGCCTCGTCGATGAGGATCGAGTCCACCTCGTCGATGATCGCGTAATAGAGCGGGCGCAGCACGCGGTCTTCCTTGCGCACGACCATGTTGTCGCGCAAATAGTCGAAGCCGATCTCGTTGTTGGTGATGTAGGTGATGTCGCAGCGGTAGGCGGCCTGGCGGTCCGCGTTGGACATGTCGTGCTGGACGCAGCCGACGGTCAAGCCCAGGAACTTGAACACCGGTCCCATCCACTCGCTGTCGCGCTTGGCCAGGTAGTCGTTGACGGTGACGATGTGCACGCCCTTGCCCGCCAACGCGTTCAGGTAGGCCGGCGCGGTGGCGACGAGGGTTTTTCCCTCGCCGGTACGCATCTCGGCGATGGAGCCGTTGTGCAAAGTCATGCCGCCCAAGAGCTGGACGTCGAAGTGGCGCAGGCCGATGGCGCGCCGCGCGGCCTCGCGGCACAGAGCGAAGGCCTCGGGCAAAATCGTGTCGAGCGCCTCGGTCTCGGCCTTCTTGCGCTGCTCGCGGAAGTCCTCGTCGTCTTCGGCATACTCGATGGTCGAAAACAACTCTTGGACGCGGAGCTTGAGCGCGGCGGTGCGGTTGGGGAAATCGGCGTCGGACAGCGCTTGGATCTCGGGTTCGAGCGCGTTGGTCTTCTCCAACAAGGGCCGGTAGCGCTTGAGCGTGCGCTGGCTGGCCGTGCCGAAGATCATCTCGAAGACTTTCTTGATCATCGAAAACCGAGTCTAGCAATTTCGACGGGGGGGCCGCCGCCGGGTGATGGGACGCCCCGCCGCCAAGAACGCACGCGGCCGTTTTCCCCGAACCCGGCGATGATATATCATGGACGCGTGAGACGCCTGGCACTCCCCCTGCTCGCCGCCGCCGCCACCGCCGCCTGCGTCAGCGTGGCGCCGCCGCCGGACCCGCATGGAGTCTACAAACCGGGACAGCGGCTGGTGGTGTTCGTCTACCAGGCGCCGGGGCCGTGGATCGTGACCAGCGGCGACAGCAACATCGAATCCGCCGCCCAGATCACTCCGCTGGGTTTCGCCGTGCAGGGCCTGGAAGACTCCCAGACCTTGCGCGTGTCCAAGACCGTTCAGCAGTACCTGCCTCGGCCGCGCTACGACGACGAACTCCAGGACGCGCTGATGAAGGAACTCAGAACCTACATATCTTCTTCGGCCGTCAGCGCCATGCAGGCCGGAATCGGCCCCGAGCGCATCCAGCGCTGGAACCGCGCGCGCAATCAATACTCGTGGCGCACGCGCTACTTCCAGACGGATCCGACCCTGCCCCCGCCGCGCGACTACTCTCGAGCGCACGAACTCCAGGACGCTCTCGTGCTCGATGTGAACCTCTCCTTCGGCACCACCGCCGTCGGCACCGGGCAGGACGCCGTTTTGCACCCGGATCTGGCGGCCTCCTGGCGCGTCTACCGCGGAATCAATTCCCACGACCTCTGGGACCACCTGAACGAAGATGTGGACCCTTCCACGATGACGATCGTCGACCTGGAGACCACCCCGTCCAACCTCACCGACCGTCTTCAGGCGATGGCGCCCCAACTCGGCCGCGAGGTCGGCCACGAGTTCGCGCGCGCTTTCGGACTGCTGGGCTCCACCGCGCCCGCGCGCGGCGCAAGCGCCCCGCCGACGGTCGCGGTCGGCGCGTCCTCGGGCCCCGCGCAAAAGGGGCTTCTGCCGATGTCCTACCTGCTGAGCCTGTCGACCGGCGCCGACGACGGTTCTCCCTTGCCTCCGGCGCCGCCGCCCTCCGCCGTGCCGACGATTTCCACCGCGCCCGCGGCGGCCGCCTCCCCCGCAACCCCCACGCCCCCGTCGATCTCGTCTTCCACCGCGACGCCGCCCGCCGCGTCGACCGCCGCGCCCGCCTCCACGGCGACCGCCGTCGCGCCGCCGTCCCCCGCGCCCGCCGCGACTGCGCCCGCGTCTTCCTCGACGCCGACGCCCGCCGCGCCTCCCTCCGCCTCGCCGTGAGGCGCGCCACCGTCGCCGTCGCCGGGCTTGGCACCGTCGGACGCGAGGTCGCCCGCCTGCTGGCCGGCCGCGGCCGTCGAGACGCGCTCGCCGCGGAACTCGAACTCACGGCCGTGAGCGACCGCGCCGCCGCAAGCGAGGCTCGCGCCCTGGGCCTGCCCGCGGCGGTGCGCCGCTTCGCCGATCCGCTCGCGATGGAGCGCGCCGCGCCGGCCGACATCGTCGTGGAACTATTGGGCGGCGACGGCGCGCCGCGAAGCCTCGCCTTGTCGGTCTTGCGCCGCGGCGCGGCGCTGGTGACGGCCAACAAGCTCCTGCTGTCGCGCGCGTGGCCCGCGCTGTCGCGCGCCGCCGAAAGCGGCGGCGGACGCCTGGCCTTCGAGGGCGCCGTGGCCGGCGGCGTGCCGGTGCTGCGCGCGCTGGATATCTCCCTTGCCGGGGACAAGATCTTGAGCCTCGACGCGATACTCAACGGCACCACCAACTACATCCTGAGCCGCTGCGAGGAGGGCTTGGCTCCCGATGCCGCGCTGGAGGAAGCCCAGCGCCTGGGCTTGGCGGAGCGCGACCCGCGCCTGGACTTGTCCGGGCGCGACGCCGCGCAGAAACTGACCGTGCTCGCGGCCCTCGTGGCCGGGGCGACGCCCAAGCCCGGGTCTTTCCCCGTCGCGGGCATCGAGCGCGTGAGCGCGCGCGACGCGGCGTTCGCGCGCGAGCGCCTGGGCTGCGCGGTGCGCCTGATCGCCTCGCTGACGCTCGACGGCGAGAGCGCGGCCGCCTCGGTCGGCCCCGTGCTCGTGCCGCTGAACCACCCTCTGGCCGCCGTGCGACGACAGTACAACGCGCTGCTCGTGCGCGCCGAGTCGGCCGGGGACTTGATGTTCTACGGCCGCGGCGCCGGAGCCGGGCCCACCGCCTCCGCCGTGCTCGGCGACGCGCTGGCCTGCGCGCGCCGGCTCGACGCGGCGCCGCTCGGGCGCGCGACCGCCGGAGCGCTGAAAACGGCCGAAGAGAAGCCTTCGGGCTGGTATCTGCGCGTGGAGCTCGGCGACAAGCCCGGGGCGCTCGCCCGCGCGGCCGGGGCGCTCGCGCGAGAAGATGTCTCGATTTCGGCCATCCACCAGGACCGCGGCCGCGGGGCGACGGTGCCGGTGATGATCGCCACGCATCCCGCGCCGCGCGCGCGCTTCGAGCGCGCTCGGCGCGCGATCCTGGCCCAGCCCGGCGTGTCGGCGCGCCACTGCGCGATGAGGATGCTGTCGTGAGCGGGATCATCGCGCGCTGGAAATCGCGCCTGCCGGTGGGGCCGCGCACGCCCATCGTCACGCTCGGCGAGGGAGCCACGCCGCTGATTCGCGCCGACCGTCTGGCCGCGCGCGCGGGCCTGAAATCCGGGCAGGTCTTCTTGAAACTCGAGGGCTGCAACCCCACCGGCTCGTTCAAGGACCGCGGCATGACTTTGGCCGTGTCCAAGGCCCTGGAAGAAGGCGCGCGCGGGGTACTGTGCGCCTCGACGGGAAACACCTCCGCGTCGGCCGCGGCCTACGCCGCGCGAGCGGGGCTGCGCTGCGTCGTGTTCTTGCCCAAGGGCAAGGTCGCCGCGGGCAAGCTCGCGCAGGCGGTCATGCACGGCGCCGAGATCGCCGAGGTCAAGGGCAACTTCGACCGCGCCCTGGCGCTGGCCGTGGAGGCGGCGCGCGCGAAAGGCTGGGCGCTGGTCAACTCGTCGAACCCCCACCGCCTCGAAGGCCAGAAGACCGCCGCCTTCGAGATCGTCGAGCAACTCGGACGCGCGCCCGCCGCGCAGTTCATGCCCGTGGGCAACGCCGGAAACATCACCGCCTACTGGCGCGGATACCGAGAGCTCGGAGTCCGGCCGCGGATGTTCGGCTGGCAGGCCGCGGGCGCAGCACCCCTGGTGCGCGGGCGCCCGGTCGACGACCCCAAGACACTGGCCACGGCCATTCGCATCGGCCGGCCGGTCTCGTGGGAAGGCGCCGTCGCCGCTCGCGACGAGTCCGGCGGCGCCATCGGCGCGGTCGGCGACGCGCAGATCGTCGCGGCCCAGCGCCTGCTCGCGCGCGAGGAGGGCGTGTTCTGCGAGCCCGCCTCGGCCGCGCCCGCGGCGGGGCTCTTGAAGCTCGCGCGCGGGGGCCGAGTGCCCGAAGGGCCGATCGTGCTCGTGCTCACCGGCCACGGACTCAAAGACCCGGACGCCGCGTCGCGCCAACGCCCGCGCCTTCGGCGCGTTCCCGCGAGGGGAGGACTGCGGCTGTGAGCCGGACTCTCGCGCGCGTGACGGTGTCGGCGCCGGCCAGCACCAGCAACCTGGGTCCCGGCTTCGACTGCCTGGGATTGGCGCTGGATTGGCGCAACGAACTGATGCTGGAACTGCTCGACGAGCGCGGCCCCGCGATCATCGAGATCGAAGGCGAGGGCGAAAAGACCCTGCCGCGCGGCGAGGCGAACCTGATCCTGCGCGCGGCGCGGCTCGTCTTGCCGCGCGCGCTGCCCGGCCGCTTGCGTCTGAGCGCGAAAAACCGGATCCCGCTGGCGAGGGGCCTGGGCTCCTCGGCCGCGGCCGCCGTGTCGGGCCTGTGGGCCGGCGCTCACCTGTTCGGCACGCTGCGCCTTTCCGAAGACGAGTTGGAAGCCTTGGCCGTCGGCCTGGAAGGCCACCCCGACAACGTGGCGCCGTGCGTTCACGGGGGACTGACCGCGAGCCTCTCGGGAATTTCCACGCGCGCCCAGCGCCTGAACCTTCACCCGTCGCTGTCGGCCGCGGTCTGCGTGCCCGCCTTCGAGCTCGAGACGCGCCGCGCGCGCGCGGTCTTGCCCAAGAAAGTCCCGCTGGCCGACGCCGTGTTCAACGCCTCGCGCGCGCTTCTTCTGGCGCGGGCGCTGGAGACCGGGCGCACGCGCGGCCTGGCCGAACTGATGGAGGACCGCCTGCACCAGCCCTATCGCGCGCGGCTGGTGCCGGGCCTGGCCGACGCCTTGTCCGCCGCGGTCAAGGCGGGAGCCGCGGGCGCCGCGCTGTCGGGCTCGGGCCCCAGCGTGTTCGCCTTCGTCGAGGAGACCCGGGCGGCGCGCGTCGGCGCGGCGATGTCGCGAGCCTTCGCCCGGCGCGGGGTCCGCTCGCGCTGGCTGGCGCTGGCCGTGGACCGGCAGGGAGTGCGCGTCGAACGATGAACATCGCGGTGATGAAGTTCGGCGGCACCTCGGTGGCCGATCCGGAAAAAATCCTGCGCGCCGCCGAGCGCGCCGTCGCCGCGCGGCGACGGGGCCTGGCCGTGGCGGTCGTCGTGTCGGCTCCCGGCGAGATGACCGACGAGCTCATCGCGCTGGCCGAGCGCGTCACCCCGCGGCCAGACGCGCGCGAACTCGACCAGCTCGCGGCCACCGGCGAGCAGGTGGGCATCGCGCTGTTCGCCATGGCCTGCAAGGCCCGCGGCGTGGACGCGGTCTCGCTGACTGGCCCTCAGGCCGGCATCGACGCCGTCGGCGCCGCCGGACGCGCGCAAATCCGCCGCATCCGCGCCGAGCGCGTGCTGCGCCACCTGCGCGCCGGGCGCGTGGTCGCCGTGGCGGGCTTCCAAGGCCTCTCGCCGGAGGGCGACACGGTCACGCTCGGGCGCGGCGGCTCCGACTTGACCGCGGTCGCGCTGGCCTCGGCGCTGAAAGCTCGGCGCTGCGAGATCTTCTCGGACGTGAAGGGCGTCTATACCGCCGACCCGCGCATCGTCCACGACGCGCGCAAGCTCGCGACGATCTCGTTCGAGGAAATGCTGGAGCTGGCCGG
>JAJZQS010000171.1 GCA_021806745.1 bacterium
GAGCTGCGCGACGCCCTCATCGTCAATCCCTACGACCTCGACGAAGTCGCCGGCGCCATCGAGACCGCGCTGACCATGCCGCAAATCGAGCGCGCGCCGCGCATGGCCCGCCTGCGGCTCCAGGTGCGCGAGAACAACGTCTACCGCTGGGCGGCCGACCAGATCAGCGAGCTGTCGGCCGTGCGCCTGGGCGCGCGCGCGCTCGCGCGGCCGTGACGCGCAGCTCCGGCCGCCGGCGCGCGCTGGAGGCGGCCGCTGGCGCCGAGCGAGTGCTCGTCTTGCTCGACTTCGACGGGACGCTGGCGCGCGCGCCCCGCCGCCCGGCCGCGGCGCGCCTGGACCCCAGCCGCCTGCGGCTGCTGCGCTCGCTCGGCCGCGGCCGCTGCCGCGCGGCCCTCGTCAGCGGGCGCGGCGTCGACGACTTGCGCGCGATGGTCCGCGAGCCCGCGATCATCCTCGCGGGCTCGTTCGGGCTCGAGGTCCGCGCTCCGGGCTGGCGCTGGCGGCATCCGGCGGCGGCCGCGGCGCGTCCGGCGCTCGCCGCGCTGGCGCGCCGCCTGCGGCGGCGCCTGGCGGGCGTTCCCGGCGCCGCCGTCGAAGACAAAGGGGCGGCCGTGTGCCTGCACTGGGGCGCGGTCGCCGCCGAGAACCGGCGCGCGCTGCGCCGCCTGCTGAAGCGCGAGCGGCGCGCCGCGGCGGCGCTGTCCTGGCGCGTGAACGGCGACAGCGTCGAAGTTTCCGCGCGCGCGCGCTGGGACAAGGGCCGCGCGGCGCTGCTGTTGTGGCGGCGGCTGGGACGGCCGTTTCTCGTGGCGATCGGCAACGACCGCTTCGACGAGCCGATGCTGCGCGCCGCCCAGGCGCGCGGCGCGGCCTGGCGCGTGGGACAAGGCCCGTCTCGGGCGCGCCTGCGCCTGAGAGGCCCGGCCGAGGCGTGGCGGCTGCTGGCCGAGCTTAAGCGCCGCCTGTCTCAGGAACGCGCCGGAGACTGAGCCGGCGCGGCGGGGGCGGCCGGGGCGGCGGGCGCCGGCGCGGGAAGCGCCGGGAGCGCGGCCGCGGCCAGGAAGTCGCTGGCGCGGCGGCGCGGGTGGTTCTCGTCGGCGGCGGGCAGATGGTCGACGTAGGTGTAGTCGCCCAGCACCGCCTCGTATCGGTCGACGAGCTCGACGGCCTCGCGGGGCTTGAGCGCGCCGGCCTTGACCTGGGCGTCGGCGGCTTCCTTGACCATCTTGACGAGCTCGAAATCCGAGTACTGGATTCCGGTCAGCACGTCGCGGATGTTCTGGCCGAGGATGGTCTCTTCGATGTAGAAGCCCTTGGGCTCGGCCTCGTCGCGGTAGACGTGGACCTCGTTGACGCGGCCGAAGAGGTTGTGGATGTCGCCCATGGTGGCCTGGTAGGCGCCCATCAGGAAAAAGCCCAGGTAGTACGGCTTGCCGTCGAGAGCGTGCACGGGCAAGGTGCCGCCGGCCTTGCGGTGGCAGGCGAACTGCGTGATCTTGCCGTCGGAGTCGCAGGTGATGTCGACGACGGTCGCGCGGCGCTGAGGCTCTTCGTCTAGCCGGTGCAGGGGCATGATCGGGAAGAGCTGATTGATGGCCCAGGAGTCGGGCAGAGACTGAAACAGCGAGAAGTTGCACAGATACTGATCGTTGAGCGACTTCTGCATCTCGAGCAGGTCCTCGGAGACGAACTTGGCCTTGGGCAGCAGCGCCACGATCTCGCGGCACAGCCGCCAGTAGAGGTTCTCGACCTTGGCCTTGTCCTCCAGTCCCAGGTAGCCCAGCTTGAAGAGGCTGAAGGCCTCCTCCAAGTGCTGCTGGCCGTCGTGGAAGCTCTCGGCCAGGTTCTTGGGCGCCAGCGCCTTGATGGTCTCGCGCAGTTCGCGCACGGCCTGGTGCTCGTCGGGGGTCTCGCGCAGGTCCACCGGGGAAGCGCCGGTCTCGATGGCGCCGAACACGTTGGCCACGAGCAGGGCGTGGTGGGCCACCATCGAGCGGCCCGACTCGGTGACGAGGTTGGGCTCGGCGACTTTCTCCTGGCGGCAGACGTCGCGCACCGAATACACCAGGTCCGAGACATACTCGCGCAGGCTGTAGTTCATCGAGCTGTCCACGGCCGTGTGCGTGCCGTCGTAGTCCACGCCCAGGCCCCCGCCGCAGTCCAGGTATTCCACGCCCAGACCCATCTTCTTGAGTTTCGCGTAGTAGCGCGCGCCTTCCTTGACCGCGTCCTTGACCGTGCGGATGTCGCAGACCTGCGAGCCGATGTGGAAGTGCACGAGCTTGAGCGCGTCGGACAGCCCCTCGGCGCGCAGGCGCTCGACGAGGCCCAAAACCTCGGGCGTGGTCAGGCCGAACTTGGCGTAGTGGCCGGTGGAGGAACGCCACTTGCCGGTGCCCTGGGTCTGGAGCTTGACGCGCACGCCGATGAGCGGCTTGACTCCCTCGGCCTTGGCGGCCTTGAGCAGCAAATCGAGCTCGGAAAGCTTCTCGACGACCACCACCACGCGCCGCCCGAGCTTGAGCCCGAGCGCGGCCAGGCGCATCATCGCCTCGTCCTTGTAGCCGTTGACGATGGTCAGCGCGTCGGAGGGATTCATCGCCAGCACCGCCATCAGTTCGCCCTTGGAGCCGGCTTCAAGCCCGTACTGGTGGGGCCGTCCCGCGTCGGCGATCTCCTCGACGACCTCGCGCAGTTGATTGACCTTGATCGGATAGACGCCGAAGAAGCGCCCGCCGTAGCCGTGCTCGGCGATGGCCTCGGCAAACGCCTCATGAAGCACCGCCACGCGCCGGCGCAGGATGTCGTGAAAGCGGATGAGCACCGGCATCTTGATGCCGCGCGCGGTCAGCGCCTCGACGACGTCCATCACGTCCACCGCGCCCTCGGGCACGCGCTTGGGCTGCAGCGTGACATGGCCCTTGGCGTTGACGCCGAAGTAGTCCAGGCCCCAGCCTCGCAGGCTGTAGAGCTCGGCGGCGTCGTCGACGGTCCAGGGCTTGTGGGCGGGCATTGG
>JAJZQS010000172.1 GCA_021806745.1 bacterium
GCGACAGCCGCGGCGCGCGCAGCCGCGGCGCGCGGTTGGGGTCGTCGGCGCCCGACAGGAGCTTGGGCGACAGGAACACCCGCGCCTCGTCGACGAGTCCCGCGCGCAAAAAAGCCGCGTGGATCCGCGGCCCGCCTTCGAGCAGAAGCGTGCCCACGCCCCGCGCGGCCAGATCGCGCAGCGCGCCGCGCAAATCCGAGGGGCGCTTGATGCGATAGACGATCGCGGGCGGGCCATCGCGAAACAGCCTCAGCGCGGGCGGCAGTTCGCGCCGACCGGCGAAGACCACGCGCAGAGGGTCGGGCCCCGCGCCGTGCGCGGTCAGCGCCGGGTCGTCGGCAAGCGCGGTGCCGGCGCCCACGGCCACGGCGTCAAGCTCCGCGCGCAGGCGGCGGACGGCGCGCCGAGCCTCGGGTCCCGTGATCCAGCGCGAGCGGCCCGAGGCCGCGGCGGCCCGGCCGTCGAGCGACAGCGCGGTCTTCATCACCACCCACGGCCGACCGCGCCGGTGGCGCCAGACGTAGCCGCGGTTGAGCGACAGGGCGCGCTCCGCAAAGCCCGGGGCGCTCTCGGTCTTGACGCCCGCGCGGCGCAAGAGGCGCGCCCCGCGCCCGCGCACGCGCGGGTCGGCGTCGAGCGCGGCGAAGACGACCCGGCGCACTCCGGCCGCGGCCAGAGCCCGCGCGCAGGAGGGCGTGCGCTTGCCCGGAAAGTCCGCGCAGGGTTCGAGCGTGACGAAGGCGGCGGCGCCGCGCGCGCGCGCGCCCGCGCGCTGGAGCGCCTCGGCCTCGGCGTGCGGCCCGCCCGCGCGCTCGTGCGCGCCCCATCCCACCACGCGTCCGCCCTTGACCAGCACGCAGCCCACGCGCGGGTTGGGCGCGGCCGCGCGCGCGCTCACGCGCTCGGCCAGGGCGAAAGCGCGCTTCATGTGGAGCGAGTCGCGGCGGTTTTTCACGGCCGCACGACCCTCTTGGGCAGGGACTTTTCGGCGTTCTCGGCGAAAAACGCCGGCACGCGGTCGAGCGGCAGTTCGCCTTCGATGAGCAGCCCCGTCTTGATTCGGCCTTCCACGAGCAGCCGCACGGCCTCCCGGAAATGCGACGGGGTGTGGTGAAACACTCCATGCAGGGTCAACTGCCTGTAGTGGACGCGGTGCAAATCCAGCGCGAGCGCCGAGCCGGGCGCGCAGCCGCCGAACAGGCACAGCTTGCCGCCGTCGCGCGTGAGCGAAAGCGCGGTCTCGTGGGTCTCCGGGCGGCCGACGGCCTCGAAGGCGAGGTCGGCGCCGCGGCCTTGGGACCAGGCGCGCACGCGCGCCGGGGCGTCGTCGTCGAGCGCGCTGAAAGCCGCCTCGGCGCCGGCCGCCAGCGCGGCGTCAAGGCCCTCGCGCGAGCGCCCGAGAACGCCCACGCGCGCGCCGCGCGCGCGCAGCGCGAAGGTCAGCAGGCGAGACATGGGCCCGGCGCCCACGATCAGCGCGAGGTCGCCCTCGCGCGGATCCATCACGGCGGCCGCGTGCACGGCCGAGGCCAGCGGCTCGGCCAGCGCGCCGACTTCGAAGGGCAGCGCGTCGGGCAGGGCGTGCAGGTTGGCGCGCGCGATGTGCGCGGGGATCAGGTCGTAGTCGGCGTAGGCGCCGTTGTGCAGCTTCAGGGCCGGGCACAGGTGGTTTTGGCCGCGCGAGCACCAGTGGCAGTCGTCCATAGGCGCGGAGTTGGAGGCGACCACCCGGTCGCCCTCGCGCGCGGCCGCACCCCGTCCGACGGCGGCGACCGTGCCGGCCAACTCGTGGCCGAACGGCGACGGGTAGTCCCCGAGAAGGACCTTGTGGCCGCGCCGGTAGGCCTTGAAGTCCGTCGCGCAAGTCAGCGCCGCGCCGACTTTGATCAAGACCTCGCCGGGGCCGGGCTCGGGGACGGGACGCCGCTCCAGGCGGATGTCGCCGGGGCCGTGGAAGATCACGGCGCGCATCGTCTTCATCCGGGCACCAGCACGGACTTCAGCGTCCGGCGCGTCTTGACGGCGCGCACGGCCTCGTCGAACGCGGACAGCGGGAAGCGCTCGGGCCCCAGCGTCAGCGGGTTGAACCGGCCCGAGGCGATGAGCTCGAAGGCCTCCTTGAGATCGGCCAGGCTGGGGGAGTAGGAACTGATCACCGTCAGTTCGCGGTGGTAGACCTGGTTCAAGTCCAGCGGCAGGATCGGGTCGGGGTGGAAGGACGCGAAGACGTTGACGGTCCCGCCGTCGCGCAGCCAGGACAGGGACTTGGCCATGAGCGCGGCGGTGCCCGCGGAGTAGACGAGCGCGTCGAAGCCGCGCCCGTCGGTGGCGGCCTTGCCGGCGGCGGCGAAGGCCTCGCGGTCCGTGAACGCTCCGCCCCAGCGCGCGAACATCCGCGCGCGCTCGGCGTCCAGGTCCAGTCCCAGGACGCGCACGCCCAGGCGCTTGAGCAGTTGCCCGGTCATCTGGCCGATCGCGCCCAGGCCCACGATGCCGACGGCGTCCGCGGAAGTCGCGCCCAGGCGCTTGGCGTTGCGCAGCACGCAGGCCAGCGGTTCCATCTGGGAGGCGGCGACCGCGTCGAGAGTGTCCGGCACGCGAAAGGCCGTGTGCCGGGCGTGCGGCGCGGGCACGCGCACGAACTCGGAAAATCCGCCGGGGGCGATGTTGGTGGCCTTGAACTGTCGGCACATCGACTCCTGGCCCTTGCGGCACCAGTGGCAGTCCAGGCAGGGAACGTGGTGCGACACGACCACCCGCTCGCCCACGGAAAACGGCGCGCCGCGGCCGGCCTCGGCCACGCGCCCGACGAGTTCGTGGCCGAGCACGGCGTTCGCCGCGCGCGTGTCGAGCTTCATCACGTCGGTGCCGCACAGCCCGCAGGCGTCCAGCGCCAGAAGAAGCTCGCCGTCGCCGATCTGGGGGACCGGGACTTCGGCGAGCACGGCGCGGCCGTCGCGGGACAAGATGGCCTTCATAAA
>JAJZQS010000062.1 GCA_021806745.1 bacterium
CCGCGCCTGGGCGCGCGCGTGGCCGCGGCGCTGGCCGAGCAGGCGGCGGGGGCGTTCGCCGTCGGCGCCGTCGCGCTCGCCGCGGCGGCGGCGCTGCGGCCGCTTTGGGCGGACTTGCCCGCGGCCGCCCGCGCCGGCGCCGGAGCCGCGTTTTGGGCCGCGCCGTGGCTCGGAGCCGGGGCGTTGGCCGCGGACCTTTGGAGGCGCGCGTGAGCGTCTTTTGGCGTTCGCTTCTGCTGCAGGCCGGCTTCTGCGACGAGCGCCGCCAGGGCCTTGGCTTCGCGTGGGCGGCGGACGGCGTCTTGCGTCGGCAGTTGGGCGCGGATCCGGCCGGTCTCGCCGCGGCGAGGCTTCGCGCGCTCGAGCCCGTCAACGTCAACCCGTTCGTCGCGCCGATGATCGTCGCCGCGTGGGCGGGTCTGGAGCGGCGCGCGGCCGCGGGCGACGCGTCGGCTTGCGCCTGCGCGAGCGCGATGAAGGGCCCGCTTGGCGCGGCCTTGGCGGGTCCCGCCGACGCCTTTTTTTGGGGAGCGCTTCGGCCTCTGGCAGCGGCGGCGGCGATCCTTGCCGCGCTGTCGGCGCGTCGAGCCGGGGCGTCGTCGCCGTGGCTGATCGGCGCGGCGGCGGGGCTGGCCGTCTTCAACGCTCCGGCGCTGACCGCGCGCGTTGTCGGCGCGGCGAGGGGAAGGGATTTGGGCGAGGGCGCGGCCGCGTGGGCGGCGGGCCTGCCCGCGGCGAAGTGGATCCGCGCGGCGCGATGGGCCGCGTTCGCGGCGACTCTGGCCGCGGCGGCGGCGGCGCTGCCGCTTTGCGGAGCGAAGGCGCCCGGGGCCCTGGCCGCGACCGCGCTCGGCGCGGGGCTGTCGCGCGCGGCGCGCGGGCCGTGGCGGCTGGTCGCGGCGGCGGCAATCGCCGCAGCGGCGGCGTACGCGGCGGGGTGGCTGCGGTGACCGAGCGCGTCTTCGTCGTGCTGAACAAACTCGGACTGCACGCCAAGCCCTCGGCCGCGTTCGTGCGCGAGGCGCAGCGCTTCAAGAGCGCGATCACCGTCGTCAAGGACGGCCTTGAGGTCAACGGCAAGAGCGTCATGGGATTGATGCTGCTGGCCGCGGAGAGCGGCTCGCGGCTGTCGGTGCGCGCCGACGGTCCCGACGAGGTCGCCGCGCTCGACGCCCTGCAGGCGTTGTTCGCGCGTAAGTTCGATGACGACGCGGCGGGGGCCGCGTGATCGTCATCAAGGGCATTCCGGCCAGCCCCGGCATCTCCATCGGCAAGGCCTACGTCGCCGAGGACGACGACATCGTCGTCGAGCGCGTCGAGATTCCCCGCGCGGCGCTGCGCGAGGAGGTCTCCCGGTTCAAGGCGGCACAGAAGGCGACGCTGCGCGATCTCGACGCGGCCGAGCAGAAGGTCTTGCGCGTGCTGGGCAAGCAGCACGCCAAGCTCATCGACGCGCACAGACTGATCCTGAAGGACTCCCTGATCACCGAGGACGTTCCCAAGCGGATTCAAGCCGAGAGCGTCAACGCGGAGTTCGCGCTGTCGGAGGCGCTGGAGGCGGTCAACCGCCAATTCGAGAAGATGGACGACGAGTTCTTCCGCGAACGCCGGCACGACCTCTTCGACGTTGGCAAGCGCCTGCTGCTGCACCTGATGAAGCGCCAGAAGCGCAGTCTCGCCGAGATCGACCACGAGTGCGTGCTGATCTCGCGAAACCTTCTGCCCTCGGACACGCTCGGCCTCAAGGAAACGCGCATCCTGGGGTTCGCCACCGATCTGGGAGGAAAGACCTCCCACACCGCGATCCTGGCGCAAAGTCTGGAGATTCCCGCCGTCGTCGGACTTTCCGACGTCAGTCGCCGAGTGCGCACCGGGGATACGGTCATCCTTGACGGAGAGCAGGGACTGGTCATCATCTCTCCGAGTCCGGAGACCGTCGCGAAATACGAGCGGGTCCAACAGCGCGCGCGCGCCGAGGAAAAATCGCTGGAGTCTCTGCGCGGGGTGCCGACGGTCACCCTGGACGGGCGCGGCTTCCGTCTGGAGACGAATTTGGACTCGCCGGAGGATCTCAAGAGCGTGGTCGCGCTCCAGCCCGACGGCGTGGGGTTGTTCCGCACCGAGTTCTTTTTCTTGAACCGCGTCGAGCCGCCGTCGGAAGAGGATCAGACCAAGGCCTATACCGCCGCCGTCAAGGCGATGGAGGGCCGCGAGGTCGTCATCCGCACCGCCGACATCGGGGGAGACAAGCTCTCCCAACTCGGCATCGAGGGGCCCAAGAACGAGACCAATCCGTTCATGGGTCTGCGAGGCGTGCGTCTGTTCTTGCGCCACCTCGACTTGTTCAAGACCCAACTGCGGGCCATCCTGCGCGCGTCGTGCGCGGGGCGGGTGCGCGTGATGATTCCGATGGTCTCCTCGGTCGGAGAGGTGATCGCGGCCAGACGCCTGCTCGACCAGGCCCGCTCCGAGCTCGCCGCCGAGGGGGTCGTCTTGAACGAGGCGCCGGAACTGGGCATCATGGTGGAAATCCCCTCGGCCGCGATCCAGATCGAGTCGTTCTTGCCGCACATCGACTTCATGTCGATCGGAACAAACGACTTGATCCAGTATGTTCTGGCCGTCGACCGCGTCAACGAGAACGTCACCCATCTCTACGACCCATACCACCCCGCCGTGATCCGCCTGCTCGACCACGTGGTGCGCCGCGCGCACGAGCGCGGAAAGTGGGTGAGCGTTTGCGGCGAGATGACCTCCGATCCCAGGGCGGTGCCGTTGCTCGTGGGCCTGGGCGTGGACGCGATGTCGGTCTCACCGCGGATGTTCCTGCGCGTCAAGCAGGCAGTGCGCGGGCTCAAGTACGAAGCGATGAAAAAGGTGGTGGCCAAGGCGCTGACTTGCGCGGAATCCGAGGACATCCGCCGCCTGCTGGAGCAAGCGCCGTGACCGAGCCCTCCCGCATCCGCAATTTTTCGATCATCGCGCACATCGACCACGGCAAGTCCACCTTGGCCGACCGGCTCTTGGAGATGACCGGCACCATCGCTCGCCGAGACATGCAGGCGCAGATCATGGACTCGATGGAGCTTGAGCGCGAGCGCGGCATCACGATCAAGGCCAAGGCCGTGCGCATGGACTACACGGCCCCGGACGGAGGGCGCTGGCTGCTCAACCTCATCGACACGCCCGGCCACGTTGACTTCACCTACGAGGTCAGCCGCGCGCTGGCCGCCTGCGAGGGGGCGCTGCTCGTCGTCGACGCGACGCAGGGCGTCCAGGCGCAGACGCTGGCCAACGCGACGCTGGCCCAGCAAGTGGGCCTGCGCGTGATTCCGGTCATCAACAAGATCGATCTGCCGTCGTCGGACGTGGACGGGACGACGGAGCAGATCTTCGACACGCTTAAGATCATCGAAGACCCGATTCTCGTCAGCGCCAAGAGCGGCGAGGGCGTGCAGGACGTGCTCGACGCGATCGTGCGCGACATTCCCGCGCCCGCGGGGGACCCGCAGAAGCCGCTGTCGGCGCTGATCTTCGATTCCAGCTACTCGACCTTCCGCGGAGTGATCCTGCTCATCCGCGTGGTCGACGGGACGATCAAAAAAGGCATGACCGTGAAGTTCTTCTCGACGGGGACCGAAGCGATCGTCGAGGAGGTCGGCGTGCTTCGCCCCAAGCAGGAACTCGCCGAGGCTCTGTCGGCCGGCGAGGCCGGCTACCTGATTTGCGGCATCAAGGACATCCACACCGTGCGCGTCGGCGACACGGTGATGGAGAAGGCGCGCCCGCTGCCCTCGCCGCTTCCCGGCTACAAAGAGGCGAAGCCGGTGGTGTTCGCCGGCATTTTCCCGATCGACCAGACCGAATACACGGCGCTGAAGTACGCCCTCGACAAGCTCAACCTGGAGGACTCCTCGTTCAACTACACGGCCGAGACCTCCCTGGCGCTGGGCTTCGGCTACCGCCTGGGATTTCTGGGCCTGCTGCACATGGACATCGTCAAGGAGCGCCTGCAGCGCGAGTTCGGCCTGGACTTGATCGTCACCGCGCCCAACGTGGTCTATCGCGTGCAGACCTTCGACGGCCGCTGGTCGGTCATCGACAACCCCGCGAAGTTCCCGGACCACGGCGACATCAAGGCCATCGAGGAGCCGTTCGTCTTGTTGACCATCGTGCTGCCCATCGAGCACCAAGAGCCCGTGCTCAACTTGATCAAGGAGCGGCGCGGCGTCCATGTCGGCATCGAGTACCTGTCGCCGACGCGGATGCTGATCAGATACGAGCTGCCGTTGGCCGAGATGGTGGTCAACTTCTACGACCGTCTGAAGTCGGTGTCGAAGGGCTACGCGACGCTCGACTATCAGCCCATCGGCTACCGCCCCTCGGCGATGGCCAAGCTCGAGGTGCTCATCCACAAGGAACCGGTCGACGCCCTCAGCCAGATCGTGCACAAGGACAAGGCGTACGCCATCGGCGCCAAGCTGTGCGCCAAACTCAAGGAACTGCTCGACCGACAAAATTTCGAGGTCGCCATCCAGGCCTCGCTCAACGGCAAGGTCATCGCGCGCGAGACGCTGGGCGCGCGGCGCAAGGACGTGATCGCCAAGTGCTACGGCGGCGACATCACGCGCAAGAAGAAGCTCCTGAACAAGCAGAAGGAAGGCAAGAAGCGCGCGAAGCTCATCGGCCAAGTCGAGGTGCCGCAGGAGGCGTTCCTGGCCGCGCTCAAGATCGACGAGGACGGCGATTAGCATGGAATACCGGTTGTTCGTGATCGGAGCTCTGATGGGCGCTTTCGTGTGGTTCTCGCGTGCATGGCGCGAGGAGGGCGGCCCCGCCTCGCCGCTGGCCTCGGCGCTGGGCCACGCGGCCTTCTTTTTCCTGGCCGGATTTTCCGGCGCGATGATCCTGGCCATGTCGGTGGAGACGCGTGCGCGCTTCGTCTCCTACGCCGCGCACGCGCTGCCGGCGGTGGAAATCTACCCGGCGTTGGCGGCGGGCGCGGCGCTGGCCGTGCTGGGTTTTTGGCGCGCCTGGGCGTCGGGCGACAGCGTCGAGAGCCGACGCTCCTATTTAAACGAGGATCAGGAGTGGGCGCAGACGGTCTTCGAGGCGGCGATCACGGCCTCGCTGCTGATGATGTTCGTCGTTCAGGCCTTCAAGATCCCCTCGGGCTCGATGGAAAACACGCTGCTCATCGGCGACCACCTTTTCGTCAACAAATTCATCTACGGGCTGCGCGTGCCGATCTTGGGCAAGCGCGTGTTGAGCCTGGAGAGCGTGTCTCGCGGCGACGTGATGGTCTTCGAGTTTCCGGACAAGGACCCGCGCGCTCTTCACTGCGGCTCCGTGCAATACGGGAAGGACTTCATCAAGCGGGTGATCGGCCTGCCCGGGGAGACCGTGGAGGTCCGAGAGGGGCGCGTCTTCGTCGACGGCAAGCCCCTTGGGCCGGAGCCGTACGCGGTCTACGCCGACAACGCGCGCCAACCCGAGTCCCTGCACGCAAAAGAGCTTTCGCCCGAGAGGTACCAGAGCCTGTGGCAGGAGCACAAGCTCGACGGCGAGCTCAACAACGTGCAGAAGGATTTCTTCGGGCCGGTCAAGGTGCCGCCGCGTTCGTATTTCATGATGGGGGACAACCGCGACCGTTCGTGCGACTCCCGCTTTTGGGGCCCGGTGTCCGAGGGCGACGTCAAGGGTAAGGCCTGGTTTCTCTACTGGCCGCCCGCGCGCATGAAGACGGTGCGCTAGGAGCCGCGACATGGAGCAGAGGCTTTTCGTCGTCGGCGTGCTGATGGGCGTCTACGCGTGGCTGTTTCGACGGCGAGGCAAGGGCGGCGCGCGCGCGGCGGCCTGGCACGCGGCGTTTTGGGGCTTGTCGGGTTTTTGCGGCGGACTCGTGGCGATGATGTCGTTCGACAACCTGATGGAGGTCTTCGGCCTGCCGCATTTCGCCGGCGTGGCCGGCGTCGCGGTCCCGGTGGGCGAGATCGTCCCGGCGCTGGTCCTCGGCGCGCTCCTGGCCGCGGCCGGAGCCTGGCACGGGCGGGGCAAGGCTCGGGTCGCCGCTGAGCGCGAGCGCATGGGACTCGAGGATTTGGAGTGGGCCGACACGGTGTTCTCCTCGGCGCTGATGGCGGCGGTGCTGATGACCTTCGTCATCCAGGCCTTCAAGATACCGTCGGGGTCCATGGAAAAAACCCTGCTCATCGGCGATCAACTCTTCGTCAATAAGTTTCTCTACGGGGTGCGCGTGCCTTTCACCGGCAAGCGGGTGCTGGGGCTTCGCGGCGTGCGCCGCGGCGACATCCTGGTGTTCCGGTTTCCCACGGAAAACGTCGACGACGTCCACTGCGGCACGCGCGAGTACGGCAACGACCTCATCAAACGGGCGATCGGCCTGCCCGGTGAGACCGTGGAGGTCCGCCGCGGACGGGTGTTCATCGACGGCAAGCCTCTCGGCGACGAACCCTACGCGCAGTGGACGAGCACCTACCGCCAGGAGCGCTCCCCGGTCGCCGCGGAGTTGTCTCCCGAGCAGTATCAGCAGATCTGGCAGGACCGCGGCCTGGAAAACGAATTGGGCGGCGTGGAGCGCGACGAGTTCGGGCCGGTCAAGGTTCCGCCCGGCTCCTACTTCATGATGGGCGACAACCGCGACTACTCCTGCGACTCCCGCTACTGGGGCCCGGTGCCCGACGCCTACGTGAAGGGCCGAGCCTGGTTCATCTACTGGCCGCCGACGCGCCTGGGACCGCTTTAGGCCGCTCTCAGGCCCCGTAGCCGTTCGGGTTGTCTTTCTGCCAGCGCCAGTGGTCGGCGCACATGCGCTCAAGGCCCAGCCTCGCCGACCAGCCGAGTTCTCGGCGCGCGCGCGCGGGATCGGCCCAGATCGCGGCGGCGTCGCCGGGACGGCGCGGGGCGATTTCGTAGGCGATCTCGCGCCCCGCGGCGCGAGCGGCGGCGGCGATGACCTCCAGCACCGACGCTCCGCGCCCGGTGCCCAGGTTGAAGGCCCGCGCCCCGACAAAGGCGTCAAGGTGATCGAGCGCCGCCAGGTGGCCGAGGGCCAGGTCGACGACATGGATGTAGTCGCGAACTCCGGTGCCGTCGGGCGTCGGGTAGTCGTTTCCCCAGACGCGCACCTTGTCGCGCCGGCCGACGGCGGCCTGCATGACGAAGGGCATCAGGTTGTTGGGCACGCCGCGAGGATCCTCGCCGATGCGGCCGCTGTCGTGCGCGCCGACGGGATTGAAATATCGTAGCAGCGCGATCCTCCAGCGAGGGTCGAGCCGGGCGCGCTCCAGGCAGAGATTCTCGACGTCGAGCTTGGTCCGCCCGTAGGGGTTGACCGCGCCCAGCGGGTGGCTTTCGTCGACGGGATTTTCGCGCACCTCGCCGTAGACCGTGCAAGACGACGAGAACACGAGCTTTCGGCAGCCGGCGGCCTCCATCGCGGCCAAGAGGTTGGCGCTGCCGTCCACATTGTTACGGCGGTAGAGCTCGGGCTTTTCCACGGACTCGCCGACCGCCTTGAGTCCGGCGAAGTGCAAGACGGCGTCGAAGCCCTCCTTGAGCAGGCGGCCCAGGCCTTCGGCGTCGAGCAAATCCAGTCGCTCGAAGCGCAGCGGGCGGCCGGCCAGCGCGCGCACGCGGCGAACCGCCTCCTCGCTGGAGTTGGAGAGGTTGTCGAAGCCGTGGACCTCGTGGCCGGCCTTGAGCAGTTCCAGCGCGGCGTGGCTGCCGATGTAGCCGGAGACCCCGGTGACCAGAACCTTCATGCGCGTCGCTCAGCGGCCTTCGTCGGCGACGCGCAGCAGGTAGCGGCCGTAGTCGTTTTTGCGCATCGGCTCGGCCAGCGAGCGCAGTTGCTCGGCCGAGATGTAGCCCAAGCGGTAGGCGATCTCTTCCAGGCAGGAGACTTTCAGGCCCTGGCGTTCCTCGATGACTTGGATGAAGGTCGAGGCCTGCAGCAGCGCGTCGTGCGTGCCGGTGTCGAGCCACGCCGTGCCGCGGCCCAGCTTCTCGACGAAGAGATTTCCCTGCGCGAGATAGACGCGGTTGACATCGGTGATCTCGAGCTCTCCGCGAGGCGAGGGCTTGAGCTTGGCCGCGACGTCGAGCACGGAGTTGTCGTAGAAATAGAGCCCGGTCACCGCGTAGTCGGACTTGGGGGCGGAGGGCTTCTCTTCCAGACTGTCGGCGCGGCCCTCGGCGTCGAAACCGACGACTCCGTAGCGCTGCGGGTCGCGCACCTGATAGGCGAACACGGTGGCGCCCTTCTCTCGCCCGGCCGCCGCGCGCAGCTTTTCCGGCAAGCCGTGGCCGTAGAAGATGTTGTCTCCCAGCGCCAGCGCCGCGCGGTCGCGGCCGACGAAGTCGCGGCCGATGATGAACGCTTGCGCCAGGCCCTCGGGTCGGGGCTGGACCGCGTAGGATATTTTGAGGCCGAGGGCGGCGCCGTCGCCGAGCAGGCGCCGGAAACTCGGCTGATCCTCGGGCGTGGTGATGACCAGGATCTCGCGGATGCCCGCCAGCATCAGCGTCGACAACGGGTAGTAGATCATCGGCTTGTCGTGCACCGGCACCAGCTGCTTGCTGATGGCCCGCGTGACCGGGTACAGTCGCGTGCCCGATCCGCCGGCGAGGATGATCCCCTTGGTCGTGTCGCTCATGGCGATTTACGCCGATTGTAGCAAAGCCCCGGCTACCGACCGCCCCATAGCCGCGGCAGTCCGGTGACGGAGAGCACGGCCCCGTATTGAAAGCCCAGGCCGTCGGCGCGCGCGCCCAGATCGCGGCCCATGAAATCGAACAGGCCCGCTTCCGGGATCAGGCTGATCTGCGGCGTCAGCGGAATCTTAATGCCCCAGCTGTTTCCGGCGGCGTGCAGATAGGTGCTTGCGGCCCCGCCCGGCGCGCTGTCGACGGCGGCGTAGAGGTAGCGCAGTTCGGTGAACAGGCGCGCGTCGCGCCAGGCCAGAGGTCGGCTGAAGACCAGGTCCAATCCCGGGCTCCAGGCGTTTTTGCTGGCGCCGCCGATGTCCACGTAGCCGTAGGCGATGGTCGGCACCACGGCCGCCTGCCACAGCGACGTCTTCGGCGTCAGCCGCCACTTCACATCCGCCTCGGAGGCGAGCGTGGGCCCGGCGGCGCTGAAGGGCAGCGCCACTTGCACCAGCCGGTAGCCGGCGTCCACGTCGTCGCTCAAGCCCAGCCTAATGCCCGCGTGCGCCAGCGACGGCGTGAAGCTGGTCTTGTCCGGCGGTCCGACCGAGGTCAACTGCCCGCCGGTGCCGGAGATGAATCCCAGTTCTCCGGCCGGGAGGGTGTCCGCCGGCGAAAACCCCAACAGCCAGAACGCGCGCGCCGGCGCGCACCAAAGGATCAATCCCGCAGCCAACGCGACGGCGCGCGCCCAGCGTGGCGCCCCTTGGTTCATTTCGCTCGCGCCGTCCCGTGAAAGGTTGCCCCCGGCTGGGCTCGAACCAGCGACCAACCCGTTATGAGCAGGCTGCTCTGACCAACTGAGCTACGGGGGCGTCGCGGGATTCTACGACATATTTTCGCTTGCGCCTGGATGTTGTATCTCTGCCTGCGGTATCCCGGTGTCGGCCGGCGGCAATCCGACCATCCCCTGTAGATCAGTTGCAGAAATATCGCGAGGCTACACGGCGCATGATTTAGTACGAATTAACCAGTGTCGTCGTGCAGCGCATCTCCACCGGCGAACCCGCGATTATGCCAGCGCGGTGGAGAAGGAAATCTAATTTATCCATGCTTTCGCGGGAATCTAAATCCGAATTAAAATCGATGACACCAACGACGGCTCTATCTTGTCGTCGAATAATTCGGATGCGCCGAGTGTAATTATCGAAATGGGTCACAACGATGAAGTCTGCCTTGGTGTCATCGTACATCGAAACAATATCGATAATGCGAGGCGACGATGAGATGTTGTTCGTTATGGTCGGAGCCTGTCCTTGATTTGAGGCGGTATTAGGGATGTTTGCGCCCCCCGAGGTGCTGGGGCCAGCATCGGTGAATTTGTAAGCCGGCCGCTCGACCAGAGGAATGCCTAAACGTAGCATGGCGGCTTCTACGCTTGCTGAAAAATCCTTCTCATCGGCGGAGATGCCGGACGGAATAATGACGGCCGTCCTGGTCTTGGGTGTTTTATTGATTTGGACGACGGACACGAAAGAGGCGCATCCGCAGAATAGAGAGCAAGCCAAGCCCGAGGCGACAGTGACAGCGATCAGGCGGGTCATCGTTGGTTTATCTCCCGTGCGCCGACAAAAAGGTCGGCCGGGCCGCGGCGGGAAACTCTCCGGCAGCAGTGGGCCGCGCTTCGCGGCAACTACGAAAGGCGCGAACCGTAAAATTTCCGTTCAGTTCCCGCAGGCGCCGCCGCCGCAGCAACCGCCGGGTCCGGGGCCGCCCGAATCGCAGGAGGATTCGCCGCAGTCGGAAGCGGCGCCCGCGCCCTTGGAGGCGACCTTCGGAACGCGGTCGCTGACGCGCACCACCTGGCCGGTGGCGCGGTCGTAGCGGTAGGTTCCGGTGATGGATTCGTCGACGGGGTTGGGAGAGGACTTGATCTTGGACATGAAACCTCCGGAGCTTCGCGTACATTATATGAAACCAGGGGGGCCTTGACGCCCGGTGCTTTGCCTGCTAATATTTTGATATCAAAATATAAAGAGAGAAACGGAGGCTTTATGAAGCCCGGCATCGACGTCAGACGCGCCGCAAGCCGCTTTGAGACCAGCATCGACTGGCTCAAGTCCCATCACAGCTTCAGCTTCGGCGGCCATTACGACCCCAAGAACACCCATCACGGACTCCTGCTCGTCAGCAACGACGATGTCATTCGAGCCGGCACGGGATTTTCCACTCATCCGCACCGCGACATGGAGATCGTGACCTGGGTGCTCGAAGGAGAGCTCGAGCACAAGGATTCCGCGGGTCATCGTGGACTTTTGTACCCCGGCTTGGCCCAGCGCATGAGCGCGGGCACCGGCATTTGGCACTCGGAGATGAACCCGAGCGCCGAAAAAGACGTCCGTCTCGTGCAGATGTGGGTTTTGCCCGACACCGAGTCGGTCACGCCCGGCTACCAGCAGCTCGACGTCAACGGCGAACTCGCCAAGGGAGGGCTGGTGCCCGTCGCCTCCGGGCGCGGCCATCACGCCGCGATCTCGATACGCCAGAAAGAAGCCGCTCTGTGGGCGGGGCGGCTCAAGTCCGGCGAGACCGTGCGCGTGCCCGACGCGCGGCATGCGCATGTGTATGTGGCGCGCGGCGCCGCGACGCTCGAGGGCGCCGGGCGGCTTGAGACCGGCGATGCCGCGCGGCTTACGGCGGCCGGCGCGCCGGAATTGACGGCCGACGACGAGCGCGGCGCCGAGATTCTGATCTGGGAGACCGCGTGAGGCCCTAGCGACGGCGCAAGATCGCCACCAGCGACAGCCCGAACGGCGGGTGGACGAGCCGCTCCGCCCGAGAGACCAGGGGCAGGAGCGCGTTCATCAGCGCGTAGTTGTCGTCGGTCTGCGCGCGTGCGTGCAGAACGCGGCCCTTCAAGAGCCAGCCCAAGGCGGCGACCGCGTTGAAGAAATAGAGGTCGAGGATGTCCGCGCCGCCGGCGCGCGACACGAGCGTCCGCAAGGACGCCTTCGTGTAGCGCCGGTAGTGACCGTCGAGCGCATCGAGCGTGCCATAGAGAAATGGATGCGCCGGCACGAGCAGGCCCAGGCGTCCGCCGGCGGGAAGACCCTCCAGGACGCGGCACAGGGCCGTCGCGTCGTCTTCGATGTGCTCGAGGGCGTTGACGCAGATCGCCGAGTCGATTTTCTCGGCGCGCAGCGCCGCGGGCAGAGCCGGATCGAGCGCGTCGGTGACCGCGCACAGACGCGCGCGCGGATCTCGATGCCGCTCGCGAAATCTCGCCCGCAAGTCCGCATCGGGCTCCACGCCCAGATACAGCTCGGCGCCGGTCCCGAGGATCAGCGGCGCGAAGCTGCCCAGCGCGCAGCCGATGTCGGCCACGCGCCGGCCCAGGTGCGGGCGCAGTTGCGAAAACTGCCAGGCAAAATACGGCCGCGCCCGCGCCGACCAGCGCTCGTAGAACTCGCTGTGCGTCTCGCTCATTTCACGCGCAGCGTCAGCAGGCCCAGCGCGAAGGACGCGAACACGCACTGCACGCCGGTCAATGTCGCCGCGATCGCGGCCACGGCCAGATCCAGACGCAGCGCGTCCGCCCCGCGCGGCAGCAGCGTCGTGTAATAAGACAGCGGGAAATACGCCAGCGCCAGGAGTCCGAGCAAAGTCAAGGACGCCCCCAGGACGAGGCCGCGCTCCAGACGAAAGGTTTCGTGCAAGAACCTCGCCGTCGGCCGGGCGTAGTCGAAGCGGTCTTGATAGTCGGCCTCCTGTGCGACCGCGCCCAGGCCCAGCACGCTGGTGCCCGTCAGCCAGAAAAGAAGACCGGTCAGCGCGTGGCGCGAGCCCAGCCACGGCGCCGCCGCGGGCCAAAACGCGTCGCGCGCCGTCACCGCCGCCAACGCCGCCGCGCCCAGCGCGCAGAGGGCGGCGCCCGGCGCCAGGAAAGTGCCGGTGGGTGAGAACAGAAGCATGAAGCGCAGGTGCCGCCAGCCGTCGCGCCAGCGCCGCAGGTGCGGCGGACGGTCGCGGCGGTCGCGCGCGAGCGGGCAGGGAACCTCGTCGACGCGCAGGCCAAGCAGGGAGGCCTTGACCACCATTTCGGTCGCGAACTCCATCCCGTCCGCTTTGAGCCCCAGCCGCTGGAAGGCGTCGCGGCTCAAGCCGCGCATCCCGCAGTTGACGTCGCCGATTCCCGTGGAAAAAAGCAGGTTCATGATCCCGGTCAGCACCGGAGTGCCCAGCCAGCGGTTGAGCGCGGGCATGGCTCCGGGCGCGATGCCGCCGCGGTAGCGGTTGCCCATGACCAGGTCCGCGCCGGCGCGCAGCCGCTCCAGGAAGCGCGGCGACAGCGCCAGGTCGTAGGAGCCGTCGGCGTCGCCCATGACGAGGAAGCGCCCGCGCGCGGCGCAAAAACCGCCGCGCAGCGCGCGGCCGTAGCCGCGCCCGTCCACCGGCACCACGCGCGCGCCGAGCGCCGCGGCCGTCTCGCGCGTTCGGTCGCGCGAGCCGTTGTCGGCCACGATCACCTCGCCCGTCGCGCCCGAGGCCGCGATGCCGGCCAGCGCCGCGCGCACGCAGTCGGCGATGGTCTTTTCCTCGTCGAGCGCCGGGATGACGACCGAAAGTTCCAGGTCCGCCACGGCGGCGATTGTAGCACTTCCCTCCGTCGGGGCTTGGGAGCGAAGTGCTAGAATCCGCCCGCGTGGGCTATTGGGACCGCAAGAAAATCCTGGTGACCGGAGGCGGAGGCTTCGTCGGCAGCCATGTCGTCGAGCACCTCCTCGCCGTCGGCCGCGGCGCGCGCGTGACCGTGGCCGACCGCCCCTCCCCGACCAAGCGGCGCAATTTGGCCGCGGTCTGGAAGGACATCCGTTTCTTGAGCGCCGATCTCTCCACCGAGGCCGGCGCCCTGCGCGCCTGCCGGGGACAGGACGCGGTCTTGCACCTGGCCGCGTCGGTGGGCGGCGTCGGCTACAACAGCGTCCACCACGGCTCGCTGTTTCGCGACAACATGGTCCTGGCCGCGCGCGTTCTCGAAGCGTCGCGGCGAGCAGGGGTCGGTCGCGTGCTCATGGCCAGCTCCGCGTGCGTCTATCCGCGCGACTGCGCGATTCCCACGCCCGAAAGCGAGGGCTTTCGCGACGCGCCCGAGCGCACCAACGAGGGTTACGGTTGGGCCAAGCGCATGGCCGAGTACCTGGCGGGGGCCTACCGGCAGGAGTTCGGCCTGGAGGTGGCCATCGCCCGCCCCTACAACGCCTACGGCCCGCGCGACCACTTCGACCCCGAGCGCTCGCACGTGATCGCGGCCTTGGTCAAGCGCGTCTGCGACGGCGAGAACCCTCTTCGGGTCTGGGGCGACGGGAAGGCCACGCGCTCGTTTCTTTTCGTCGAGGATTTCGCGCGCGGGCTCGTCGAGATCGCCGAGAAGCGCGCGACGCCGGACCCGGTCAATTTGGGCGCCGACGAGGAGGTCTCCGTCGGCGACTTGGCGCGCCGGATCGTGCGCCTGGCCGGGTCCCCGGCCAAGATCGTCTTCGATCCGTCCAAGCCTTCCGGACAGCCGCGCCGGCGCTGCGACACGAGAAAGCTCGAGCGCGAGGTGGGCTTTCGCGCGCGCGTGGACCTAAACGAGGGGCTGGCGCGGACCATCGCCTGGTATCGCGAGCACGAGGGCGCCGCGGCGGAGCGGCGGCGCGCGCGGCGATGAGGCTCAAGCGCACGCTCGTGCTTCTGACCTTCAACGAGATCGAAGCCCTGCCCAAGATCTTCGACCGCATCCCGCTGTCTTGCGCCGACGAGGCCTTCGCGGTCGACGGCGGCTCGACCGACGGAACCGTCGAATTCCTGCGGTCCAAGGGCATGCGCGTGCTCGGACAGCCTCGGCGCGGGCGCGGCTGCGCGTTCCAGGTCGCGCTCGACGCGGCGGCGGGAGAGGTGCTCTGCTTCTACAGCCCCGACGGCAACGAGGACCCCGACGATGTCCCGCGCCTTTTCGAGAAGCTGGAAGAAGGCGGCTACGACCTGGTCGTCGCCTCGCGCATGTGCCGCGGCGCGCACAACGAGGAAGACGAGAAGAAAATCCGCTTGCGCAAGTGGGTGAACCTGGCGTTCACTTTTTTGGCCAACGCGCTTTGGAACCGGGGGCCATACCTGACCGACACGATCAACGGCCTGCGCGCGGTGCGCGCCGACAGTTTTCGCCGCTGCGCCTGCCGCGTGGACGGCTTCGTCATCGAGTATTTGATGACCATGCGCATGATGAAGCTGGGGCTGCGCCTGGGAGAGATCGCGACCCATGAGCACCCGCGTCTTGGCGGCTCAAGTACCGCGCACTCCTGGCCCACCGGCGTGGAATTCACCCGGCATCTGGTGGCCGAGGCGCTGATGGGGCGGCGCGTCGAGTGAGCGACGACTTCACGCGCCGCTGGGCGCTGGCCGCGCTGGCGGTCGGCTTGCTTTTGCGTGCGGCCTACGCGTGGCGAGCGAGCAGCGCGCGCTATCTGCCCACTTCCAGCGACGGCTACGAGACCATCGCCCTGTCCATCGTCGAGCGCGGCGAGTATGCGTTGGCGCCGGGGCGCCCCACGATGCTGCGCGAGCCGTCGTTTCCGCTCTATTTGGCCGCGGTCTACGCGGTCTGCGGCCGCCGCCCCGGGGTCGTGATCGCGCTCAACATCCTGTTGTCGTGCGCGACGGGAATATTGTTGTGGGGGGCGGCTCGGCGGCTGTTCGGCGAGCGGACCGCGCTGGCCTCCTTCTGGATATTCATGCTGCACCCGCAGTCCATCTACTACTGCGGCTACTTCTTTCGCGAGACTTGGCTCTGCCTGTGGGCGGCGGTGCTGATCGTGTCGAGTCTGGACTGGAGCGCGCGCGAGGACGATCCGGCGGGCGCGCGCTCGGCTCTGATCGGCGGAACCGCGGCGGCTCTTTTCGGCCTGGCCAATTCGGCGGTTTTACCCGGCTGCGCCCTGGCGGGCCTGGCGTTGTGGTTCGCGGCGCCGCGCCGTGCGCGGCTTCGCCGCGCGGCGCTGTATTTCGCTCCGCTGACGCTGGCGCTGGCCCTGTGGACCGCGCGGGGCTACGCGGTTACCGGGCGGCTCGTGGCCGGCAGCACCCACGGCGGCGAGGAATTCCTTCAGGCCTTGGTCGTACCCCCGGAGGACTTGGGAACCGAGCGCCAGACTCGAATCGTCGCCGAGACCCCGATTTTCGCCGAGACGGCGATGCTGCCCGAGGCCGAACGCAACGAGCGATTGATGCGCGCGGCCTTCGCCTGGATCGGGGCGCACCCCGCCCTGTACGCGTCGCGCGCCGCCGCGGGCCTGATAAAATTCTGGCGGCCGTGGCCGTATCCGCGCGTCTATCAACATTCGTATGCCCTGCTGGTGGCTTTGAGCTTGTTGTCCGACGGCTGGATAATCCCACTGGGTTTTTTCGGTCTTTGGCGGCTGCGCGCGCGCTGGCGCGAGGCGCCGGCTTTCCCCGCGCTCGTCTTCGGGCTCACGCTTGTCTACGGGCTCATCCACGCCGTGATCCGCTATCGCATGCCGCTGATGGGAGGCATGATCGTCGCCGCCTGCGGTGCAATGAGCTAGAATGTCGGTCCATGGCGGATAAGAACCGACGCGCGCCGATCGCGCGCCCGAGCGCTGAGGCGTTCGCGCACAAGGCCATCACTCTTTGGCTGCCGATCCTCTACTTCCTGATCTCGTCGCTGTTTTTCCTGCGCACCTACGATTCGGCGCAGGTCAAGATCACGATGATGCAGATGGGCGGCTTGGGGCTTCTCACCCTATGGCTGTGCCGGCTGGCTCTGGCGGGGCGCTCGGCGTTCAATCGCCAGGATTTGGTGACGCTGGCGCCGTTTTTGGCGTATCTG
>JAJZQS010000173.1 GCA_021806745.1 bacterium
CTGGCGCTGGACTCGAGCGCGCTGTTGCGCGGACAAGTCTGGCGGGCGCTGACGTTCCTGGCGGTGCCGCCCCCCACCGGAGTGCTGTGGCTGCTGCTGTGGGCGCTTCTGATCTACTCGTGCCTGAAAGCCCTGGAAAGCGCTTGGGGCGACTTCAAACTGACGGTCTTTTTGGCTTTGGGCGCGCTCTGTTCGTCTCTCACGGCGGCCGCGCTGGGCGCGGCGGTCGCGCGCTTTCCCCAGCCCTATGGATCCGTCGGGGTACAGTTCGGCAACGCCTACGTCCTGCTGGCCGCGTTCCTGGCCTTCGCGCGCCTTCTGCCCGACCGCGAGATGCTGATCATGTTCGTCTTGCCCGTCAAGCTGCGCTGGTTGGCGGCGCTGGCGGCGGTGTGGACGCTCGCGCAGTTCTTGGGGGCGGATGCGATCTCGCGAGCCGAGATCGCCTCGGGACTGGCGCCGTATCTGATTTTCTTCGGGCCCGGCCATTGGAGCGACGCGCGCCAGGCGTGGAGACGATGGAGAGCCGGCCTCGAGCGCTGATCGCGACGCTGGCGCTCGTCGCGGGCCTGGCCTGCGGCGCGCGCTCGGCCACGGTCAAGCTCTTCGCCTACGACGACCGCGGTCGCACGCTCGACTTGCAGGGCCTTCTGGCCGTACTCTCGCGCGCCGACTCCGCCGCGCCGCGCGACCCGGCCCGCGCGCCGGTGTGGGCCGCGCCCGTGGACGCGTCGGCGCCGATCCAGCGCGTGCGGCTAGCGCAGACCGGGCCGATGGTGACCGCGTCCTGGGACGGCGGCCCCGCGGCGCTGCGCCTGGTCTGGCCGGTGGCCGACGACGGCTACTCGTCGGTGTCGGCCGACGACGCGGGTCACGGCTTCGCCGACGGCGCGGCGGTCTTCCTCGACGAGGAGATCGCGTTGACCGAATACCGCAAGCTCAAGGACGCCATGGCCGCCGCGCGCGGCCCCGACGCGCCGGGCCGCAAGGAGAGCCTGCGCCTGGACGCGGCCAAGCGCGCGATCGCGAAGGCCGAGACGCTCAAGGACTCGGGTCCGCGCGCGCGCGCGTTCGCGCGCGCGCTGCGCGCCGTCTCTCTGGCCGACGAGACCTGGCTCTTCGAGCGCGGCCGCCGCCGCATGTCGTCGCGCTCGTTTCGAAACCGGGCGCGCTTCGGCTTGACGCTGGACGCGGGAGTGCTCCGGCGCCTGGGCGACCTGGATTGGATCGCGGACTCGCTGGCGGGCGTCGGCGCGAACTGGGCGCGCGTGGTTTTCGCGCCCAATCCGCGCGACTTCCTGTACGCCCGCGCGGCCTCGTTCGACGAATACGACGGCGTCGTCGCGGCGCTGACCAAGCGCGGCGTCAAGGTCATGGGCTGCGTGCTCGACACCGCGCAGTGGCCGCGGGCCATGACGCCGGCGATCTACGCGGCGCGCGCCGGGAACTTGGCCGCGCACTACCGCGGCCGGGTCGCCTCCTGGGAAGTCGGCAACGAGATCAACGGCGATTGGCTGGGCGGCGCGCGCGCGCCGCTGAGCCCCGAGCAGGTCTTCGCGATCTACTCGGCCGCGCCCGCCGCGGTGCGCGCGGCCGACCCGCGCGCCGAGATCGAGGTCAGCCTCTATTGGTGGGAGGAGACCGCGCCGGATCGCGCGCACTCGCTTTCGGGCTGGCTGGCCGACTTCGTGCCCAAGGGCTTCGGCCGCGGGGTGGACGCGGTGGGACTCGATGTTTTTCCCGAAGACAACCCGGCGGGGCTGGGCCTGGAGCGCGGCTTTCTTGAACTGTCCCACGCGCTGCCGTCCAAGACGCTTCTGCTGTCGAGCTTCGGCTACGTGGAAGGCGACAAGCTCCTGGGCTACTGGTGGCTGTCGCCCGAAAACGTGGACGGCGCGCGCAAGGACTTGACGGTGCTCTACACGGCGGCGTCGTGCGCCATGCCCGGCTCCGTGTGCGGCGGCTTCTGGTGGCAGACCCTCGACCAGTTGCTTCCGCCCGGACGCCGCCGCGCCACGGACCTG
This sequence comes from bacterium, assembly GCA_021806745.1. Classification (GTDB taxonomy): domain Bacteria; phylum Elusimicrobiota; class Elusimicrobia; order UBA1565; family UBA9628; genus GWA2-66-18. The sequence goes on from JAJZQS010000173.1 coordinate 2,025, forward strand.
TTCCGGGTCTACGCGCGCGGACTCTACGATCTGCGCCGCTGACGCGTCTTGACGCGCCGCCGCCCCTCCCGCTACACTGGCGTCATGGACATCGATCAAATCGTCTCTGGCGTCGGCGCGGATTCGAACGCGGGCGTGCGCCATTTCATGCACATGGTCTACGGCTGGATGGGCCTGGGCCTGGCGGTGACGGGAGCGGCCGCCGGCTACATGGCCTCCGATCCGCGCATGATCGTGAACCTCATGCACAACAGCCTGCTGTTTTACGGGCTGATGGCCGCCGAGCTCGGGCTGGTGTTTTTCCTGTCGGGCTGGGTGCAATCGATGGAGGCGTCCACGGCCAAGTTCGCGTTCGTGTTCTACGCGGCGCTGACCGGGGTGTCGACTTCCGTGATCTTCCTCATCTACACCAGCCAGTCGATCGCGACGACTTTCTTCTTGACCGCCGGGATTTTCGGCGCGATGTCGCTTTACGGCTGGGTCACGAAGACGGACTTGACGACGATGGGCAACTTCCTGATGATGGCCCTGCTCGGCATCATCCTGGCCTCGGTGGTCAACTTCTGGCTGCACAGCCCGCTGATCGGCTGGATCACCACCTACGTCGGCATCGTGATCTTCACCGGGCTGACCGCCTACGACACGCAGAAGATCAAGGCGATCTACCAGCCGCTCGACGACGGCAGCGAGCGAGAGACCAAGGAAGCCATCCTCGGCGCGCTCGCGCTGTACCTGGATTTCATCAACCTCTTCCTGGAACTGCTGCGGGCCACCGGACGGCGGCGGGACTGACGCGACCTACGCGCGGCGTGCAAAGTGGTGCGCCCGTCAGGAATCGAACCTGAACCCGCAGCTTCGGAGGCTGCTGTGATATCCATTTCACCACGGGCGCGGTGAGGAAGGGACTACAAGGCTATTTTACCTAATCTGGACGCAAGC
>JAJZQS010000174.1 GCA_021806745.1 bacterium
CTGTCAACGGCGCGGAGTCGCCGCAAGTGGGCCTCATCCGCTATCGGCCTACCAAACGAACGGGAGGCCGGCGTATCACGAATGGACGGGCGTGGAGTTCGTGCGGCGGGTCGCGGCGCTGATCCCTCCTGCGCGCAAGCACGTGGTGCGTTACTACTGGGCGCTGGGGCCGTGCTCGCCGCTGCGGTCGGGGGTGAACGCGGCGACGAAGGGGCGGGCGACGAACGCGGAGCTGGAAGGCGGATACTCGGTGGCTTTGCTGGGGCGCGCGGCGCGGGAAGCGAGGCGGCGAAGAAGGCCGCAAGTGCGGCGCGGCGCTCGTGGGCGGCGTGCGTTCGGAAGGTGTTTGAGGTGGACCCGGTGCGGTGCGTGAAGTGCGGCGGGGAAATGAAGCTGGCGGCGGTGATCCTGGACGACGGGGAACTGTGACGTCAAACTGGACCGTATCCTGGCGCTCAGGGCTGACCGGCGCGGAGCTGATTCTCCTGGCGGCCTCCCCGGCGCTGTTTCGCGCGTTCGGGCCGGGGCGGGTGGTCTCGGCTTGCGGCGCTTTGTTCGCGGCCTTCGGCCTCTACGGCTTCGCGCGCCACGCCGAACCGCGCGAGGCTTAGGTCACTGCGCGGTGCGCCAGGCGATGTAAGTGCGCCGCCGAGGCGCGATGTCGACGCCGCTGAAGGTCTGCGAGGACACGATCACGCCGGCGGCGTCCTTGAACACGAGTTCGACGTCATGCCGGCCCGCGGGAACCTTCACGCGCGCCATGCGAAGCTGCGCCGGAACCGTGCCCCAGCAGCGGACATCGGCTACCTCGGTGGCGGCGGCCACGCCGTGGGCGATGCCGCTGCTGGCGGCCTTGCACAGGAGGTCTTGCCAGCTGCCGGAGCCGAACTGGCGGTCGCACGCGGCGGCGGCGGCGCGCGCGGCGAGTTCGGCGAGCACATACTTGACCGTGGCTCGGGCGATCGCGCGCGTGCGGATGAGGCCGATGCGGTTTTGCAGGCTCTTGGCCGCGATCGCGGTGACATCCTCCATCAATTGGGTCGTCGCCGCCGGGCGGCTGTCGATCCAGACCTCGGAGGACTGGATGCGGTAGGGGTCTTGCACGAACTCGGGAAAGGCCACGGTGACGGCGTTGCCCATGAAGCCGCCCACGATCGCGTTGCGCGCCTGCTGGTCGGCGGAGTCGTCTTGGCGTACGATCATGGCGGCTTCGTTCCAGGCGATCTGATAGGTGCGCGAGGTCTTTCGGGGCGCCACGCCGTTGTAGTGGATGAAGACGAGCTCGCCGTTTTTTTTGTTCGGCTTGGGCAAGTCGAAGTGCGGGATCGGCGTGCCGTACATCGACGCGTAGTCGCGGTAGGCGGCGTCGGCGGCGCGCAGGGAGATGCGTGCGTCGTCCATCTCGCCGGCGTCGGCGAACAGCAGCGCGTTCAGGTAGTGCGCGAACGCGTCGTCCTTGTAGATCCCTTTGCCGCCGGTGGTGTCCTCGAGTTCCTGGAGGAAGCGCTCGAGCTTGCGGCTCTCGACGAGCGCCTCGTCGTGCTCGCCGAGGAACACGTAGTCGAGGGCGCGAAAGACGTTGAGGAGCGCGCGCTCGTAGGGCTCGCCGGCGTAGTCGACGGTGTTGTCGCTGAGCAGAAGCATGCCGCCGGTCTTGGAGATGCTCGTGGTGTAGAGCTCGTCCATGCGCTGCTCGGCCAAGTCCAGCGTCGCGTCGCTCTGCTTGTACTCGCCGGCGTAGCTTTGCACCGCGCCTTTGTCGAGGTAGAACAAGACCGCGTTCTGGCGGCCGTACTGGTCGTCTTTGTGCGCGTCGAGGAAGGCCTCGGCCTGGGCGTAATCATGCGAGGCCACGTAGGCGTTGACGACCTCTTTGGTGGAGGCGGAAGGCCCCGTCGCGCAGCCGGACGCCCCGAGGGCCGCGGCCAGCGCCGCCGCCCCCGCTTTCGCCCACCCCCCGTGAGCGGTTCTCATGCGCCCAGAGTAATGCTCTTGGCGCGCGATGTCAAGGCGCACCCCGCGCGGCCGCCTCAGTCCGCCAATTGCAGCGCCGCGATGCGTTTTTCCAGGGGCGGATGCGAGGCGAACAAGGCCATCAGTCCGCCGGAGCGTCCCGCGATCTGCAGCGACGAGTAGGCGGTCTTGGGCGTCAGCGGCTCGTAGCGGCGCCGCAGGGCCTCCAGCGCCGCGATCATGCGCTCGCGGCCGGCCAGGCGCGCGCCGCCCGCGTCGGCGCGGTACTCGCGCCAGCGCGAGAACGCCGCGACCACCATCGAGCCCAGGAGGCTCAGCGCGATTTCGAGGGCGATCGTCACCGCGAAGCGCACCGTCTCGCGGTTGCGCTCGACCTGGCGGCTGACGACGAACGCGATCACGCGCGCCAAGAACATCACGAACGCGTTGACCACGCCTTGAAGAAGCGTCATCGTGACCATGTCGCCGTTGGCCACGTGCGTGAGCTCGTGGCCGAGCACGCCCTCGAGCTCGGCGGGATCCATCGCCTGCAGCAGGCCGGTGGAGACGGCCACGAGGGCCCGCGACTTGGTGGGGCCGGTGGCGAAGGCGTTGAGCTCGGGGCTGTCGTAGACGCCGACTTCGGGCATCGCGTCAAGCCCCGCCGACCGGGCCAGTCGGTGGACGGTGTCGACGAGCTCGCGCGCGGCGCCGCGGGCGTTTTCCGGGTCGATGACCTTCACGCCCATCGCCCACTTGGCCATCATCCGCGAGATCGCGAGCGAAACGAACGCCCCGCCCATGCCCCAGACGAGGCAGAACTCGGCCAGCGCGACGGGGTCAAGGCCGTTGGCGGTCAGGTAGGGCTGGATTCCCAGCAAGTTCATCGTGATCGAGATGGTCACGATCACGAGCAGGTTGGTCAAAATGAACAGCGAAACTCTTTTCATCCAGGCCATGGCGTTTCCTCCGAAGCTCCTTCTTTATTTTATCTCTTTGGCGC
>JAJZQS010000175.1 GCA_021806745.1 bacterium
GCCGGAACACCCTCAACCACGGCCCGACGACTTTTTCGGGCACGGGGCGAAACTCGGCGACGAGGTCGGCGCCGGCGTAAAGCTCTTGAAAGAAAGTCGCCAGTTCCCGCGCGCGCTCGGGGTCGGCGCCGTAGCTGGAGGTGACGACATAATCCACGCGCGCGGCACGCGCCACGTCCAGACCCGGACGCACATCGAGAAAGTCGCCGTCGGCCTGCGAGCGCGCCACGTGTCCGGGAGCCGACCAGAGATCGGCCGCCGAGCGGCGCACTCGCAGCACGCGCCAGCCGCCTCCCGGATGATGCGCGGCCATCGCGGCATACAGCCGAGCGCGCGGCGAGCCGAGCGCGGCCGTGCGCGCGGCGAGGGCCTTGCACTGCTCAAGGTCCATCGGCGCCAAAGGCCCGGCGTGCGGTTCGTCGAGCAGGAGCGTGTCGTGCGCCGGCACATGCGCGGCCAGCCATCGGCCCGCCTGCGCGCGCGTGTCGGGCGCCAGGAAGTCCGCGTCCATGCTCGCGCACAAGATCAGCCCCGGAATCAGCGCCAGCGCCGCCGTCAACGCGCGGCGCCAGGCGATCTCCCCGGCGGCCGAAGACAGGCCCTCTCCGGCCAACAGCGCCAGGGGCGCGAAGGCCCCCATCAGATAGCGCGGCACGCCTCCATCGAAACTGAAGGTCAGGACCGCCGCGTAGGCCGCGATGGGAACCAGCAGCACAAGCGCTCGTTTCGGCTCTCGACGCAAAAGCGCCGCCGCGCCGAGAAGCGCCGCCAGCCCGCCGATCGTCCCCTCCCCGGCGAAGGCCCAAATGTTTTTGACCGCGGCCCAAGTCCAGCGCGGGGCGTCGGGGTCGCGCAGGCGGCCGAGCGCGGCGTAATCGCGCCAATCCGCGGCGAAACGCGAATGATCGATGAGCGCGTACGGAGTTCCCAGCAAAAATCCCGCCGCGGCGGCGGCCCCCGCCTGCCACAGCCACGGCCAAGGCGCGGGACCGTCCTCGCCCAACAGCCACGCGCACCCGACGGCAAGCCCGGCCGGAGCGGCGGTGTACTGCGCGGAGCAGGCCAAGCCCGCCAAGAACGCCGAACCCATCAGGCGGGATTTTTTGCCGTCGGCCAGAAATTCCAGCGCCAACGCGATCGACGCGGCCGACAGAAGAAACATCAGGGAGTCGGGCTTGGCCGAGTGCGCCGATTCCACGAGCGTCGGCGACAGCGCCAGCAAGGCCGCGCCCCAGGGCAGCCGAGCGCCGCCGCGCGTCTCGGCGCGCGCGACCGCGGCCAGCCCCCCGATCTGGCAGACCGCCGCCAGCCCGCGCGCGATCAGGTAGAAGCCGGTGGGATGAAACGCGTAGAGCGCGGCGAACGCGGACGCCCCGCGCGCCAGCCCCGCGCCGGACCAGAACGCGAACCACGCGCCGAAAGCCGCCGCCAACACCTCCGGCCACAGCGTCGGGTACTTGAACGAATAGGGCCGCAGGCCCGCCGACAGGGACACCGCCATGTGCAGAAGATGCGGTTCATCGGCGTTGTAGACATGGGGCAGGCCGTAGGCCAGGCCGACCAGCCGCACCGCGAGCGCCAGCGCCAGAAGCGGCGCCGCCCGCCTCCAAAAGACCGCCCCGCCGCCGGGCGGCGCGGTCTTGGCGCGCCGCGACGCGCGCTGACGGGCGAGCATGCGCCCATCTTAGCGAATTAGTAGCTGAAGCGCCCGAGTTCGACTTTGCCGCGAAACACCCAGTAAACGATCGCCGTGTAGGCCAGCACGAACGGCATCCCCAGCCCCGCGATCGCGGCCATGATCGCCAAGGTCTTGTGCGAGGATGCCGCGTTGTCGATGGTCAGGCTCCAGGCCGGATCGAGGCTCGAGGCGATCAGGTTTGGATACATCGCCGCTCCGAACAACGCCACCAGCGCCGCGATCGCCACGGACGAGGACGCGAAGGCTTGGCCGGATTTGCCCAAATACAAGCACCGCGGGATGTTGGCCAGCGCCAGGACCTCCGCGGCCGCCGCGCCCCACAGCCACGGCATCGCGGCGAAATTGGCCAGAGCGCGCGGCAGGGCGGCGATCGTCGCGATCGTGACGGCCATGTAGAGAACGAGGAACGATCCGAACGCATGCCACGCCCAGCGCCGAACGCGGCGCCGCAGGCCTCCCTCGGTCTTCAGTTGAAGATACAGCGCCCCATGCAGCGCGAACAACGCGGCATTGAGCGCGCCGACCAGGAGCGCGTATGGCCGCAGTAGCGAGAGAAAGCCTCCGCTGAACTCGTGGTCCGAGCCGATGGGAATGCCGAGCATCGAATCGCCCACCGCCGCGCCAAATAACAACGCCGCGCAGAGACTGGCGGCGAAAAACGCCGCGTCCCAAGACTTGCGCCACGCCGCTGACGGACGCTTGCTGCGGAACTCCAGCGAGACCGCGCGAAAAATCAGAGCGCACAGCAAAGCCATGAACGGCAGGTAGAACGCCGAGAACGCGGTCGCGTAGGCCTCGGGAAACGCCGCGAACAGCGCCCCCCCGAAAGTCACCAGCCAGACCTCGTTGCCGTCCCACAACGGCCCGATGGAGTTCATGAATATCCTCCGCTCGCGGTCGTCGCGCGCGCCGAGATGAAGGATGCCCACTCCCAGGTCGAAGCCGTCGAGAACCGCGTAGCCGGAGAGCAGAACCCCGAGCAAGACGAACCAGATCTGGCGTAGACTCACGGCGCCTCGTCCCTGGATTCGGTCAAAGAAGGACCGGCGGGGTCGGCCAGTTCCACGGCCGCGCCCATCCAGCCGCCGCCGCGCGGACGGCCGGGCGCCTCGTCGAGGCCGTGGGAGATCTTGTCGTTGAGAACCGTGACCCAGACCGCGAACAGCAGCGCGTAGACCAGCGAGAACATCGCGATCGACGCCGCGACGTGCGCGGCGGGCACCGAGCGCGAGACCGCGTCGCTGGTTCGCATGAG
>JAJZQS010000063.1 GCA_021806745.1 bacterium
TCCGGCCGCCGAAGCCGCCTCTTCCAGCATGGCCTGAATGTCCCGCGCCCGCTCGCAGAGCCGACGCCCCGCCGGCGTCGGCTCGACGCCCCGCGCCGAACGCACCAGCAGCGCCGCGCCGACCGCGCTCTCCAGGCGGCGCAGCCGCGCCGTGACCGCGGGCTGGGTCAGGTGCAGCGCGCGCGCCGCGTCGGTGACGCTGCCGGCCTCCACGGCGGCGAGTAGGGCCTCGAGTAGGCCCGGATCGAACGGGAATCTCCTGATATGCATAAATTTATTTTATGTTATATCAATTAATATTTCTTGTATTTATGTTTTACCGGCGCTATATTTCCCGCATGACCTCCCATGGGACGCGGAATCTCGCGGCGGCTGCGCTTTTCGCGACGCTGCTTCCTCTTGCCGCCGCGCGCGGCGAGGATCGCCCGTCGACGCCCGTCCCGAGTCGAGGGTTGGACCTGCTGACCCACACGCGCCTGCGCCTGCCGAAATACGACAAGAGCCTGCTGAACTGCGTCAGTTGCCACGCGGACGGAGGAACGAATCCGCAAGCCCTGCCCTGGACCGGCGTCGCGGCCAAGTACCCGCGCTACAATCCGCGCGCCGGCCGCGTCCTCGACCTGGCCGACCGCGTGAACGAATGCTTCCGGCGCAGCCTCAACGGGGAGGCTCTCCCTAAAAAGTCGCCCGCGATGATGGACATCCTGGCCTATCTGTCGTCTCTGCCGAAGACTCCCACGACAAAGGCCGCCGGCGCGTCCGCGGCCGACCGCGTCGGCCCGGCCGACGAGCCGGCCGGAGCGCGGCTCTACGCCCAGCGCTGCGCGCGCTGTCACGGCAAAGACGGGGCCGGACTGCGCGACCCCGATGACGATCCCGACGGCGAGATTCCCCCCCTCTGGGGGCCGGGCTCCTTCAACCTCGGCGCGGGCATGGCGCGCCTGCACACGCTGGAGCGATTCATCCGCGCGAACATGCCCCAGGGCGCGGCCTGCAACCTCACCGCGCAGGAGGCTCGCGACGTGGCGGCTTTCGTGGCCTTCCAGCCGCGACCGGATTTCCCCGACAAGTCCGCCGATTGGCCCAAGGGCGGAAAGCCCGTGGACGCTCGATACTAAATACGAATCAAGGAGAACCTCATGACCAAGACGAAGAAGACCCTCGCCGCCGCCGCGCTTGCCCTGGCCGCCGTCGCGCGCGCTTCCGCCGCACCCGCCTCGGATTTCCACGGCGCCGTACCCGAACACACCCACTATCGCGTGATTTTCCACGTGGATACCGACGCGCCCGGCGTGTTCAAAAAGACCCTCAACAACATGCGCAACGCCTTCGACGACCCGCGCTTGAAGGGCCGCGTCGAAGTCGAGCTCATCGCCAACAGCAAGGGCTACAAGATCTACGAGAAAGGAAATGGACTCGAAGACGAACTCAAGGCGCTGGCCGCGCGCGGCGCGATCCTCGCGCAGTGCAGCAACACCCTGCGCGAACTCAAGGTGGACCCGGCGACGCTGTATCCGTTCATCCACCTCGTGCCGTCCTCCATGGGCGAATTGATCATCCGGCAGGGCGACGGCTGGGCCTACATCCATCCTTCGGCGTAGGCGCGCGACCGGAGGAAAACAAACATGAACTCCCCACGCGGACTCCTCCTGGCGCTCGCGGCGGTTCTTCCCGCCGCCGCGAGCGCCGCGCTCACGCCCATTCCCGCCGGCCATGACGCGGATTTGCGCGTCTTCCGCCGCGACGCCGCGCCGCTGTCGGGGACGCCCGCGCTCGAACTCATGAGCGCGGGCGTCGACCTGGACCTGTGGCTTGCCGGAAACCAATTCTTCGCGATGGCGGACGCCGCGCGCGCGTTCTTCAAGTCCCATCCGAAGATCTCTTCGATCGGCGTGATCACCTTGCCCCCGGGCCTGATCGCCCAGGCCGTGGAAAACGGAGGCTGGACCTACGCGGGCAAGAGCTACCGAATGCGGCCGGATCTGTATGCGACGGTGGATCTCGCGCACCTGCGCGCGCTCAAAAAAGCGGGGCTGGCCAAGGACTACCGCGTCTACCTGCACAACGAACTCGCCCTGATGGTCGCGCGCGGCAATCCTAAAAAAGTGCGCGGCATCGACGATCTGGCGCGCGCGGACTTGCGCGTGGAGCTTCCCAATCCCGTCGACGAAGGCATCATGAGCGTCTACGGACGGCAAGTACTGGAGCGCCACGGCCTCTGGAAGACGCTCGGCGGCGACCGCGACTGCCGCGCCTGCCGCCCGATCGCTCGCGTGTATTTCACCGCCGTCCACCATCGGGAGATCCCGGCCGACATCTCTGCGGGAAAAGCCGATGTGGGCCTGGTCTGGCGCACCGAGATCGGCAACGCGCGCGCGCACAAACTCCCCGTCTCCGGGGTGTTCCTGCCCCCGGCCGACAGCCTGCGCCAACAGGTCTCCTACATCATTTCCGAGATCTCTGGCGCGCGCGCGTCGGCCCGGGAATGGCTGCGGTTCCTCTACACCGGCCCCGCGCGCCGCGCCTACGCCGCCCATGGCTTTGTTCCCGCCGAGGACAAGGAAAACCTCGCCGTCCCCATCCCATGAGGCGTGAATCTTCCCGGACCCGCCCGGCATCCAAACGGGCGGGAGCGTTGCGATAAGACCATGGCCAAAATCGTCGTTCTCGGGGCGGGCATCGCCGGCCACACGGCCGCCCTGATCCTGCGACGACGCCTGGCCAAGGAGCACCGGGTGACCGTCGTGTCGCCCAACCGTCTCTGGAATTGGATTCCGTCCAACATCTGGGTGGGCGTGGGCGAAATGACGCCGGAGGAAGTCACCTTCGAGCTGGCGCCGGTTTACAAGCGCCTGGGCATCGAGTTCCGCCGGGCGAAAGCGGTCGAACTGCACCCGGAGGGCTCGGCGGCCTCGCCCAAGCCGTTCGTCGTCGTCGAATCCACCGCGGAGGAAAGCCGCGGGGAGCGCACCGAGGAAGTCTACGACTACCTGATCAACGCCACCGGCCCGAGCCTGAATTTCGGGGCCACTCCCGGGCTTGGCCCCGATGCCAATACGGTCTCGGTGTGCACCTTCTCGCACGCCGCGCACGCGGCCAAGGCGCTGGCCGCGGCGATCGCGCGCATGCGAGAGGGCAAGCCACAGACCTTGCTGGTGGGCACCGGCCACGGCGGCTGCACCTGCGAGGGCGCGGCGTTCGAGTATGTGTTCAACCTGGAGTTCGAACTGCGGCGCGCCGGCGTGCGCGACAAGGCCCGCGTGATTTTCCTGACCAACGAGGCCGAGATCGGAGACTTCGGCGTGGACGGCATGCGCGTGCAATGGCGCGGCTACAGCGTGCCAAGCAAGGTCTTCGCCGAATCGCTGTTCTCCGAACGCGGCGTGGAGTGGATCACGGGCGCGCACGTCGAGGCCGTGGAACCCGGCCGCGCCCGCTACATGACGCTCGACGGCGCCAAAGGCGAGGTCGCCTTCGACTTCGCGATGCTCCTGCCGCCTTTTTTGGGCGCCGACATCCGCGCGTTCGACCGCGCCGGGGCCGACATCACCTCGGAGCTGTTCTTGCCCAACCGGTTCATGAAGGTCGACGCCGATTACTCGCCCAAGCCATACGAGCAATGGAAGGCGTCGGATTGGCCGCGCACCTATCAGACGCCGAAATATCCGAACATCTTCGCGGCCGGAATCGCCTTCGCCCCTCCTCACCCGATCTCCAAGCCCCGGCAAGCTCCCGACGGCACGAAAATCTCCCCGGCGCCGCCGCGCACCGGGATGCCCTCGGGAATCATCGCGCGGGCGGTCGCGCAGTCGGTGGCGGACATGATCGAGGGCGCGCCCGGGCCCACGCACGAGGCCAGCCTCGCCGAGATGGGTGCGGCCTGCGTGGCTTCCGCCGGCAAGAGCTTCTGGCGCGGGACGGCCGCGTCGATGACGATGTATCCGGTCGTGCCCGACTACGACAAGTTCCCCGGCGAGGGACGCGACCCCGACTACACCTTCGGCGAGATCGGCACCGCCGGGCATTGGATCAAGCACATCCTGCACTTCATGTTCCTCTACAAGGCCAAAGCCCTGCCCGGCTGGTGGCTGATCCCGGAATAGCCATGAGTTCAAAAACCCCGACCGACCACGCGCGCGGCTCGATGACTCCGTCGCCGCGCGCGCTTTTCGCGCGCACCTTCCTGCCGTTCCAGCTCTGGCATTTCGTTTGGATCAACTGGCGCATGATCCGGATGATCGCTCTCTCCCACCCGCGCCGCCGTGCGCCCTCGCCGCGATGAAAAATCCCTGGGACGAACGATACGGCGGAGCCGACTACTACTACGGCGTCGAGCCCAACGACTTTCTGCGCGAAAATTCCGGCCTCATCGCGCGCGGCGCACGCGTGCTCTGCCTGGCCGAGGGGGAGGGGCGAAACGCGGTCTACCTGGCCGGGCTCGGACTTTTCCCCGTCGCGGTCGACGGCTCGCGCGCCGGCCTCGACAAGCTCGCGCTCCTGGCGCGCGGACGCGGCGTGAGCGTGGAGGCCATACACTGCGACCTGGCCGATTACGAGATCGCGCCGGATTCCTGGGACGCGATCGTCTCCATCTGGTGCCATGTCCCCGCGCCCCTGCGCAAATCCCTTCATGCGAAAGCGGTGAAAGGCCTCAAGCCCGGCGGCGTCCTGATCCTCGAGGCCTACCATCCGCGCCAAGTCGGGCGCGGGACCGGCGGGCCCTCGGATACGACGCTCATGCCCACGGCCGCGGATTTGCGCGCCGAGCTGGGGAACCTTGAAATCGAACTCCTGCGGGAGACCGAACGCGACGTGCGGGAAGGCAAAGGACACTCCGGCCCCAGCGCGGTCGTGCAGTTGCTCGCCCGGAGGACGCGCGCTTGAGCCTCGGGACCCTTCAGCCTTACTTGCTTGCGGCGGCCGTCGTCGGTTTCATGATTTTCCGATTCCTGCGCTTTCGAGCCGCCGCGGCGCGCCTGCCTGAGCTGCGCGGGCGCGGGGCGATCATTCTGGACGTGCGCTCCCCCGCCGAGTATCGCCGCGCAAGCGCCCCGGGCAGCGTCAACATCCCGCTCGACCAACTCGAAAGGCGCTTAGGCGAACTCGACGCGTCCAAGCCCGTGGTGGTCTGCTGCGCCTCGGGAACGCGCAGCGCGCTGGCGGCGGCCACGCTCAAGCGCCGGGGATTTCGCGAGGTGCTCAACGCCGGCCCCTGGACCAATGCCGCCTCTTAGGCAACGAATCCTCCCGCGGCCGACGCGCATCCAACCGTCAGACGGATTTTGAATCCGAAGAGGAAAAGACCCCGATGAAATCCGCAGCCGTCCTCCTTCTGCTGTGCGCCCCGGCCCGCGCGGCCGACGATCTAAGTTCCGTCGTGGCGGCCGCCGTTTCGCGCTCGCCGGAAGTCGCCCGGGCCCAAGCCGCCCGGCGCCAGGCCGAGGCGGCCCAGCACGAGGCCACGATGAACCGCCTGCCAAAACTCTCGGCCGACGGCGCGGTCTTGCGCAGCGACGATCCGCTGTTCGCCTTCGGCACTCTGCTGGAGGAGCGCCGCGTCGCGGCCTCCGACTTCGCCCCGCCCGCGCTCAACCAGCCCGGCTACCAAACGGCCGTGCTCGGCGGCGTCCAGATCGGCCTGCCGCTGTTTTCCGGCTTCGCGATCAGCCGCGCCCACGAAGAGGCGGGCCTAGCCGCCAAGGAGGCCGAGGCGCTGGGAGGCGCCGCGACCCAGGGCGTTCGCCTGCGAACCATCGACGCCTATCTGGCGGGCCTGCGCGACCGCGCCCTCCTGAAGGAACTCGACGAACGCATCGCCTCGTCGGAAAGCGAGATCGCCAGCGCCGAGCGCCTCAAGAAAAGCGGCCTGATCCTGGGGTCCGACCACCAGGCGGCTCTCGCGGTTCTCGCGGGTCTCAAGGCGCGCCGCGCCCAGGCGCAAGCCGAAAAAAACGCCCACGACGCGCAGCTCGCCGCGCTTCTGGGAGGCGCCGCGCCCGACCCCGAGGGGTCGCTGTCGCCCTGGGCCGCGCCGGTAGCCGACGACGCCGAACTCGTGGCGGCCGCTCTGGCGGCGCGTCCGGATCTGCGCGCGGCGGGACTTCGCCGGGATCGCGCCGGCGTGCGCGAACGCGGCGCGGCGCAAAGCCTCCTGCCCGTCGTCGACGCGTTCGCATCCCTGCAGACCACCGGAGACGGTCTCGACAACGGCGCCGGCGCGCGCATGTTCGGCCTGCGCGCGAGCGTCCCGTTCGGCGACCCGGCCTATTTCTCGCGACGCGATCGCGCCCACGCCGAGACCGAAGGCGCGGCACAGGCCCGCGCCGCTCTTGAAGACGCCGTGCGCTCGGAGGTGACCGCGCAGGCCGCCGCCGTGCGCGGCGTGACGGCCGCGGCCGCGGAGATCGATGAATCGCTGGCCCGCGCGCGCGAATCGCTCGTCGAAGTCCGCCCGCTCTATCGCGAGGGACGCCAAAGCATCATGGAGGTCCTGCGCGCGGAGGAAGCCGCGGCCAAGCTCGCTGAGGCCAGTCTCGACGCCCGCCGACGCGAACGTACCGAATGGGCGGCGCTGCGCGCCGCGCAGGGCCTGCTCGACGATGGATCGGTCACCGCGATCGCGCACAGCCTGGAGGAGACGCGATGAACGCCCCGCAGCAGCGCCCGCTCGGACCGGCCGGACGCCTGGCCGCCGCCTTCGTGCGCTCGAAGCTGACCGTGCTGATCGCGCTGGCCGCGGTGGGCCTGGGGACTGTGGCCACGCTGAAGCTGCCGCGGGAAGAGGAGCCGCAGATCTCGGTGCCGATGTTCGACGTGATGGTGCCCATGCCCGGGGCCTCGGCCAAGGAAGTGGAAGACCGGCTGGTGGCGGTGGGCGAGCGCAAGTTGATGGAGATTCCCGGCGTCGAATACGTGTACTCGACCGCCCAGCCCGACGGAGCTTTTTTCATCGTCCGCTTCAAGGTCGGCACCGACCCCGAGCGCGCGACGACGCTGGTCTTCGCCAAGACGGCCGCGAACATGGGCCTGCTGGCGCCCGGGGCCGGCCAGCCGCTGGTTCAGCCGCGCTCGATCGACGACGTTCCGGTACTGGCGCTGACGCTGACCGGCAAGGGCTTGAGCCCGCTCGACTTGCGCCGCGCGGCGGCCGAACTCCGCCATGTCGTCGCGACCGTCGACGAGGTCTCCGACGTGGAGATCCTCGGCGGGCGCCGCCGCCAGTTCTCGGTTTTCTTTGACCCGGCCGCGCTGGCGCGCCACCGGTTGTCGCCGCTGGACTTGGCCGACCGCCTGCGCGCGGCCAACCTGCGCCTGCCCGCGGGCACGCAGGATGCCGGCGCGCGCGATGTGCTGACCGACGTGGACGCCCAAGTGCGCACGGCACAAGACCTCGCGCGCACCGTGATCGGGGTGTCCGCGGGCGAACCGGTGCGACTAAGCGACGTCGCGCGGATCATCGACGGGCCCGACGACAAAGACCGGCAGGTTCTAGTCTATGGCGGCGCCGCTCTGGGGCAGGCGGACGCCGCCCCGCAAGACGCCGTCACGCTGCAAGTCTCCAAGCGCCGCGGCGCCAACGCCACCGAGGTCACGCGCGAGGCGCTGGCGCGCGTGGAGCGCTACCGAAAGAATCTTCCCGCGGCGCTCGACATCGCGGTCACGCGCGATTACGGCGAGACCGCCAAGGACAAGTCCGACGAACTGCTGTTCCACATGCTTCTGGCCACGCTGTCGGTCACCGCGCTGGTCGCCTTCGCGCTGGGCGTGCGCGAAGCGCTGGTCGTGTTGATCGCTGTGCCGGTGACGCTGGCGCTGACGCTGGGCGTCTACTGGGTGCTCGGCTACACGCTCAACCGCATCACTCTTTTCGCGCTGATCTTCTCGATCGGCATACTCGTCGACGACGCGATCGTCGTCGTCGAAAACATCCACCGCCACTTCACGATGCGCGACGGAAGGACGCTCTGGGCACTGGCGGTGGACGCCGTCGACGAGGTCGGCAACCCGACCCTGCTCGCGACCTGGGCCGTGATCGCGGCGATACTGCCGATGGCTTTCGTCGGCGGGCTGATGGGGCCTTACATGCGCCCGATTCCCGTCGGAGCGTCGTTTGCGATGCTGTTCTCGGCGTTCATCGCCTTCGTCGTCTCGCCCTGGGCCTTCGCGCACATCCTGGAAATGTGGCCGCCCGCGCACGGCCACGGGCAGGCCGAGGAGGGGCGTCTGGACCGCTTCTACCGCCGCGTGATGGGCGCGCTGCTCGACGACCGCGGCGCCAGGACGGCGTTCCTGGCCGCCACCGGACTTCTGCTGGTCGGCGCTCTGTCGCTGGTGCCGCTGAAGGCGGTCATCATCAAGATGCTGCCTTTCGACGACAAGGAGGATTTCGAGGTCGTCTTGAGCATGCCCGCGGGCTCGTCGCTGGCCGCCACGCGCGGGGCCGTCGACGAGCTTTCCCAGACGCTACGGCGCACGCCCGAGGTCCGGCGCGTGGTCGCCTACCTGGGCCTGGGCGCGCCCTACAACTTCAACGGCCTCGTGCGGCATTACTTCCTGCGCCGCAGCCCCGACCAGGCCGACCTGGTCGTGCAGCTCACGCCGAAAGGCCATCGCCGGCAAAGTCACGCGATCGCCCGCTCGCTGCGCGCGCAAGTCACGGAGATCGCGCGCAGGCACGGAGCCCGCGTGCAGGTCGCCGAAGTCCCGCCGGGGCCGCCGGTGCTGTCGACGATCGTCTACGAGATTTATGGGCCCGATGCGGCGCGGCGCGCGGACTTCGCGCGGCGCTTGGAGACGCTGCTGCGCGGCGTGCCCGACATCACCGACGTGGACACCTACGTCCCCGATCCCCAGCCGCTGGACCGACTCATGGTCGACCGCGAAAAGGCCACGCTCAACGCGATCGCCCCGGCGCAAGTCGCTCAGGCCGCGCGCACGGCCTTGGCCGGCGAGACCTTGGGCCTTGCGCACGTCGCCGCCGAACGCGAGCCGGTGGACATCCGCCTGCGCCTACCGCCGGAGTTGCGCCAATCCCTGTCCGGCGTGGAATCGACGGCGCTGATTTCGCGCGTCGGCATCCCGGTCCCGCTGCGCGCGCTGACACGCGAGCGGCGGCTGGACGCGGACATGCCGATCTACCATAAGAATCTCCGCCCGGTGTCCTACGTGATCGCCGACGTGGGCGGCCGCACCGAGAGCCCGGTCTACGGCCTGCTCGAAGTCCAGCCCAAGATCGACGCGCTGGCGCGCTCGATGAACCTGGACCTGCAGACCTTCTACACCCGCCTGCCCGACGATCCCACGCGCATGTCGCTGAAATGGGACGGCGAGTGGCAGATCACCTATGAAGTCTTCCGCGACATGGGCGAGGCGTTCGCGGCGGTTCTGGTGCTGATCTACGCGCTGGTCGTCGCGTGGTTCGAGTCGTTCACCGTGCCGCTGGTCATCATGGCGCCCATCCCGCTGACTCTGGTGGGCATACTGCCCGCGCACTGGGCGATGGGAGCGTTCTTCACCGCCACCTCGATGATCGGATTTATCGCCGGCGCCGGCATCGTGGTGCGCAACTCGATCATCCTCGTGGACTTCATCGAGCTGCGCCGCCGCGAGGGCTTCAGCCTGCGCGACGCCGTCATCGACGCGGGCGCGGTGCGCTTCCGTCCGATGCTTCTGACCGCGGCGGCGGTGGTCTGCGGCGCGGCGGTGATCCTGTTCGACCCGATTTTCCAAGGCCTGGCCGTGGCGCTGATGTCGGGCGAGGTCGCCTCGACGCTTTTGTCGCGCATGGCCGTGCCCGTCTTATATTACATGCTGGAAACTTGGCGCGCCCGCGCCGCAAAATAAAAAAAGAGGAACGCCTATGAACCTGGAACGCCGCATCCGCGCCATCGCCGGTACCTTCATCTTGATCAGCCTGGCCCTCGCGCGCTGGGTCGATCCCCGCTTCGCCTACTTCACCGCCTTCGTCGGCGCCAACCTCCTGCAGTCGGCGATCACGCGCTGGTGCCTGATGGAAGACATCCTGCGCGCGGTCGGATTCGACGGCGGCGGCTCCTGCTGCGGCGGCGAGTCCAAGAAGGCGTAGCTTGGCGGCGGCTCTCGACGCGCTGTTCTGGGGCCTGCTGGCGCTGGCCTTCACGCCGTGGATTTCCCCGCCCACGGCACTGCTGGCCGGAGGCGCGTTCGCCCTGCTCGCCCCGGCTCCCGCGCCCAAGCGCGCGCTGAGCCTGACCAAGATCCTGTTGCAGGCCAGCGTGGTGGGCTTGGGATTTTCCATGAACCTGGGTCGAGTGCTCAGCGCGGGCTCGCGCGGATTTCTCGACACGGCCGCGAGCATCGCCTTCGCCTTGGCCGCGGGCGCGGCGCTGGGGCGGCTGCTGCGCGTGGACAAGACCGTCGCGCACCTGGTGTCGGTGGGCACGGCCGTTTGCGGCGGCTCGGCCATCGCCGCGGTGGGGCCGGTGATCGGCGCCGACGCCGAGCAGATGTCGGTGGCGCTGGGTGCAGTGTTTCTGCTCAACTCGGTCGCGCTCCTGGCCTTTCCGCCGATCGGGCGCGCGCTGGGCCTGAGCCAGGATCAGTTCGGCCTCTGGGCGGCGCTGGCGATCCACGACACGAGCTCGGTGGTGGGCGCGGCGATGCGCTACGGCGCCGAAGCGCTGTCGGTGGGGGCCACGGTCAAGCTCGCGCGTGCGCTGTGGATCGTGCCCGTGTGCGTGGCCAGCGCGGCGGCGCGGCGCTCGAAGGCCAGGATCGCCTGGCCGTGGTTCATCGGCCTGTTCGTTCTGGCGGCCGCGGCGGGAACTTATCTGCCCGCCGGCGCGCCGGTCTGGCGTGCGCTTGGCGCCGCGGCCACGGGAGGCCTCACCGCGACGCTGTTTTTGATCGGCGCGGGACTACGGCGCGATGTCTTGAGCCGCGTGGGTCCGCGTCCGCTCATCCAGGCCGTGGCGCTGTGGGCGCTGGTCGCCGTCGGCTCGCTTACCCTGATCCGGGCGGGGCTTCTTCGCTAAAGCCGCGTCGTGCTAGGATGACGCGGTGAAACCGTTCGTCTCTTCCTACGCTCTGGCCTCATCCGCCGTGCCGTGGCGCCGTGAAGATGAAGATGCGCTCTTTTCCGGACTCGCCGAACTGGATTTGAGCGGAGTCGAAATCCCTTTTGACGGCGTCCTGCACCGAGCCGACGAGGACTGGCTGATCTCGCGCCTGGACGCGCGCTGGCGGGTGCTCGTCACGCTTCTGCCCGCGACGATGTCGCGCCTGAAATCCGACCCGCATTTCGGCCTGGCCTCGCGCGACACGGGCGGGCGGGAGCGTGCCTTGGAACTGGCCGCGGGCGCAAGCCGCGCTCTGTCAAAACTCCGCAGCCGCGCGGCTGCGGTGGTCGTGCACTCCGCGCCCAGGCTCGGCGGCGAGGCGCGCTCGTCGCTGGAGGCCTTCGCCGACTCGCTGTCGAAACTTCGCGCGCTGGACTGGAATGGGGCGGAAATTCTCGTCGAGCACTGCGACGCGTGGTCCGCCGAACGCCCCTGCGACAAGGGCTTCCTGCGGCTTGAAGACGAGTGCGCGGCGGCGCGGCTGTCGTCGGGCAAGACTCCGGTGCGCGTCCTGCTCAACTGGGGGCGCAGCGCGCTTGAGGCGCGCTCGGCCGAAGGGCCGCTCACGCACGCGCGGCGCGCGCGGGAGGCCGGACTTCTCGCCGGGATGTTTTTCTCCGGCGTCTGCGCGGAGGACGAACTCTACGGCGCCTGGCGCGACTCGCACGCGCCTTTCGCCGCCTCGCGGCCGGCGTCTGTTCTCACGCGCGCGGCGGCGGCGGCGGCGCTGAAAGAGGCCGGAAGCGTCGATTACCTCGGACTCAAGATACAGCCGCTGCCCGCGTCCGCGACGACGGGCGAGCGCCTGGCTCTGCTGCGCACGAGTTTGGGCGAACTCTCCGCCGCGCTCGCCTAGGCCGGCGGCCGCTCCAGACGGCGGCTGGCTTCCTCGATCAAGTCGCGCGCGGCCGCGGGCGCGCCGCCGACGACGCGCCGCCACAACGCCTCCAGGTCGCGCCGCCGCTGCGGATCGGTCGGCCACCACGCCAAGGCCACCAGGCGCTCCAGCGCGGGCTTCTGCCAAGGCGCGTCCAGCGGCACGGATTCGAGCATCTCCTTGGCCTGGGCCTTGCGGCCCATGTCGCAGAGCGCACAGCCCAAAAACTGCTTGGCCTGCCAGTCTCCGGGCTCAAGCTCCACCGCGCGGCGCAGCGCCGCCTCCGCCGCGGCCGGGCGCCTGAGCGCCCACTCGCACGCCCCCAAGCCGAACCACGCCTCGCCCCAATCCGGGGCCGCCTCGGCGGCGAGTTCATAGTAACGCAGCGCCTCCGCGTAGAGTCCGCGCCCATAAAACGCGCGGCCCAGCCGATAGACCGAGCGCGCGTCGCGGCCCGCGGCCCGCGCGGCCTCGCGCGCGGCCTCGCGCGCGCGATCCGGCCGCCCACCGGCCAAAGCCGCCTCGACCAGCCCCTCCAGGACCTCCTCGGAGCGCGGGCGCGAGACGGCCAGTTCCTCGAATATCGTCAACGCGCCGACGGCGTTTCCGTCGCGCAGGCGCGCCATCGCCGCGCCCATCCTCAAATCCTCGTCGCCGGGGAAACGACGCGATCCCTCGTCGAAGACCTCCACGGCTTCGCCCGCCTTGCCCGCATCGAGAAGCGAGCGGCCGCGGCTGACGTATTCCTCGCTTGAATAGCTCGACATGTCCCCTCCCTGCGTCCTCAATGCGCCCTCGGAGACCGCCGGAGCCGCGCCCTCAGAAAGAACGCGGCCCCGGTCCGCACGAGACCGGGGCCAGCCGCGCTGCGCCGTTTCGGGGCCCGTTGAGGCCGGGGCCCGGCTGGACGTCCGTCCCGCCGCCGAACAGCACGATCCGACGCCTTTAGTGTAACAGCCGCGGCAGCATCCGTCAATGCCGCGAAATTATTTTGTCTAATCCGAAGCGATGCGCACCATCGCACGCGCCACGGAACCCGCTCGGCCGAGCGCGAGCGCCGCCGTGATCGCCGCCCTCGCGCTCGTATTCCCGGCCTTGGCGTGCCGCGCTCAAACTTCAGGGGCTGACGGCCAAGAAGCGTTCCAGCTTCTCTGTTCCGCCTGCCACGGCCCCGACGGCAAAGGCCGCGACGGACCCCTGCGCCCGGCCGGAGTCGATCCCTCCCTGCTGGACTTGACCAATGCACGCGTACGCGATTTATCCGACACGCAGCTACGGATTCGAATCCAGTACGGCGGAGACAAGATGCCTCCGCCCGGCGGACGCCCCGGAACGCTGGATGCCGGAGTGGTCGATTCGTTGATTCGTTATGTGCGCGCTCTCAACGACTCGAACTCGCCCGCCGCTTCGCCTTCCCGCGACTACGGCTCGCTCGGGCAGGGGGCCGCGTTCTATCTGAATCACTGCGCGCAGTGCCACGGCTTCGACGGGCGCGGCTCGGCGCACGTCGCACGCGCCCTCAACGTCGATCCCTCGTCCTTGGATTTGACGACCGCACCGCCGCAGACCCGAAGTCTCGAGGATTTTAGGCGGCTTTTGAGCCGCGGCACGGGGAAAATGCTGCCGCTGTCCCGCCTTCCCGACCCCCAAGAACTCGATGGGCTGATTCGCTACATCCAGGAACTCGCGTCTCTCGCTTCCTCGGCGCCGGAATCCACGGACCCGGTCGACACGCCGCCGCGCAGCCTTCTGGCCGCCCAGGACGACGCCTTCGCCGTGGTCATCGGCGCGGGGAAATCCAGCCTGCCGGAAATTCCTCCCGCCCGCGGCGCGGACAACGACGCCCGCGTGATGCGCGACTATCTGATCAAGGCCATGGGCTACCGGGAGAGGAACGTTCTCCTCCTTGTCGATGACAAGGCCACTCGCGCAAGCGCGATCAAGGCCGTCGGGGGCTGGCTGAAGAATCGCGCCGACAAGAAGTCGCGCGTGTTCTTCTATTTCTCCGGGCATGGCTCGCGCGACCCCGTGTCGGGCAACGACATGCTCGATCTCTACGATACCGATCCCGGTTACCTGTCCCAGACCGCGCTGTCTCTCCAGCGCCTGTTCGGTCTTCTGCGCGACATCCCCGCCCAAGACAAATCCGTAGTCCTGGACGCCTGCTTTTTGGCCGGCCCCCGAGCAATCGCGATGGCGGGACTGCGGCCGTTGAAAAGCGGCAACTCTGCACGCCCCCCCGTCGACGCGCTGGTGATGACGGCCACCGGCCCCAATCAAGTCGGTGCGGGAGAGGTCTCCTCGAATCACGGACTATTCACCTACTATCTGCTGTCCGGCCTTCACGGCGCGGCCGCCTCTCCAAAAGACGGGAGCATCACCGTCGATCGTCTCTACGCCTATGTGAAGGCCTCCGTAGAAAAAGCCGCTCGCCGACGAAACATCGAGCAGACGCCCTTGCTCTACGCCCCGCCCGACCAACCCGCCGCGCATCGTCCGTGGGTCATCCTCGCCCGATAGCCGGGATCCGGCCGTCCGTTTGATTCTCGACGGAGAATGCTTTACACTGTCTCGACCATGAACACCGCCGAGACTCCCGCCGCCGTCGACGCCTCGCCCATCGACCTCAAGACGAAAACCCTGCTCGTCATCTCAAGCCCCCAGCCGCGCAAGAAGTGGATCTACTCTCGACTCAAGGAACTCGGTCCCAAGATCGTGCTGCTGTCCTCGGAGGCCAACTGGGTCTCCAAGCTCGCCGACGGATTCCTGGAGTGCGACCCGCTCGATGAGGTGGCCTGCGTCGCGAAGGTGGAGGAACTCGTCAAAACCCACAAGATCGACGGCGTGATCACCTTCTGGGAAAACGCCGTACCGCTGGCGGCCACGCTGGCGGCGCGCTTCGGCTGGCCCGGCAACACCCCGCAAGCCGCGCTCAACGCCCGCAACAAGTACCTGACGCGCCAGACGCTGGAGAACGCGAAGCTCTCCAAGCACCAACCCGCCTGGGCTCTGATCAAGAGCCCCGCCGACCTGGAGAAGGCCGCGGCGCGCATCGGATTTCCCCTGGTGCTCAAGCCCGCGTGGGGCGTCAAGAGCCAGTTCGTCGTCAAGCTCGACAGCCTCGACGAGGCCCGCAAGGCGCTCGACTACATCCGCACCAACATGACCCCCGCCTTCGACCCGATCTACAAGTACGGCACCGACATCCTGGCCGAGGAATACCTGGACGGCGCCGAGGTGGACGTGGACTTGCTCGTGCAAAACGGAGAGATCAAGTTCCACGCGTTCACCGACAACTTCCCCACCAAGGAGCCGTTCTTCGTGGAAACCGGCGACGCCATGCCCTCGCGCCACGAGTCCAAGGATCTCTCCGAGGTGCTCAAGATGTCCAAGGAGACGGTCGCCGCGCTCGGCTTGGCCAACGGCGCTTTGCACCTGGAGGCCAAGATCACCGCGACGGGCCCCAAGCTCATCGAACTCAACGCGCGCATGGGCGGCGACTACCTCTATGATTGGATCAAGACCGTGTGGGAAGTCGACGTGATCGAGGAAGCCTCGAAAATCGCGGTGGGCGCTCCGGTGACCCCGAAGCGCCTCAAGGAGCCGCGCTGCCACTTGGTGGGGAAGTATCTGATCCCCGAGCATTCGGGCGTGGTCGTCGGCGTGAAGATGCCGCAAGACAAACCCGACCCCGCCAAGGTCCACGACATCACCGTGCAAAAGGAGCCCGGCGACGCGGCGCTGGTGCCGCCGGAGGGCTTTGAAACGATGGGCTGGGTCGTGGGACGCGGCGACACCTACGCCGAGGCCGAGGAAAACCTCGATGAGGCGCTGCGCAAGATCTCTGTGTCGATCTCGCGCTTCGACTCGACCTCGTCTTTGGGCAAGACGCGGCGAAAGAACCGCTTCGGCGCCGCGCAGGTCTCGCGGCGGCGCATCCTGCAGTCGGCGCGCATCGAGAAGGTGCGCGGCTTCGACTTCGGCAAGAAGGCGCTGCACGTCGGGATACTCTGCAACGTCTTCGACCCCGAGGGCGGCGAGGAAGGCGCGGTGCACGCCGACCTGACCTCGGTGGGGCGCAGCATCCAAAAGGCCGTCGAGTCCAAGGGCCACCG
>JAJZQS010000064.1 GCA_021806745.1 bacterium
GGGCGCGGCGGCCGCGGCCGACGGGCCCGTCGCGCGCGCCGGTGCGTGGCTGAAAGCCGCCGCGGGCCGCGCGCTTTCGCCGTCGCGCGCGCGGACTCCCGCCGAGGATATCAAGGCCGGGCAGGATGCGCGCTTCGACGGCATTTCCGCCCGCCCGCACGACGAAGAGGACGCGGTCGTCGCCGGATCGCGGGCCGCGGCGCCTGAGGCCTTGCGCCCGCGCCGCGCCGGCGGGGGCGATTTCCCGAGGGCCCCGTCCGCCGTCGAGTCCAAGCCCGTCGAGCCGAAATACATCAGCGAGGATTTCCTGGGTTTCCGAACCGTGCGCGGCCTCACGCGGCGGCCGGACCTGGGCCGCCTGCCTCGTGGCGCGGACTCGGCGCGCATCATCGAGCAGATTTCCGGGCAGTTCGGCTTGGACCGCGGCCAGGTCTTGGACATGGCGCGCGGCTTCGGCTTGGACGAGAGCTCCGCGCGCGAGCGCTGGCTGGCGGTCTATGACCGACTGCAGGCCGTCAACCGCGACCATTTCAAGCGCCTGGACTCGCACAAGTACTCGGGCTTTTCCAGCTTCCGCGAATTGACCAACTGGTCCTACTCGCCAGGTTGGCGCGGCGTGGGCGAGCGTCTTCTCGAAGTCCACAAGCTCTTTCTCGGCGCGGCCGTGCGCTTTCCCTACCACCTGTTCGACACCTTCGTGTTCGGCTACTTCCGCCAGGCGGCGTCTTTTGAATTCTTCCATTCCGGCGAGGACTTCCTGGGGCTTTCCAAGGAGCCGGATCTGGCCAAGAAATGGCTCGAGGTCTCCTTGCGCCGTTCGGCGCGCGCGCCGAGCGCGCTGGACTCGCTGCGCGCCCGGGATTGGTTCCGGGAGCTTGAGCGTTGGTTTCTGACTCCGATCGCGCGGCCGCTGGCGACTTTCATGGTCCGGCGGCTGACGCTGGCGTTTCTGAGCGCGGTGGCGATGGGCCTGCTGGGCGCTTTCGCGCCCGTGCTGCCGTTGTCGTTTGCGCTGACGTCGATCCCGCTGCTTGGGCCGGCGCTGATCTGGGGCCTCAACGGCCTTCCCGTGGTCGTGGGCGCGGTGCCGCTGTTCGGGCATGTCTTGGCGCCGGTGGCCGCGGCGGCGGCCGGAGCGCTGGCGCGCGACTTGGTCGTCGGGCCTTTGCTCAACACCTTGATCCTGTCGACCTTGCTGACTTTCCCCAACAGCGTGCGCGACGCCGTCGCCAAGATCCGCGACCGCCACCCGCTGACTCGCCTGACCTCGCGCGAGTGGCTGGGCGCGGTGGCCGGCACGGCGGTCTCGGGCGCGTTCTGGGCCGCCAACGCCAAGTCGTTCCTGGGCCTGGCGACGGTGGGCGCGGAAATTTCGGGCATCATGACCTACGCCGGCGGCATGGACGCCGCCGTCAACCCCGTCTACCACGCCGCCACCGGCGGGCAATTCCATCTTTTCGAGGCCATCGGCTCGGCGATCGAGCGCCCCAAGGGACAGAGCGTCATTCCGTTTGGCGGGGCGATCACCTGGGGCAGCACCTTGCTCTTCAAGCTCCAGCAAGTCAGCGGCCTGCACATCTCCGACGCGGTCATGGGCGCGGCGCTGACGGTCAAGAGCGGGCTCGGTTTTGAGGACGCCGCGCACCTCGGAGAGACTCGCGCTTCGGCCCAGGCGTTGGTGAGCGCGGCCGAGGCTCGCCCCAACTCCAAACTGCCGTTCGACGCCGATCTTTGGAAAGGCACGGAGGCCAACGCCCTGGCGCGGATCAAGGCGTTGGCCGCGGGCGCCGGCGGCCTGTCGGCCGAGGAGGCGGCGGTGGCGGCGCGCATGAGCCAACTGCGCGCCGAACTCGGCGACGCCCAGGCGCGCCAAGCCCTGCTCAAGGCGAAAAGCCGTCCGATCACGGCGGCGGAGAAGGCCCAGTATGACTCTCTGATGAAGGAACTGTCCGCGCGGCGCGACGAGGCCTACGTGCAGGCCAAGCTCGCCGAGGAGCGCGACATCGCCAAGCCCACTGCGGCCGATCTCAGCGACCTGCAGCGCTTGAAGGCCATCAGCGACCGCTACGGTCCGCTTCTGCCGCCGCCGCCCTCCGGCAAGGACGGGACGATGGACGACATGGCCGCGCGGGAGGCGTCCTACAAGGCGCTGGTCCAGCGTCTCAACGGCTTGATGAGCGGCAACCCCGACGGCGCCGGCGCCGCGCCGATCGCCCCGAGCCTGGACCCGGCCAAGGTGCGCGCGATCGCGGACTTGGTCGACAAGATCGAACGCGAGCGCGCGCAGGTCAAGGGCGAACTGGCCCAGCGCGACGCCACGCAGGCTTTGCTTGCCGCGGCCAACAAGATCCGCAACCACGCCCTGGCCGAGAGGCGCAACGGCCAGGACATGCTGCAGTTCCACACGGATTTCGCCAAGCTCGACAGCGTCGTCGACCTCGCGCTTTCGCTCAACGAAATCAATGCCGCCGAGGCCGCCATCGCCAAGATGCAGACTCTTCTTCAGCAGAAGACCGCGGCCATCAACTCCTCCGCTCAGCAAAACCAGCAGAACCTCGCCGCCAACAACGCCACCGCCGCCCAGCAGCAGCAATGGCAGCAGCAGGCCCAGCAGGCCGTCTCGCTCGATCAGGCTTCCGCCCAAAGCCTGGCCGGCCTGCAGACCGAGGCCGCCACCGCGACCCAGAACATCGGCCAGTTCCAGACGCAGATCAGCAACTTCCTGGCCCAGGTCAACGCGCAAGACAAGGGCCAAAGCGCCACCGCCGCGGCCGAGTACGCCCGGCGCCTGGCGTTGCTGCCGCAGGCCGCGCAATGGGCGGCCACGGGCAACCCCAACGATCCCTCGGCGTTCTCGCTGTCCGGCTTCCAGGCGGACCTCTCCGAGGTCAATTCGGCCCTGTCCCAGGCGCAGGCGGGTCTGGCCAAGATCCCCACGGTTCCCGTGGAATTCGCCGGCGTGCTCGTGGTCGCCGTGCCCGGCTCCGCGCCGGGGCAACCCAACCCGACGCTGAGCAATCCGACCAAGGCCCAAATCCTGCAGGTCCTGTCCCAGCGCCAGGCCGGCTGGCAGGCGGAGATGGCCAGCAAGCAGTCGTTCCTGAATCAAGTCAACGCGATGATGGACCCCAACAACACGGCCACGACCACGAACGTCTTCGGCGACGTGACGCCGGTGTCCTTGCCGCGCTGGCTGGCGCAGACCCAGACCGACATGAGCGCCAAGCAGTCGGCCGCGCGTCAATTGCTGTCTCAACTCGACGCGATCGCGACCCAGATCAACAAGGCCGCCGGCTCCAACATCCCCATGCTGTCGGGAATGTCCCTGACCCAGCTGCAGACCGCGATCCAGAATTACGGAAGCCAGCTTCAAGCCGTGCAATTTCCCAACGACGGTTCCGTGGCCACTTTCCAGGCCAAGATGGCCCTGATCACGGCGGCGCAAGACGTCCCCCAGGCCGCGCGCGCGATCATCCAGTGGTCGCAGGACCAGGCCACGGTCACCGCCATTCAAAGCGCGATGACGACGACCCTGCCGAAGGTCCAGCAGTCGCTGCAGGCGCTCGTCAACATGGACCAGGCGATCCTCAACGACATCCAGGCCGACGTGAATTTCGTCAACACCGGCCAAGGCGGCGGCCAAGCGCTCATCGACCGCAAGACCGCTCTTCTGCAAAACACCATCATCCCGACTTTGCAAAACGCCCAGCAGATGATCAGCGGGGTCCTGATTCCTTACCAGCAGAGTTCGATCGCGACCTACGCCGACAACTCCAGCGGCTCCTACTACACCTTGTTCACCGCCGAGCAGACTCTGCTCACGCAAACCAACAGCCTCTACGACACGACGATCCCGTGGGCGATCGTGACCCAGGGCGCGCCGTCGGGCAACGCCGCGGCCGGGCACGCGAGCATCGCCGCGTTCCGCCAGACATTGCAGAACTACATGACCGGCTACACCGACTCGGCCGGCTACCACGAAGGCATCACCCAGTATCAGCAGGACATGAAGGACCGCCAATGCCAGAGCGGCTGCACGCGCACCGAGACCGTCTACGGCGAAGTCCAGCCCTACAGCCTGCCCATGAAGATCACTCAGTACAACGCCGAGGAGGCCCAGCGCGCCGGGCAGATCAACACCGAAGACGCTCAGATCAACCAGATACTCACCCAAATCCAAACCCTCTCCAACGGCAAGTACAATCTGCAGCAGTACATGCTGCCCGTGGGCGTGGGCACCGACGCCGGCAGCGTGGCCAAGATCAACGCCATCGTCAACGCCGGCCTGATCCCGAACCTGGGGACCGAACTGCAGACCATCGCCAAAGCCGCGCAGGCCGCGGGGGGTTCGACGGCCATCTCCGTGGGCGCGGGGGGAAGCGGCGCGGTGCCGGTGGGCAAGCAGCCTTCCCCGACGATTTCGACCAACGAGCAGATCGCGATGCTGGCGCTCAACGCGGCCCAGCGCCTGGTGCCTTCCAGCATCGCCCAGCCCGCGGGCGCCCCGGCCTCCTACGCGGTGGCGCGCTATCTGTATGCGAATTCGGTGGTGACCGCGGCGCAGACGGCGCTGACCAGCCAGGTCCCCCAGGCGGTGGCCTTTCTCAACACCGCGTCCCAGTCTCTGAGCAGCGCGATCGCCGACACCAAAACCGACGACGCCTACGTCAGCTCCAACGGGACCAGCGAGACGGCGGCGCAGGTCTTCGCGCGCAAGACCGCGATCTACGGCCAGCTCAACGGGTTCCTCCAGCAGGCCGCCGCGTTCTACGCGATGAAGACGGGTTGGGACCAGCAGGCGTTCGGTACGCTGAACTCGGTGCAGACCTACTACAACTCCCTTTCGACGATCTACTCGAACGGTTCGACGGTCAACCAGAACGAACTCGGCGAGATCAACACCATGTCCCAGGCTCTGGCCAGCACGCTCAGCGGCCTGCAGGCCACGCAGGCGAAGGTCGTGTCCTGGCTGTCCCAACTCGACCCGGCCCAGCACAGCGCCTTGCGCAACGTCGCCGACGACGTGTCGCAGATCCAAGACAAGACCCGGGCGGTGCTCGAGGCCAACATCAACTGGCACGAACTCGAAGACCAGCTCGGCCGTTCCCAGCAGATCGTGCAGGCCGACTTGACCAAGGTCGACGACAGCCAGCAGGCGCTGGCGGCGCTGCTGTCCAATCCGGCGGTCCAAGGTTCGCTTCCTCCGGATTTGGTGCGCCGCGTGGAGGCGCTGCACCTTGGACAATCGGGCGACGCGTGGGCGATGGCCGCCGGTCCCGACTCGACGCAGGCGATCGTCGTCAAGAAGTCCGACTTTTCGTCCTTCCTGGACGCGCTGATGGGCATGATCACGCAGAACTCCCAGAACATCGCCAACCAGGATTTGTCCAGCCTCAAGAGCAGCCTTCTGGCCAATCCCGCCGGAATCTCCCAGTTCATCCCCGGCGCCAGCATCATGCAGTTCGGCGACAACGCCGACGGCTTCTATCTGGTGTACAACTCGAATTTCTCCGTGCCCAACGGCCTGCAGACCGGCACCTGGGCCACGCTCGGCAACGTCGCTCACGTCTGGGGCAACAACATCAGCGTCAACAGCTACGAGTTCACCAGTCCCCCGAGCCCCGGCGGTCAGAACGCCCCTTACGGCGACAAGGGCGTCGAGGTCCAGGTTGAATCTTTGCAGGGCCAGAATTGGGTCAACTACTTGAACGTCGACCTCCATCGTTTCGGCTTCGACATTCCGACCAACAACAGCGTCGGCTCGACGCTGAGCCCCTCGCGCCTGATGATCTTCGACGACTACGCGGTGATGCTGCTGGGCGACAAGCTCTACGTGGGCTTGACCGGCTACGGCGACGTCGCCGCCAATCAGCCCGGCAACAATCCTTATTTCTACGGCGGAAACCTGAAGACCTCGTTCAAGCTCAACGACGTGATGACGCTTGACGCCTCCCAGCAGGAGCTCTTCATCAAGGACCCTCGCGCGTTCTTTGAAAACGTGAATTTGAACTTCACCGGCTACGATCCGAGCCTCAATCAAAACTTCCCGATCACGGCCACCGGCGACAACAAGTACTTCTCGCGCACGCAGATCGGCCCGACCTTCGACATCAACCGCCTGCTCGGCAACGACACGGGCGATTCGTTCACAGTCAGCCTCTATTACGCCAACACGCGCGGCACCGACGACATCCAGCAGCAGTCCCTGGGCACGACGATCGTCAAGGGCATCTCGATCAAAAACGACCAGGGAAAGACTTGGCTGCAGATCAACAACAGCCTCACCGCCGAGGCCGGACAGCAGGCCAACACCCTCGGCGACCAGATCTCGTTCACCCTTCCCGACAAGGGAGTCACGCTCAGCGGCCAGGGCCAGATCATCGGGGGCGCCCGCACCTATTACGCCCAGCTCTCCAAAAAACTCAGCGACAATTCCTCGATCAGCCTCGGCTACGGCTCGCAGTACATCGGCATGCCCAACCGGCTGTCGATCGGCTTGAACACATCGTTCACTCTCGCCCAGCTCTGGCAGGCGGTGGCCGATCATTCCCACAAGGAACTTCAGGGCGGCCGCGCGCTGGCCGGCTACGACAAGGACATGGCCGACCTCTTCGGCCCGAACGCGAAGGGAGCCTCCGCGTCCGTGCAGGCGCTGGGCCAAGTGTTCGCCGCCGACATCGGACGCCAATTGCTGACGCAGGACATGGGCAAGCTCACCAGCGACATCGACGATCTGCGCAAGGCCGGCGCGTTCATGGACAACACGCGCACGCGCGGCATGGTCGGCTTCACTTCCGGCGCGGTCGACAACACCACCGCGGACTTGGCCGTGGGCGGAGGCCCGGCCGTGGGCACCTACACCGAGATGTCGCTGACCAAGACGCAGAAAAAACTCATCGACGACAAGACCGCGTCCCTCTACGAGGAAGGCCTCAAGCTTCAGGATCGCCTGATCGCGCTGACTCAGCAGTGGCAGTCGGACGTGGTGGCGCTGGCCGAGGCGCAGTGGGACCTGCGCCTGGCCGATTACGAGGTCAAAAACGCGCCCAGCGACGCGATGCGCGCCGACGCGCGCGTGCGTCTGGCCTCGGCGCTCGACCGCTACAACCAGGCGCTGGCGCGCTACAACGCGCTGGCCGGCCGCCCGGCCAACGCGCCGTCGCCGTTCGCCCAGCTCAACGAGGCCGACCTCCAGCGCCTGCTCGCCAACGTCCGCGCGTTGGTGGCCTCACCGGACCGCCTCAAGACGATCCTGGGCGCGCTCGACCCCCGCGCGATTCAAAGCGCGCTGGGCAAGACTCCGTTCAACGTGATGAACTGGCTGCCCTGGGTGGATCGGCTGACCGCGGGCTTCGGCGTACAGTATCAGGACATGATGAACAACCAGGTGCTGACCGTCGGCGCCTCGGTGCGCCTGCCGATCTACGATCCCGCCTCCAAGGCCGCCGACCACTCGTATGTGCTGGAAAGCCGCGCGGCCGAGCAGGAGACCGAGCAGATGTATGCCGACCGCGCGGTTCGCCTGCAGGCCGACCTGGCGCGCGCGCGCGCCTGGCAGGCGGCGTCCGCGGCCGTCGTGCCCCAGGGCCCGGCCGCGGCCCAGCGCTTGGGCGAGGCGATCCGCGCCTACCGCAACGGCCTCATCGGTCCCGACGACCTGCGCCAGGCCTTCGACGCTTGGCGCTGGTATGCCCAGACGTCGCTTGAGGCCGGCGCCAACGAGGCTCTGGCCGCGGCGGCGGCTCAAATCGAGGATCCGACCGCGGCGGCGCGGCCCCTGCCGTCGGGTCCGGCGACGATCACCTCTCTGGCCGATGCCTACCGCCTGGCGGCGGCCGACTCGCACGGCCTGGCCGCGCTCGCCGACCGCGCGCAGGCCGCCGACGCGATGGCGCGCGCGCAGGAGCACCGCATCCAGAAGGCGTGGCTCGACCTCAACGTGGGCGTTGGCCTGACGGACTCGGGGCTGGGCTGGATTCCGCAGATCGCGATCACGGGCATTCCGGTCACGCCGATATTCGGCTTCCAGTTCCAGTCCGAGGAGCTGCGCGAACTGCAAGTCGATCAGCACGACCAGCAAAAGGCCTACTACGACGCGTTGACCGAGACGGTCAAGACTGGGCTGGCGGTGCAGTTTTATCAGGAGATCGTCGCCTACAAGGCCGCCCAGGACGCGGTCTCGCTTTACGATTCGCGCGTGCTGCCCGCTCTGGCGGCCGCCGCGGCCTCCGGCGGGGCGGACGCGGTCCGGCGCCTGGACGCGGCGCGCGTGCAGCGCGCAATGGCCGAGGCCTCGCTGGAAGGCGCGCGCGCCCAACTCAACTTCCTTCTTGGCCGCGCGCCCGATTCCCCGCTCGACGTGGCCGTCGACCCCGGCCAGGCGCTGTCCCAACTGCAGGCCTATCTCGCCGCGCACAAGCCCGTGCAGGCTCAGCGCCGCGTGCTGGACGCGCGCGTGGCCGTCGCGCGCGACGTGGAGACGATGGTCGACAAGAACCTGCGCATCCAGATCTGGCGCGCCGAGCCCGTGTCCATCGTGGTGCGCGCCTTCACCCAGTTGATCGGAGCGCTCGGCGACAAACCGATCTACGACCCCGACAAGGCCGCCCAGGCGCGCATCGACACGCTCGACGACGAGCGCGCGCTGGCGGCCTTCCCGGCGCAAGTCGCCGACCAGCGCCAAGTGCTGTCCCAGCGCCTCGCCGACGATGAGACCAAGCTCCAGGCGCTGTCGGGCTCCTCGGACCCCGCCGCCGCCGTGACCGCCGTCGAACTGCGCGCGGACATGCTCAAAGACCAGGCGGCGCTGGCCGCGCTGAGCGGAGACCCGGGCGACGGTTCGCCCGGGTCGGTGCGTTCCCCGGCCGCCGTGCCGCGCGATTGGGCCGACCTCCAGGCGCGCTTGGGCCAAGCCGAGGAGGCGTTGGCGCCCAAGGCGCCGACGGCCCCGCCGTCGACGCCGGCGCCGCCCATCAGCGAGAGCAACTCGGGCGCGTACGCGCGCTACGACTTCGCAAGGCAGACTCTCGGCGAGGTTCCCATAAACAAGGGCTACACCGAGGGATGGATCGAAGTGCGCCTGCGCGATCCCTCGACTCCGCCGGACGTTCTCCTGGCGCTGTCGCGCCTGCGCGAGCAGAAGGCCGAGCGCATCTATCAAACCGAGCTTTCCGGCGCGCGTCTTGACGCCGGGGTTCTGGCCGCCGAATTCCAGAATGACGTGCGCCTGGAGCGCTGGGCGCAGAGCCGGCTGAGCGCCGCTTCGGCCCCGGGCGGCGAGCCCTCCGCGGCCGGGGAGTGGCGCGCGCTGCGCGACGCCGAGGCCAAGCGCGTGGCCCAGGAGTCGGCGCGCGCGGCGGCCCTGCTCGGCCTTCCGCCCGCGGCCGCGCCGGCGCTGATCGCGCTCGTGCCGCAGGACGCGAGCGCCGCCGCTTCGCCGCAGGATCTGGCGGCGGGCCTCATCGCCGAGATCCGCCAGCGCGAGGTCGGCATCATTCAGCAGACCCTGTTCTCGGACGGCGGCCTGCCGCAGAGCTTCGGCACCGAAGACGACTTGATGCAGCAAATCCGCGCCAACACCATCGCCGAGCGCATGAGCTACAAGGGCTTCACGCCGGTGGTGGCCAGCGGGTTGTTCCAAGGCCGGAACATCACCGGGGTGTTCCTGGAGGCCCCAGACCCTCGCGACATCCAGAAAGGCTTGGAGAGCGTGATGTCGG
The DNA here is from genome assembly GCA_021806745.1 of bacterium. Lineage (GTDB taxonomy): Bacteria > Elusimicrobiota > Elusimicrobia > UBA1565 > UBA9628 > GWA2-66-18. The sequence continues at coordinate 9,720 of JAJZQS010000064.1, forward strand.
GCGTGCTGCGCAAGCAGTTGGAGTCCGATGGGCGCATGCAGAAGTTGTCCTTGCAATTGAACTTGCTGATGACGAAAGTCCGCGACGGCGAGCGCGACTTGCAGGCGCGCGCGGCTCAAATCCAGGCCGACGAGGCCGACCTGCGCGCCCGCACCGCCCTCGCCGGCGAGCCCGGCGGCGCCCAGGCGCTGGCGCTTTCCCAGCAGCGCTTGGCGCGCGCGTGGGCGGACTTCGGCGCCGCGATGGTCTCCACGAAGTCGGCCTTCATCGATCTCGTCACGGAACTCCAGGCTCTGGGGGAAGGCTCGGCGGGAACCCTGCATCCCTACCGTGCGCCGCTGTCGGCTCCGGCCGCGCCCTCCTTGCGTCCGGACGCCGCGGGCGCGCTGGTGGATTTCTGGACCGAGCGCTTGGGCGACGCGAGCTTCCAGGCCGCGCAGGACGCGGAACTCGCCAAGCTCGGCGGCGCGGTGCCGCCGGGGCTCGTGCAGCGGCTGGACGCCGACGCTCATCTCTACCGCGTGGCGATCCGCGACGCCGACGGCGTGCGCGGCAACGACTTCACCGCCGCGCAGAGGCTGGACTTGCTCACGCGCAACGATGAGGAGGGAAAGCGCGAGGCCGTGCGCGCCGACGTCGCCGCGCTGGTCGGCGCGCTGGGCGGGGTGGGCCCGAGCTCCCCGGTCGGCGCCGAACTGCTCGGGTTTTTCCGTCAGCAGGCCGAGCAGGCCGCCCGCGACGGCTCGCTGGCCTTGTCGGACCGGCGCGCGCTGATGTCCGAACTCGACGCCGCGTTCTGGGGCGCGTCGAATCCTCCGCCGGCGGTCGCGGCCGAATTCCAGCGCCTGGAGGGCCTGCAGAAGAATCTCGACGACGCCAAGGACGCGCTGTTCGCCGACTACCTCTCGGCCAAGGGCGACGATCCGACGCGCTTCGTGCTGACCGACGCGCGTCTGGACGCCTACCTGAAGGCCGAGGCGGCCTTGGACCGGGAATTGGAGTCGGCGCTGGACTCGCCGGCCTTCCGCGCCGACCCCGGTTGGGCGACCGTGCTCGACGGGCTCTACGACCTGCGCGCCGAGGTGGTGGGCGCCGATTCGCGCGCGGCGCGCGCGGCCAAATACGGCCGGGGCATGGCCGCGATCGACGCGCTGATCATGCTCGAGCGCGAGCGCTTGCGCGGCGCTCGCTGGGAAGGCCGCCCGCCGCAGGAGATCGACCGCGACGCTCAGGCCCTGCAAGGCCTCATCGACATGCGCTCGCGCTGGCTGGGCGGCCGCGGCGACCTTCAGCCGGTCTACGCGATCACGCGCGTGGGCCCCGATGGGCGGCGCACCTGGGACGTCCAGGGCTGGCTGACCGCCGATCAGTACAAGCAGTGGACGGCCGCCGGCTTCATCCACGCCGTCGACGGCCGTGAGTTCGTCAACGGCCGCGATCCGAGCTCGCCGTCGGCGGTCGCCGGCGGCGTCAGATACGAGCTCATCGGCGGCGTCGACGTGGCCCAGGCTCGGCAAGACGGCACGGCCGCGGCACTCAGCGACAACGCGCGCGCGCTGGCTCTGGACGCGGCGCTGTCGAAATCCGACTTCGCCCTGGCCGGAACCGACGGCTCGCCGTTGAAGACCTTGGACTTCAACGCGGTCTACGGCGCGGGCGGACTGGCCGCGGCGGGAAGGCTCTACTATTTCGCCGCCGACGCTTCCAAGACGGGCGGACTTCAGTACGCGATCGATCCCTTGACCGCTCAGTCCCTGCCGCCGGAGAAAGTCGTCGTGATGGCCTACACGGGCGCCGACCCTCCGCCGGGACACGACGCGTTCACCACACTGCAAAGCTTGCTCTCCTCTCCTTCCGCCGGACAGTTCGCGCGCCTGGTCGCCTCCGCGCGCGGCGCGGCCGAGTTGCGCCAGGCGCGCCTGAACGCGGAGGCGGCTTCGCTGAGGCGGGGCTGGGTGCAAGTCAAGCTCGACAGCGCGGGATTTGCCCGCGACGCGCAGGGCCGCCTCGTGCAAATCTACACGACCCTCGACGACTTCCAGGCGCAGTGGAAGGCTTTCGACGACGCTCCCCGGGATTTGGCCGCCGCGCAGAGCGCGCTGAGCGCCGCGCAGGCCGAGCTCAAGGCCGCCAAATCCGACGACGAGAAGGCGCAGGCCGACTACGAGCGCTCGGCCCCCGCGAAAGCCGCGGCGCAGTCCGTGGACCCGCGCGCGGCCGCGGCGGCGCAAGCCGAGGTCGCGCAGCCCGACGGAGTCGACGGCCCACAGAGCCGCGCGTTCTCCGCGGCGGTGCGCGGCGCGCAGGGCGCGCCGGCCAAGGTCGCCGCCGACAAGACCGTCGACCCCGCGCTGGCGGCGCTCAAGAAGGCGGGCGACCGCCTCAAGCTCGCGCAGGCCAAGCTCGTCAACGCGCGCAAGGCGGTCCAGGACGCCGAATCGACGCTGGAGCGCTCGAAGACCTGGACTTTGTATCGGACCTCCGATTTGACGCTGGATTTGGACGCCTCCGGCGACGTGGTGGCCGCGCGGGCTCCGGCCGCGCGCGGGCCTCTGGCGCTCGATCAGGCGGTCCCCGGCGGCGGCCCCGTCGCGCGGCGCTGGAGCGGGGGACTTGCCGCGGCGGTGCTCGATGCGTCCGGGCGCGCGGTGAAGCTGTTTGCGACCGGCGCCGAGGTGGACGCGGCCGCGCCGTCCTGGAAGCTCGTCTCTTACGACGCCGACCGCGCGGGCGGCGAGGTGGACGCGCGCCTTCCCGACGGCACGATCAGAACCAAGGTCCGCTTCAGCCATTACGAGGACGGCGGCCTGCCGGTCCTGCTGTCGGAGCGCTACCTGATCGCGCGCGTGGACAAGGCCACCTCGAAGCTCGCCTCGGTGCGGCATTGGGCGGTCATGCCCTACAACTGGGGCAACATCGTCTTGCAGATTCCGCGCGGGATCGTCCAAGGTCCCTTGGACGTCGTCGAGGGCCGCAACCCAGAAGAGCAGCACTATCTCGGCCGCGCCTACATGTACAAGAGCGAGGGCGGCGAGACGGAGCACCACGGATTTTTCCGCACGGCGCTTGGCTGGGTGGACATCCTCGACCTGCTGCCCGACCCGGTGACCACCTACTACGACCCCAGCCAGTTCCCCAACTCGGTGCGCGTGGGCTCGCCGATCTTGCCCGGCCAGGACTTGACGATGAAGAGCGCGCGCGATCCGCGCAACGGCGACAACGTCCATTTCGGCGTCGGCGCGATGACGCGCGACGCGGCTCAGGCCGCCGAGGACTTGGACGCCGCGCGCCAGCGCACGCTGGCGCTGTTCAACGGCGGCGTCGAGGACCTGACTTTGGAAACGATGCGCGGCCGGGGCGTGCCCGAGTTGGGCCCCGATGGAAAGCCGAAGCTCGACCCCGAGGGCTACCCGATCTGGAACGATTCCTACCAGGACTCCCAACTGCGCGTGCGCTCCGGGTCCGCCGACGCCGGCGGCGGGTCGGCTTCATCGATCGAGCGGCGCATCGCGCAGGATCCGCAGTTGGCCGCGGCGGTCAATCCGGACGCTCCCGGCGGGACTTGGGTCGTCGGCGAGCCCAACGGACTTGCCGTCGACCGCGTCGCGCGCCGCGTGACGGTGATCCCGGGCGCTTCGGGCGACGCCGCCCGCGCGGCGGCGCTCGACGGCTACGGCGCGCGCTACGCCGCGGCCGTCGCGGCCGCGCGCGCGGCGCGCCCGGGCCTCAAGGCCGACGACAAGGCCGCGGCCTTGGCCGTGGCGGCGGGAGAGAGCGCGCGTCTGTCCGCGCTCAACGGCGAGCAGCAGGCGTGGACGCGTTGGCGGCCGCTGGCCTTGCGCATCGGCGTCCAGCAGGAGATCGAGCGGCGTTTGGCCGCCGAGCGGGCGAAAATCGATTCCCTGCGTTCCGAACTCGACTGGTGGAGCCGCTACGGCGCGCGCCTGTCCGACGCGCGCCGGGGCGTGTTCTACACGCCCGCGCCCGACGGCCGCGCGGCGTCGCCGGTTGCGTTCGGGGTCTCGTCGTTCTGGGGCTGGTTCTGGCTGTTGTTTTCGCTCGCGGGCCTGCTGTCGGCCGCGTGGGCTTTCTGGCGCGCGCGCGCCGGCTTTCTTCGGCCTGCGGCGGGAAGTCCGGGCGTCGGTCCCTAGCCGCGGGACTCGACGGACTTGACCCAGGCCTCGATCGCGGCGAGTTGTCCGCGCCCGTCCAGGCCCGCCTGCTCCAAGACCTTGTCCCACGAGCCGCTGCCCAGGTAGCCGTGCTTTTTGAACGGATAGAGGCTGGCGGCCAGTCCCTCGTCGGAGCGCACCCAGCGCCAGAGCGTGGGCAAGGTGAAGTCGGTGATGCCCATTGAGCGCATCGCAAGTTCGGACGGGAACAACGCTCGCTTCTCCGCCTCGGGCAGCAAGTCGAAGAGTTCCGAACTCGACACGTAGAACACGCTCAGGCGTACGCCGCGCTCGTCGAGCTTGGGCAAGACGTCGCGCGTGAAGAAAGTCGCCGCCCCGTGTCCCTGCAAGACGACGACGGCCTTGCCCCCGCGCCGAAGCGCGTAGATGCCTTTGGCGGCCGCGGCCGCCGGGGGAAGTCCCAGCTTCGCGCGATCGGGTACGGGCAGGGATGGACGGGTGACGAAGGGCGCGATCAGCGCCGGATGGGCGTTGAGCGCGGCGACCAACAGAGGCCAAACCTCTTGCGGGTCCCAGGGCGTCAGCGTCACCGCCGTGCCGCGCGCGAAATTGTCTTGAAGAAGCTGCAGCGGCTGGGGGCAGGCGTGCGTGGGTCCGTCCTCGCCGGTCATGGGGCCGGCGTGGGCGTTGATCATGATCCACGGGCGGTACGGCTCGCCGGTGGCCTCGTGGCGCATCTGCTGGCCGATGCAGTGAAGCCGCGCGGGCACGTGCTCGAGCGCGGCGATGAAGGCCGAATACGAGCTCGACACGCCCATGTGCAGCCCCAGGCTCGCCGCGCCCGACATCACCCCGCCCATCGCGTCCTCGCAGATTCCGCCGACGGCGACCAAACGCGAGTTCGGATTGCGAGCGGCATGATACCAGCCCTTCGAGAACGCCTTGTTGATCGGCGACACGCTCGTGGACTCCGACAGATCGGCCGCGCACGCCAGGACCGCGCCGCGCGTGAGCTTGTTGATGTGGCCCAGCGCCTCGCCCAGGGCCCCGCGCAGCGTGGCGTTCTTGCCCGGCGTCAGCGCGAGTTCCGGCGGCACGGCCGCGGGGTCAAGCCGCGCGCGCTCAAGCGCCGCCAGGTCGGGCCCGCCCTCGCGTACCGGACGGCCCTTGGGAGTGGCGCGCGCGGCCTCGGCCACGCGCCCGGCGGCGAAGCGGGCGACCTCCGGACGGCGCTTCTCGAAGGCCTCGCGCATCGCAAGCAAGGTGTCCCAGTAGACGGCCTCCATGCGCTCGGGCGTCTTGTCGCCGGAAAAACGCGGAAGCTGTACGCCGAAGGCCTTCTCGAAAGGTTCGACGCTCTTGTAGAACTCGGCCGAGCAGAACGCGTGGCCGGCTCCGTGCGAGGCCTTGCCCTCGATGCCGTAGTTCCAGCCCTTGGTCGTGCGATAGACGATCGCGGTGGGCAGCCCGTTGTCGAGCGAAAGCGCCGCCGCCTGCGCGGCGTGGACGCGGCGGAAATCCGAGCCGTCGCCGGCCTCGACCAGGTTCCAGCCGTGAACGTAGACGAGTTCGCGCGGATCCCACTGCACGTAGTCGCCGGGCTTGTCGCCCTCGGCGGTGACGCGGTCCGAGTCGATGGAAGCCTGGTTCCAGTCCAGGTGCATGATCGTGTTGGAAAGTCCCGCGCTCGCGGCCGTGGCCAGGGCCTCGTGCACGCGGCCGGCGGTCATGCCGCCCTCGCCTTCCAGGATGTGCACGCGCGGCCCTTTCGGCCCGAAGGCGTCCATCGCCGACAGCGCCAGGCCCACGGCCGAGCAGTCGCCCACGCCCGAAGCGCCGGTGGCCACGGGCACGAACGGCGTCAGCGGCGTGGGGTGGCCGTCGAGCGCGACGGATTTCAGCGCGCGGAAAAGAGGCGTGGCCTGCGTCGGGTTGCGGCGAAAGCCCAGCAGGTCTTCCAGGCGCAGGCGGCGGCGCTGGGCGGGCAGAAGCTCCGGCCGAGCGACGCGCGTCCACTCGTCGCGCAGCGCGTAGGCGGCGTAGAGGCCCATCGCCTTGTGGCCGGCGGCGTAGACGAGCAAGTCGTTGTCGATCGAGTCCGGCCGGCCCACATCGTAGCGCAGGTTCTGGAAGAGCAGGGAGAAAACGATGCGGCCCGAGGAGATGCTGCCGCC
>JAJZQS010000065.1 GCA_021806745.1 bacterium
GCAAGTCGATCTTCGGGCGCGTGGCCGACCTGTCGGGCCGCGCGCAGGTGTATTTCAAGAAGGACGCGCTGCCCGAGCCCGTGTTCGCGTTGATCAAGAAAGACGTCCACGTGGGAGATTTCCTGTCGGTGTCCGGGGCGGTGTTTCGCACCAAGACCGGCGAGCCCACGGTGGCCGTGGAGAGCGCCACGCTGCTGGCCAAGGCCCTGCGCCCGCTGCCCGAGAAGTGGCACGGCCTGACCGATGTGGACCTGCGCTACCGCCAACGCCACCTGGATTTGATCTCGAGCCCCGAGTCGCGCGAGGTCTTCCTCAAGCGCGCGAAGATCGTCTCCACGATCCGCCGCGTTCTCGACGCGCGCGGCTTCATCGAAGTCGAGACGCCCATACTGCTCGGCCAGGCCGGCGGCGCGTCCGCGCGCCCGTTCCACACCAAGCACAACGCGCTCCAGCAGGACATGGTCTTGCGCATCGCCACGGAGCTCTACTTGAAGAAGCTCGTGGTCGGGGGCCTCGACCGCGTCTACGAGATCGGCCGCGTGTTTCGCAACGAGGGCATCGACACCAGCCACAACCCCGAGTTCACGATGCTGGAGGCCTACGAGGCCTACTCGGACTACGAGGGCATGGCGGCGCTCTTCGAGACGATGCTGTCCGAGTGCGCCGACGCGATCGGCGCGCGCGAGGTGGAGTGGCGCGGCGTCAAGATCGACCTCAAGCCGCCGTTCCGGCGCCTGTATCTGCCCGAAGTCTGGAAGGAACGCTGCGGAGAACCCATCGAAGCCGTGCTCTCCGGCAAGAGCTTCAACCGCGCGGCGCTGCTCACGCTCGCCGAGCGCCTGGGCCTGCCCGCGGGCGAGAAGACCCCCAGCGCCAAGCTCTTCGACCGCATCGTCGAGGCCAAGATCGAGGACCTTCTCCAGCAGCCGACCTTCCTGTTCGACCACCCCGCCGCGATCACGCCGCTGGCCAAGCTCAAGGCCGGCGGTGACGGCTGCCTGGTCGAGCGCTTCGAGTGCTTCGCCGCCGGAAAAGAGCTCTCCAACGCCTACTCGGAGCTCAACGACCCGCAGGACCAGCGCGAGCGCCTGGCCGAGCAGATGCGCCAGAAGACCGAGGGCGACGCCGAGGCCGATCTGCTCGACGAAGATTTCGTGCAGACGATGGAGACCGGCATGCCGCCCATGGGCGGCATCGGCGTCGGCATCGACCGCATCGCGATGCTGCTGACCGGCCGCGATTCGATTCGCGACGTGATCCTCTTCCCGACGCTCAAGCGCGAGAGCGCGGGCTAAGCCGTCTCAGCGGGCGCCGTCGTAGCCCGGCGCCACCAGACCCCTCTCGACGGCCGCGCGCAGCAGTTCGGCCACGCTCCAGGCCTGCGAGCGCGTGCCGCCGGGATTCTGGTCCGACGCGGCCGAGGAAATCAACGGCCCCAGTCCCTCGGGATCGTCCAGCGTGAAGCGGGCCAGACGCGGATCCTGGGCGCCGCCGTCGAAGACTTCCGAGACCGTGCCCTCGCCGCGCGAGGCCAGGAAGCGCAGCAGCGGCGTCAAAATTCCCCGCGCCTCCGCGCGCACGCGCTCGTCGCTCCAGCCCTGCTCGCGGCGCACGCGCGCCAGCGCGTCGATGAACGCCCCCATCAGCCACGGCCAGACCGTGCCCTGATGGTAGGCCCAGTCCTTGACCGACGGCGACTGCCATGTTTCGTAGCGCGCATGGTAATCGCTGTCGCGCGGCGACAGAGTCCGCAGCCCGTAGGGCGTGAGCAACTCGCGCGCCGCGGCCAAGACCACCGCCGCGCGGCGCTCGGGCGAGAGCAGGTCGCCGCCGACGGCCGCGGCCAAGACCATGTTGGGCCTGATCGCGTCGCCGTGCGGATCGCCCTCGACCGCGTCGCGCAAGGCCCCGCCCGAGCCGCCCCACGCTTTGCGGTTGTCTTCCGTCTCGAACCAGAACTTTTGATTGAAGGACGCCTTCACTCGGTCGGCCAAGGCGTCGGTGTCGGCCGCGGCCGCCGCCTCGCCGCGCCGACGCTGGAGCCCGGCCAGAAAGCGCAAGTTGGCATACCAAAGCGCGTTGATCTCCACCGGCTTGCCGTTTCGCGGCGTGACCGGATGGTCGCGTCCCTCGGGATCGGCGTCCATCCAAGTGGACTGCGCGGGCACCGAGACCAGGCCGTCGGCGTCCATCGCGATGCGGTTGAAGCGTCCGTAGCGCTCGTAGCCGGTGCCGGCGCGCCAGCGCGCGACGATGCGCGCGATGACCGGCTCCATCTCGTCGGCGAAGGCCGCATCGCCCGAGGCCTCGGCGGTGCGCCTCACCGCCTGGATGAACCACATCGGACCGTCGGAGGTGTTGTAGTCGGCGCCGTCGGGATGTTCCGGCGACCAGCGCGAGGCGTCCCAAATCTTGTTGGGAATGAGACCGTCGTGCTCGAAGCGCGCGAAGCGGCGGATGTTCTCCTTGGCCTCATCGAAGCGGCCCGTGGCCAGCAGAAGCCCCGGCAAGGACACGAAGGTGTCTCGGCCCCATTCCTCCAGGAACCAATCCATGTCCGCGGCCCATATCTGCACGGAACCGCCCTCGCGACGAACGAAACCCGACGCCGCGTCCGTCAGCAGCGCGCGCGCCGCGGCGGGGTCCTTCCACGGGTCGCCGGCGGCGGAGGCGTTCATGACGCGCAGGCGCGCGCGTTCGTCTCGCGGCGCGCGCCGAGCGTAGTCGGCGTCCGAGGGCAGCGGAATGCGGTAGTTCCAGTATGAACGGCCATCGCGCGCCTCCTTGACCGGAAACGGATCGCCCCACTCGTCGCCGAGCGTCCACGCGGCGAAGCGCGCCGACGCCCCCGAGCCCGGCGTCGACAGCGCCCCGGCCAGGCGGGCCGCGAAACCCGGCTGGCGCGGGTCGTCGTGGGAGCTGACCTTGCGCCACTCGCCGCCCACCGTCAAGAAACCCAGACGGCGAGCGTTGTCGTCCTTGCCTTCGAAAGCCTCGGCCACGGGCAACGCGCCGCGCGAGGAGAACTCCGCGGCCAGCGCGCGCGCGTAGTCGTCGCCGGGCTCGTCGCCGGAGGCCAGTTGGCCGTTGCCGAACGGATAGGCGAAATGAAACGCGTCGATGCGCGCCCCATCGAAGCCGAAATCAAGCCAACGCCGGAACGGCGCCAGCGCCGGCGCCCAGCCGCGCTCGCGCAACGCCGTCCAATTCCACAGCGCCAGGTCGCCCCAGCTTTCGTGCACCCACGCGTTGACGATGCCGGGATTGCGCGAGCGCAGGTCGCGAAACAGCTCCGGGCGGCGCCAGGCGTCCACGCCGTCCTTGGCGCGGAACATCGGCACGTCGAAGAGAACCTTGCCGCCGGCGCGGTGGACGCCGTCCAGCGCGTCCTTGAGCTGGCCGTAGCCGATCCACTGCGCGAAGCGCCGCGCGTTCATCTCGTCTTCAAAGCCCGGGCGCGCCCGCGCGGCGGCGACCTCCTCGGGCGTCCAGTCGAGCGAACTCTTGCCCAGGCGCGCCGAGAGGGTCTGAAACGCCGCGTAGTCGTCGAGCCAATCCGCGTTGGCGCGCAGAAACGCCCGGTAGGCGTCGGCGCGCTCGCCGCCGCGCGCGAGCTCCCCGCGCGCGAAGTCCGCCCAGGCCGCGCGCGCGACCTCGCCCTCGCGCGCGCGCAAGTCCGCGTAGTCGACGCTTTGGCGCTCGGTCGCCGGCGCGGCCAGCCGCGCCCGCAAATCCGCGCGGGCGGCGACTTCCGGCACCAGCGACCAGTCGATGTTGTCCTCGTCGACGGCGTCCAGGCTCACCGGCGCGTAGGGACTTTGGTCCTTGATCGCGAAGTGCGGCAGCAGCAAGACGGCCTTCACGCCCTCGGGCGCGAGCTCCTCTCGGTAGTAGCGCGCGAGGTCGGCGAACTTGCCCACGCCCGGATCGCCGTTTTCTCGGCGCAGCGAATAGAGAGGAACCGTCACGGCCAGCCGCGAGGCCGCCGGGTCGCGCCACCAAGCCGCCGGAGAAGTCGCCGGCGCGGGAGTTCCCGCGGCCAGCGCCGCGGCCAGCAGCCCGCGCGCGGCGCGGGAGGCCGCGGGGGCAAACGACGCGCGCGAGGCCTCCTCCGGCTCGGCCGCCGCGGAAGCCGGCGGCGCGTCCATCTCCCGCGCGACGGCGTCGAAGTCCGCGAGGCGGCGGCGCAGTTCGTCGCGCGCGCGGCCCTCGTCGAAGAGACCCGCGCCGACCTCGTGAGGGGCGTAGCCGGGCATCGGCGCGGCCGCGTCCCGCGCGAGCGCCTTCAGCCAGAGAAACCAGCCCCGCGGCAAGGTCCGCCCGCGAGCGGCGAAGGCGGCGGAGAGTTCCCCGGCCAGCCTCGCCAGCGCGTCGGCGCTGCGCTCGGCGGCGGCGCCCGTGCCCACCGCGCGCCCCGGCTCGACGGCTTGTCCCGGCGAGAGCGCGTCGACCTTGTCGACCCAAGACAACTTCGGGGCCGCGGGCAGGCCGCGGGCCGAGTAGAACTGGAGGCGCCCTTCGGCGGACGCCGCGCCGACCACCGCCGGGCCCAACGCGTCGGCGGGCGCGGCAGCCGTGCCCTCCGACGGCCCGCCGTCTCCGGCCGAGATGACCACTCCCACTCCCGCGCCGACCAAACGCTCGGCCAGCGCCGTCAGCGCGGTGCGCCGCGGCGTCGACGAAGCCAGCGCGATCGAGACCACGATCGGGCGTCCCGCCGCGCGCGCCGCGATTCGTTCCAGCGTCGCGACCGCGCGCGCCTCGGACACCGGCGAAGACGCGCGCAGGCTCACGCGCTGCGCGGGCTCGGCGGCCGACGACGGCGCGCCGTCCGCGGACACATCGACGACGACCCCATCGGCCGCGGGCGCGCCCGCCTCGGCCAGCGGAAACTCCGGATGCACGGCGCGGGTCTTGAGCCCGAGCTTCTGAAGAGCCAGCGACAGCGCGTAGCGCTTGTGCTCGGGCACGCTCAGCCACAGCGAGCCCGACAGCGGCAGCGCCGCGCGAGGGCGGGCCTCGAAGCGCGAGAGAAAATCGGCGCCCAGGCCGGCGCGCGCGAACGCGGCGTCCAGCGCGGCCGGCTCGGCGTCGTCGGCGTAGGCGGCCGGGCCGTCGCCGCTGCCGAGCGCGACGAGAACGTCCAGAGGCCCCAGCATCGGGTCAAGCCCCGCCACCCCTTCGCCGGAGGGGGCCGGCGGCGCCGTCGGCGCGTCCAGGGGCACTCCGGCCGCGCGCGCCAGGGACTGCACGAGTTCGGCCAGTGCGCCCGGCCTCTGCAGGGCCGACTTGTTGCGCAAGACGAAATCGGTCACCGCCGCGTGCAGAGGGTCGCGGCGCAGGCGCTCGACGAAGCCCCGGTCGCGCAGCGCCGCCGAAAACGCACGCGACAGCGTGCGCGTCAGCGCGATGTTGCCCGGCCCCGCCGCCTCCAGCATGTCCAGGACCGTGCGGTCGCCGAGGACCTGCGGCGCCGCGTCGGCCAGATTGGTCAGCGCCGCCGCGGCCAGATGGCGGATGTTGCCGCGCTCGGCGGCGTTGTCGAGGCGCGCCGACAGAGCCTCGGCCTCGGCCGCCGTCGCCTGGGAGCCGAGTTGGCCCAAAAGCCAGACCGCGGCGAAGCGCGCGCGCTTGTCCGACGAGGCCGCCTCGCGCACGATCCTGTCCACGCCGCCGCGGTCGCCGTGGCGCGCCAGCGCGTAGGCCGCGTAGACGCCCGCGTCCCAGCGCGGGTCCGACGAAGCGGCGCGCAAAAGCGCGTCGACGGAGTGCGTCGGAATTTCGGCCAGCGCCAGCAAGGCCATCTGCCGCACGCGCGCGTCCGGGTCGGTCAGAGCCGACTCGCCCAGCGCCAACGCCGCGGCGGAGTCGCGCAAGTTGAGCAGGGCCAGCGCGGCCCTGTGGCGAACCAGCCACACGGGGTCCTTGAGCGCGGCGACAAGCCCCGCGCGCTCGCGCTCGCGCGCGGCGGAGAAGCGCTTGGCCGCGGCGGCGCGCGCGGCGTCGGCGGCGGCGCGATCGGGCGCGGCGTCTTCGACGGGTTCGTCTTCCGGCGCGCCGCCCTCGCCCTCGGCCGCGGGAGCGGCGGCGGACGCGGAGGCGGGGATTTCGTCGAAGACGCGGTCCTCCGCGTCGGCGACGGCCTTGAGCCTCTCGATCCAGCCCCACCCCGCGTCGGGGTCGGGCTCGGCCAGGCCCGCCAGCGCGCGCAGGCGGCGCGCGGCGCGACGCCCCGCCGCGCGCGCGACCAAGGCCACGGCGGCACCCGCGTCGACGAGGCCCGCGCCCTGGAACCAGACCGGCGCCTGAAGATCGCGGGCGCTGCGCATGAGCACCGCCTTGACCGCGAACGGCAGGTTCTCGGCGACGAACGGCGTCATCGCGCCGGAGGCCTTCATCGCGAGCTTGACGAGCAGGGCGATCCCCGCGACGGCGGGGTTCGACATCGAAGTGCCCGACATCCCGGTGTGGCGGCCGTCCTCGGAATCCGACGGAGACGGCGGCGCGTCCTTGGACTTGGCCGAGAAAACGCCGAATTTGTAGACATTGGCCGAGCCCGGGGAGGTGACCACGTCTCCGCCGATGCCCACGATCTCGGGCTTCAGGCGCAGGCGGCGCGTCATGTATCGGCGGTCCAGGTCGGGCCCCACCGAACTGTAGAACGCCACCTCGGGCCGCCCGTCGTCGAGACTCTTGGCCGCGGCGGCCACCGCCAGAACCTCGACGCCCGCGGCGGGCTGGCTGACCGAGCGGTCGAAGGGCCCCGCGTTGCCGGCGCTGGCCGAAACGATCGGGTAGTCTCCGGCGGAGTTTTTTTGCCGCGTCAGGCGCGACAGGAACTGCGAGAGATTGTCGGCCGAAGAACCTCGACTTCCCAGGCTTAGGCTGATGACGTCGAAGCCCTTCTGCACCGCGATCGCCGCCGAGCCCATGATCTCGCCGTCGGAGGCGCCTGCACCCTCGCGCGAGAAGACCTTGGCCATCGTCCCGCGCGCGCCCGGCGCCATGCCCAGAAACGGCGCGCCCCCCGACAGCGAGATGCCGGCCACATGAGTGCCGTGGCCGAGCCAGTCCTCGGGACCCTCGTCGACCATGTCGACGACGTCCAGACGGCCAGCGAAGTCCTCGTGCGTGGCGTCGGCGCCGGTGTCGATCCACAGGATCTTGCCGCCGGAGCCGGTGATGCCCGCCTTCCAAACCGGCGGCACTCCCATGAGCCCCGCCGAATCGAGCAGATGCGGCTCGAAATCCGCCCGAGAGCGGCCGATCGTGGAATCGGAGCGCGCCTGCACGAAGCGGCGGATCGCGCCGGCCTTGCGGCGCGGGACGGTCACGTAGATCTCCTGACGGCCCACGTCGGCGCCGAAGACATGGCGCACGACCACGCCGTTGTCGTCGAACATCTTCAACTGGTCGGCCAGGCCCGCCGAGACGAGCGCGCGCCGCGCCGCCTCGTATCCTTCGGGCGACTCGTTGGCCCGCGGGACCGAAACCGCCAGGCGGCCGCCGTTGGCGGGCCTCAGCCACAGCCCCACGCGCGGCTCGAACTTGCGCAGAATCAGGATGTTGCCGCCGTCTTCCAGGTCCACGCGCGTGACCGAGAAGCGGCCGCCGTCCTCGGATTCCCAATGTCGGGCCAAGCGCTCCCAGGCCCGCTCGCCGCGGTCCTCGGGCCCGAAGGACAGGAAAGCCAAGCCGCGGTCGTCGAGACCCGCATACAGCCGCGCGGCGAGCTCGGCCAGGGGCACGCCTTTGAGCTTGGCCGCCGCCAATTGGCGGCGATAACGCGCGACCTCGGTCTGGAACGCCTGGCGGACCTGGGGCCCGGCCGCGCCCGCGCGCAGCCGCCGGGCCTTCTGCGTCAGGTCGTCGAACGCGCGCGCCTCGGCGCTGCCCGCGGCGAAAGGCTGCGGCCGCGCCAGCAGCCGCGCGGACAGCAAATCGAGGCTGTCGAACTGAGCCAAGGCGTTTTCCAGCCTCTCGGCCTCGCGCGTGCGCGCCTCGGGCACGAGCGCGCCGGGCGCGCCGAGCACCACCGCTCGGTAGGCGCCCGGGGCCTCGCCGAGCGCGGCGGCGGGATCGCTGCCGTCGCGCTCGACGACGGTGGCCGCGCCGCCGGAAAGGCCTTCGTAGAGCTTGGCGTCGGCCAGAGCCGGCGAGCCGGGATTGACGACGAGGATGCGGTAGGGCTTGTCGCGCCGCAAGGACACGCGCGCCTGGTGAAGCGCGCGCTCGACGGCGGAGACGGCGACGGTCTTGAGCGCGCCGGGGCCGCGCAGTTCGGCCGCGCGCGCCCACGACTCCTCGGCGGCGCGCGAGAGCACCCCGCGCCAGCCCGAACGAGGCGGGCCGCGCGTGGGCGCGGCGGACCAATGACGCAGCTCGTGCAGGAGCACCAGGCGCAACAGCCACGGCGTCGAGATCAGCTCGGGTCGAACCCAAATGGAACCGCGCGCGGCGAAGGCGAAGGTCATGTTCGCCGCGCGGCCCTGCGGGCGGTAGGGCTTGATCAGCGCCGCCGCGTTGGCGTCCAAGCGCCCGGCCAAAACCTCATCGAGCAGAAACGCTCGGAAGTCCTCGTCGGAGACGCCTCGGCCCCGGCGCGTCGCCAGCGCGTAGGCCGCGGCGTCGAAGACCGCGAGCGCGGCGAAGCCTCCCGACAGCCCGAGCACGCCCACGGCCGCCGCCGAGACCAGCAGCGTCGCCGCGTGCAGCAGCCCCGCGGCGGGAAGGGCGTGCGCCGCCAAAACACCCACGCCCTTGAGACCCAGTCCGACGCCGCCCGTCGCCGCCGACATCGCCAGCGGGAAGTATGCGGAGCGCGCGCGGCGCTCGGACGCCGGCGGCAAGGCCTCGGAGTCGTCGGCCGCGGCGCGCGCCCCGTCGAACAGCGCGCCCAGGCGCGACGCGGCGGCCTCGGGGGCGGCCGCCGCGCGCGCGGGCGCGGCGACGGCCGGGGAAGGAGCGTTTTTCGGCGCCGCCTCAAAGGCCGCCGGCGCGGCGGCCGCAACGGCGTCGGGGGCAGCAGGCGGCGCGTCGAAGGCCGCCGGAGCGGCCGCGGCGGAAGCGGGAGAAGCGGCGGTGGGCGCGGCCTGGGCCGAGACGGCCGGCGCCGCCGACAATGCCGGAATCGGCGCGGAAAGCGCGCCCAAAGACGGAAGCGCCGCCGGCGGCGAGACGAGAGGCGCCAGAGGCGCGAGCGCCGGCGCGACGGGCGCGATAGGCGCGGCGGCCGGGGCCGCCTCGGCGGCCGAGGCGGCGACTTCCTGCGCGGCCGCGGCCGCGCGCGGGCCCCAGGACTGCGCGGCCAGCGCGAGGGCCAGCGACAGCGAAAGAGCACGGCGAATCAGTCGGGAATTCATTGCCAGAAAATCATCCCCGACGACGGCGTCCCTTGGACCGGCGTCGGACTCGCGGCGGGCTTAGTCGCGGGTTCGGTCCAGGGCTCCTCGCTTGCCGCGCCGTCGCGGCGAGAGCCGCGCGGCGCGGCGGTCTTTTTCTTGTGGCAGAAAAACCGGGGTCCGCAGCCGAGTTCGAAAGGCAGGGCCGCCCCGATCTGGGCGATGTAGTCCTGGAACGGCTGTGAGCCGATGGTCTTGATCTCGCCGTCGCCGAATATGGACCAGGTCCCGAATGAATACTGCGAGCCCAGAATCGCTCGTCCCTGGTTGGGCTCGGGCTTGTCGCTGCCCGAGCCGTAGGTAGGGCTGGTCAAAACGTCGGGGAAGGTCAACAGCAAGTTCGAAGTCACGGAGCCCGTCGCGTAGTTGTAGCCGAGGCCGAAATAAGGCGTCCAACCTCCGAAGCTCTCGTAGACGATCGCGTCGGTGCCCAGGCTGTGCAGGCGCCAGGCGATGGTCCCGGTCAGCGCGCCGAGATCGCCGTAGGTCGGCGTGTATTGGGTGCTCTCGGTTCCCGAAAGGTTCACGTGGCCGGTCACGTAGTTGTAGTGCACGCCCCAGACCAGGTTCGGCCATCCGTCGGAGCCGAGGAAGTGATGGCGCAGACCCGCGCCGTAGGAATTGGTCTGGACCGCGGCGGTCATCGTCGGGGAGATTTTGTAGCCCGGAGGCGTGGTCGCGTCGGCGAAACGGACATAGACGTCGTTGTTTCCGGGAAGTCCCATGCGCAAATGAAGAGCGAAGTTCGGAAACATCACGGAACTCGGGAAAAACGCCGAACCGCTGTAGCCGATGCCCGCGAGGGTGGGGGTCGCCGGGAACTGGTTCTTGTTCAACGGCACGACGCCGGCGCCGAAGGACACGTCGGGCTGCAGGTAATAGCCCTTGACCAAAGTCGGCGGGTCGAAATTCTCGCCGGCGTTGAAGGCCAAACCTTGCGCAAGCCCGTCGCTAAGCCATTGGGTCATGGCGTTGAAATCCGGACTCAAGCTCGAATTGGCGCTCGCGCGAGAGGCCGCGAGCGCGAGAGCGAGGGACGCCGCCAGCGGCGCCCGCGCCCGGGTCAAGGCTTCGTCGTCGCGGCCCGTCGCTCGCGCCCGCTCGTCCAGACATAGGCGGCAGCGGCGCCAGCCGGCGCGACGATGCCGGGTCGACGGCGATCCAAGAACGGCAAGACGCGCGGAACTCGCGGCGGCGGGACCGTGATTTTCTTTTTCAGACCCATGTTTTTCCTCTCATGCGCCATCGTACCACCCCCCGCGCGGGCGGGCATGGGCCCGAGGTCCCAACGCCCGATCGTCAAAGGTCCCAACTCGGCGCCGGTCGTGACTACCGGCCGGTCAGCCGTCGCTTGATGTCGGGCCAAAACTCCTTGCCGAAATCGGCGAGCATGTCGAAGACGACCTGGGAACCGAAGCGGCCGGCCGTGTCGCCGAGGGTGCGGCTCTCGCCGGGATAATACAAGTCCCCCGCCGCGGCCATCGCGGCGTTTCCGGCGAACTCGGAATAGTTGAACTGAGGCGAGCCGTCGTCGCCGCGGGCGACGAACACGCGCGTAAGCGAGTAACCGGTCCTATGCCAGAAACCGCCGCGCCCCAGGCGGAAATAGCGAGGGTCCTGGCGCAGCAGAATCGGAAACAGGGCCTCCGAGAAGCCGTTGCTCAAGGTCTGATCGGCCAGAGCCGCCGCGTAGTATTTTCCATAGGCGCGGGCGCCGTGCCCCCAAGATGGATACTGGTTTTCGGCCTCGGCCACGCCGGCGAACAGGCCCGCGACCGGAAACGCGTAGGGATCGAACGAGTCATTGAACGCGATGTCTAACTTCCCCCCCGCGGAAAGGGCCGTCGGCATCGAGTCGCTGTCCACCGAGCGGTAGTTCGGGAAAATCCACAGCACGCGGTCCGGGCGCGCGCGGACGGGTGCCGTGGAGACGCGTGGCGCGTCCTGAGCCCGCACGCGAAGCGCGGCAAGCAAGAAGACGCAAAGCGCGGGCGCCGCGAAGCGCGACATCGCTCTATTGGCCGTAGTCAAGCCGCAAGGCCAGGTACTCGGGCAGCCCCGCGGCGCGGATCTTGGCCTGGACGGCGGCCACGTCGTAGGGAAGGCGCAAGACGCGGAAAGTGCCCTTGTCCGAGTCGTAGAGCGCGCAGGCCGCGCGCCGGTCCTGGTCGCGCGGCTGGCCCACCGAGCCCGCGTTGAGCGCCGCCGGCGCGAAGCGCCCGTCGGACTCGCGCGGCAGGACTTCCTCGCGCTCTTCCAAGAACTGGGCGTCGACTTGGCGCCTCTCGGCGTCGGAAAAACGGAACATCAAAGGCATGTGGCTGTGCCCGACGAACAGAGGCCAGACGCGCACGTGCGCGACGTTGTCGCGAAACTGACCGGCGCTGAGCAGATATTCCTCGGGAGGGTTGCGCGGCGTGCCGTGGGCGAGGGTGAACTGCTTGGTCTCCAGGCGCGCGGTCAGGCCCTCCAAAAAGCCCCGGCAAGACGCGTCCAACTGCATCTGCGTCCAGAGCACCGCCGCGCGCGCGTATTGATTGAACCAGTCCAGCTCCAGGCGGCCCAGCACCGCCAGATCATGGTTGCCGACGATCGCGGTCAGATTCTTGAGGGCGCGCACGCGCTCGACGCAGGCCACGGGGTCCGGACCGTAGCCGACCAGATCCCCGCAAAACAGGTAGCCCTCGACGCCGATGTCGTCGAAATAGGCGAGGACGGCCTCGAGCGCCTCCAGGTTCGAGTGGACGTCGGAGAAGACCCCGTAGAGCACGAGGGTATCCTAGCAATCGCCGCGGCCGCCGCGTCGGCGGGAGAGCGGACGCGCGCGCCGGTCAGGGGCGCGACGCCGGCTCGGCGTCGGGGGCGTCGGGCTCCATCTTGGCGGCATACGGGCCCTCGACCTCGACCTTGAGCGAGTGCTCCTCTCTCTCCGGGCCGGACTTCTTGCGGAAGTCCACCGAGACGAGTTGGCTGACGCCCTTCTCCTCCATCGTCACGCCGTAGATGACGTCGGCGGCCTCCATCGTGCGCTTGTTGTGGCTGACGATGAGGAATTGCGTCTTTTTCTGGAACTCGCGCACGAGCGCGGCGAAGCGCTCGATGTTGGCGTCGTCGAGAGCCGCGTCGGCCTCGTCGAGCATGCAGAACGGCGACGGCTTGACCATGAAAAAGGAGAACAGCAGCGCGATCGCCGTGAGCGTCTTCTCGCCGCCCGACAGCAGCGAGATGGACTGCAGCTTCTTGCCCGGCGGCTGGGCGACGATGTCCACGCCCGTGGCCAGGATGTCGTCGGGGTTGGTCAGCACGAGATCGGCCTCGCCGCCCTCGAAGAGCACGCCATACAGGCGCCGGAAGTGCTCGCGCACGTCGGCGAATGTCTGGCGGAAGTTCTCGCGCGTGGCGTTGTTGATCTTGGAGATCGCGGCCAGCAGGTCGTCCTTGGCCTTGAGCAGGTCGTTGATCTGGTCGATCAGGGTCCGCTGCTTTTCGGCGAGTTGGGCGTATTCCTCGGGCGCGGCCATGTTGATGTTGCCCATGTTCGCGATCCGGCGCTTGAGCGTCTCGATCTTCTCGACATCGGCGGCGACGTCCTTGTACTTGCCGCGCGCCTCCTCGACGGTGATCTGCCAATCGTCCCACAGCCGGGTCTTGAGCATGTCGGACTTGCTGCGCAGCGCGGTCGCGTGGACCTCGTGCTGATGCAAATCGGCCTGGGCCTGGTCGTGCTCGGCCTGGAGGGTCTTCAGCCGCTCGGAGAGGGCCGTCATGCGGTTTTCGAGGTCCTGAAGACGCTCGAACACCGACTTGGCCTCGTTTTCGCGCTCGGCCAGCGTCTCGCCGTGGGCCGCGATTTCGGCCTTCATGCGCGACTGGGCTTGCTGCGCCTCGACGCGGCGGCGCTCAAGCTCGGCGACCTCGGCGGCCAGGCGGGCGATCTGCGCCTCCAGCGCGGATTTCTCGTCGTCCAGGCGCCGCCGCCCGTCGGCGTGCGCGGCAAGCTCGGCCTCGACGCCGCGGCGGCGGTCCTGCGCGCCGTCGTTCTCGGCGCGGCGCGCGGCCAGGCGCTCGCGCGCCTCGGACTGCGCCTGCTGCGCGGCGGCCTCCTCGGCGCGGGCGGCGGCCAGGCGTTCCTCGGCCTGCGCCCGGCGCGCGCGCGCCTCGGCGATGCGCTCCTTGGCCAGCGAACCGTCTGCCAGCGCGTGCGCGGCCTCGTCGGTGGACAGTTCGACGTTGCGGGCGTGGTTTTCCAGCGACTGCTCGAGTTGGGCGACGCGCGCCTCCAGACCGTGCGCGCGTCCGGACTCGGCGGCGTGGGCCTGCGCGGCGGCTCGGGACGCGGAGACGGCCGCGGCCAGCGCGGCCTGCAGGCGCGCGCGCTCCTCGGTCAGGGCCGCTCCCTGGGCGTCGAGCGAGGCCGCCTTGGCCTTGAGGTCCGCCAGATCGGCCAGCGCGGGCGCGGCGCCGTCCTTGGGCGCGGCGCCGCCGTAGACCCAGTGCTCTCCGAAGAGCTTGCCGTCGAGCTCGTAGGCGTCGGCGAGCAAAAAGCGCAGGACCTTGTCGTGGCGCGGGTCGCGCTCGACGCGCTCGAGCAGGGACTTGGCCTCGGTGGGCAGAGGCTTGTCGGAAGGCTCGGGCAGGGCCGACAGCACCAGGAACCGGGCGCGCCCGGCGCCCGCGGCCTGCAGCAGTTCCACGCCGGCGCGCGCCGCCGAGGAGTCTTCGACGACGACGGCGAACTGGCGTTCGCCCAGGACGTCTTCGAGCGCGGGCTTGAGTTCGTCGCTCACGCGCAGCAGCGCACGCACGGCGCCGATCACCCCGGGAATTCCCGCGGAGAGCACGGTCTGAGCTCCCACCCAGTATGGATTGCGCCCGCCCTCGCGCTCGAGCGCCTCGACACCGGCCGCCGCGCGCGCCAGCTCCGAGCGCAGACGCACCGTTTCCTCGGCGGCGGCGGCCTCCCGCGCGCGCAGGGACTCGACTTCCGCTTCGGCGGCCTTCACGGCGGCCTCGGACTCGGTCCGGCGCGACACGGCGGCGTCGAGTTCCGCGCGGGCCTCGGCCAGACGGCCGCGGGCCTCGGCGGAGGCGGACTCGTCGCGCGCAAGCCCCCGGAGCGCCGCGCGCGCGCGCGCCTCGGCGCCCGTGAAGTCGGACTCGGCCGACGACAGCGCGCGGCCCAGATCGTAGGATTCCTGCTGGGCCCGCTGAACGCCGCGCGCCAGGGCCTCGCGGCGTTCGACGGCGGCCTGCGCGTCCCGCTCGGCCTGCGCGAATTCGGCGGCGGCGGATTCGGCGCGGGCGATGGTGTCGGCAAGCGCGGCCTCGGCGGCCGCGATCGCGGCGGCCACGCGCTCGCGCTCGGGCTCGACGGCGGCCGCGCGTTCGGCCGCGGTCGCGGAGTCCCGCGCGCACTGGAGCGCGCGCGCGTCCATCTGCTCGATGGATTCGGCGCCGGCGCGCAGGCGCTCCTCCAGCCGGCCGATCTCGGTCTTGATCTCGGCCACGCGCCCGTTGGCCTCGATGAGGCGGTTCTGCTCGCCGGCCTTCTCCAAGTTCAGCGCGGCGAGGTTGGCGCCCTCGGCGGCGATCTGCGAGCGACGCTCGCCCAAGACCTGCTCGACGGGGCCCACGCGCTCCTGCATGGCGGAAAGCTCCGCGTCGATCGCGGCGACTTGTTCGAGCACATGCGCGGCTTCCATCGCGGCGAGGTCTTCCTTGTATTTCGCGTAGAGCTTGGCGCGGCGCGCGTCGCTGTCGAGCTTCTTGACCTGCTCCTCGATCAGAGCCACGGAGTCCTGCAGACGGCCCAGGTCGGAGTCCACGCGCTCGAGCTTGCGCAGGGCCTCGTCGCGCTTGGCGTTGTACTTGGCCACGCCGGCGGCCTCGTCGAAGAACGCCCGGCGCTCCTCGGGCTTGGCGCGGATCATCTGGTCGACGCCGCCCTGATCGATGATCGCGTAGCCGTCGCCGCCGAGCCCCGTGTCCAGGAACATCTCGCGGATGTCGCGCAGGCGGCACTGGGTCTTGTTCAGGAAGTACTGGGACTCGCCGGAGCGAAACAGCCGACGCGTGATGGTGACCTCGGAGTAATCGACGGGCAAGAGGGAACTGGCGTTGTCGAAGGTCAAGGTGACCTCGGCCATCGACAGCGGCGGACGCTTGGAGGTGCCGGCGAAGATCACGTCGGTCATCGCGTCCGCGCGCAGCGACTTCCACGACATCTCGCCCAGGCACCAGCGCACCGACTCCATCACGTTGGACTTGCCGCAGCCGTTGGGTCCGATGACGCCCGTGATGCCGGGCTCCAAGTCCACATGGGTCTTCAGCGCGAAGGACTTGTAGCCGCAGATGTCGATCGATTTCAGGTGCATGGGGCCTCGCGAGGAACGCGTTTGTCCATCTTTTGCCGTCTTTTATCTAAACGGCACTATGGCGTGACGGA
>JAJZQS010000176.1 GCA_021806745.1 bacterium
CGGGTGCTCGCTCCCGGCGACGACCTGGACTTTTCCGTCTACCGCGCGGCGGGGCTCGACATCGTCGAGACGCCCAAGACCTGGATGATGGTCTACGTGGGTCCGGCGGCCGGCTATGTCGGCCTCTGGGCGGACTCCCCGGCGGATTTGGCCAAGGTCCTCGCCGACCGAGAGAGCTTCCTGAAATCGCAGGGCGCCGAGATTCTGGCCGCGCGCGATTTCCCCATCAACGACCCGGTCTACAAGTACGGCGTCGGCGTCTATTTCCTACAGTAAGAGTCCGCGGCGCCTCGGCGCGCTGGAAGCCGCTCTGGCCGCGGCGGCCGCCTTGCGCCTGTGGGCGGGCGCGTCGTGCGCGCGCGCGCTGTTCGAACCGCGAATCGGAGACGTCGGGCATTGGATGTTTTTCGGCGACGAAATCGCGCGCGGCCGCGTTCCCTACGTCGATTTCAACGCGCTTTACGGGCCGTGGCTCGTGGAGGCGTTCTCCTTGGGCTACAGAGCCCTCGGCGCCGACTGGTCGGCCGCGCTTTGGATGCTCGAGGTCGTCTCGCCGCTGTTGTGTCTGGCCTTGGCCTATGGCGTCGCGAGGTCGGCGCTCAATGACGCGCGAATGCGTCTGGTGTTGCTGGTCGCCGTCGCCTTGGTCGGCCTGGACCGCCTCTATTGGACATCCGCGCTGCGCGTCTGGCTGCCGCTGCTCGCGCTGGCGCTCGCGCAATGGGCGTTGCGCAAGAATCGTCCGCGCCCGCTGATTGCGGCCGCGGCATTGGTTGGCGCGTGCCCCTGGATCAGCCCGGAAACCGCGGCGGCGCTCGTCGCCGCATTGGCCGTCGTCGCGAGTCGTCACCGAATCGCTCCGCGCGTTTTGGTCTCATGCGCCGCCGCGGCGAGCGTGCCCGGCATTTTATATGCCGCGACCCACCGCTCGTTGACGCTCGGCTACCTGCGCGCCGCCGCGGACATGGGGGCGCTCGCCAATTGGTGCTTCGGCCTGCCGCTGCCGCCGAGTCCCGGCGTGCTGGCCGCCTTCGTTTGGGCCGCGCCGTTTGTCGCCGTCGCTCTGGGCGTGCTCTCAGGGGAATGGCCGCTGTCCGTCTATTGCGCCGTCGTCTTGCGCACGGCTCTGGGGCGCTCGGACTACGCCCACCTTCTGTTCTGCCTCCCGCCCGTGTTCCTGCTCTGGACGCGTCTTTGCGAGCGCCGCCTGCCTGCGCGGAGCGCGGCTCTGGTCGCCGCGCTGGGGTTGGCGCCCTTCGTGCTCTCCTCCGCGCTCGACGCCGACGGAGAACTCGGGCGTCTGGCGCGCTTGGCCGCATGGCAAGCGCGGGGTTCGCCGGGGCTCAGCGACTGGCCCGAGGAGGGGCTTCAGGCGCCGCCTGAAATGGTCTCGCGTCTTCGCGCCGTCTCCCATGAAATCCGGCGTCGCGTCCCGCCCGACGGCGAGGTTCTCTCCTTGCCTTTGCCGCTCTACGCGCACCTCGCGCGCCGCCCCAACGCGCTGACCGCGGGTTCGGCGGAACTTGCGATATTCGGACGCGGCGGTCCCGCCGGAGCCGCCGCCGAAATCGGCGCGCGGCGCGCGCCGCTTCTCGTCGTGGACGCCGCCCTGCGCGTGCCGATGGCGCGGCTCGACGCTCTCGACGCCGCGGCTTCAGACGATCCTCTTCGCGCTCGCCTGACTTGGGCGACTCAGGCCGACGAGGCGGTCTGGCGCGAAATGCGCGCGCGCCTGCGCGCGGACTATGCCGCCGACGGAACGACGGCGGGCGTCCGTTTTTATTCGCGCCGGGGCGTGCCGGTCAAGCCGGGGCCGGATGCGCCGACGCGCGCCGTGGCCGCGCCGCGCACGCTCCTGCTCGGCAGAGGTTACGCGATCGCGTTGGACGGCGTGCGCGGCAGGCAATTGCGCCTGGACTTGCGCTGCGCCTATGCACCGGGACTGAGCTCCCTGGCCAAGACATTCGCGATCGTCGGTTACGTCGAGGAGTCCGGCATCGCCCGGACGGCGCCGATTCCCATCCCCCCCGCGTCCCTTTCGCGAGACGTCCGCATTCCGCTGCCTGACGCGCCTCTGAAGGCGGCGCTCATCGAGGTGGTCACGGCGGGGAGATTGACTCCGTCGCCGAGCGTCATCACGCTGGACTCGCTGCGCGTGGTCGCGCGTTAGGCCGCGCGCTCGCCGACGAGCGTCAGTTCCTCGCGGTCGTGATAGAGGTGGCGCGCGCGCAGAAGCGTGCAGCGCGGGCGCAGGTCCGCGTCGACGCGGCGCAGGAGCGCGAACGGGTCCAGGCGGTTGAATTTCAAGTTGACCACGAAGCGGCGGCAGCGCCCATCGCGAAGCCAGCGCGAGACGAGGCCGATCACCGCCCCGGGATCTTCGACCATGTCGCAAAACAGCCAGTCCACGGGAGACGCAGGCACGAAGGTGAACGCGTCCTCGGGCACCGCCGTCACCAGCGCGTCGAGCGCGCCGCCCTTGAGCGGACCGCGGTCCACCGCCCACACCCGCGCGCCGCGACGAGCCGCACTGTAGCTCCAGCCGCCGGGAGCCGCGCCGAGATCGGCCACGGTCTGTCCGGGCGCCGGCTCGCGGCCGAGCACGCGATAGGCCTCCTCCGCCTTCAGATACGAGCGAGAAGGCGCGCGCGGGTCGTCGGTCATGCGCCGCTGGCCGCCGAAACTCGCCGAACGGGAGACGAACAGGCGCCCCGGCCCGCTCAGAAAAAGAAAAAGGCCTCGCGCCGGGCCCGGGCCCGGACGACCGGGTTGCGCGAGCTTGGCCACGCGCGACATGCGCGCCTTGACGGCCGCAAGCGTCTGCGAGCCCACCTCGCGGGCGCGGGCCGAAAGCCC
>JAJZQS010000177.1 GCA_021806745.1 bacterium
TCAGCCGCCGGCGGCGGCGCTTGGCGCAGGGCCTTGAGCGCGTCGAGCACGCCGTTGACGAAGCGCGTGGACTCGTCGCCGGAGAACTTGCGCGCGATCTCGATGGCCTCGTCGATGATGACCCCCACCGGCGTGTCGGGGCGCGCGGTCAGCTCGAAGGCGGCCAGGCGCAAGACATTGCGGTCCACCGCGGCCATGCGGTTGAGCGCCCAGTTCTGCGCCCGGGCCTGGATGAGAGCGTCGAGCTCCTCGCGCCGGGACAAAGCGCCCAGCGCCAGCTCGCGCGCGAACTCGCGCGCGGACTCGTCGAACTCGTCGCCCTCGCGGCGCACCACGCCCGCGAAGCTCTCCTCGGCCGGCGTCGACGACACATCGGCGATGTAGAGCGCCTGCAGCGCCAGCTCGCGCCCGAGCCTACGCCTGCCCACGCAGATCCTCCCGCACCGCGACCATCTCAAGAGCCGCCAGCGCCGCCTCGCGGCCCCGGTCGAGCTTGCCCTTGGTGCGCGCCACGGCCTGCGCCCAGGTGCTCGGCGTGATCACGCCCAAAATCACCGGAACCCGCGCGTCCACGCTGATGCGGTGAAGACTTTGCACCAGCGAGCGCGAGATGTGCTCGTTTTGCCGCGTGCTGCCCTTGAGCACGCAGCCAAGCGTAATCACCGCCGAGTAGCGCCCCGAGCGCGCCAGCTCGTTCACCGTCCAAGGAAGCTCGAAGCCCCCGGGGACATGCACCACCTTGAGCTGGGAGTCGGCCAGCCCCTCGGCCTTGAGCGTCTTCAGACAGCTTTCGAGCAGACGCGAGGTCACTTCCTCGTTGAAGCGCGACACCGCCACCGCGATTTTGGTCATCGTTCCTCCGGCGTCGACAGCAGATGGCCGAGCTTGGCTTTCTTCGTGCGCAGGTAGCGCGCGCTGTGCGGAGAGGCCGGCACCTGCAGCGGCACCCGCTCGATCACGCGCAGACCGTAGCCCTCCAGCCCCACGATCTTGCGCGGATTGTTGGTCAGAAGACGGATGGAGCTCAGCCCCTGATCGGCCAGGATCTGCGCGCCGATGCCGTACTCACGCAAGTCCGGCTTGAGCCCCAGCTTCAAGTTCGCCTCCACGGTGTCCAGCCCCTTGTCTTGCAGCGCGTAGGCGCGGATCTTGTTGATGAGCCCGATCCCGCGCCCCTCCTGGTTCAAATACACCAGCACCCCGCGCCCCGCCGCGGCGATCTGGCGCAGCGCCGCGTCCAACTGCAGGCCGCAGTCGCACTTCTCGCTGAACAGAGCGTCGCCGGTCACGCACGACGAATGCACGCGCACCAAAGCCCCCCGCGCGCCCGACACCTCGCCCTTGACCAGCGCCAGATGCACCTTGCCCGTGATCTGCTCCTCGTAGACGCGGATGGTGAACTCCCCGTGGCGCGTGGGCAGACGCGCGCTGGCCTTGCGCTCGACCAGACGGTCCTTGCGCCGCCGGTAGTCGATGAGCTCGGCGATGGTGATCATCTTGAGCTTGTGGCGCCGCGCGAAGGCGCGCAGGTGCGGAGTGCGCGCCATGGAGCCGTCGGCGTTGAGGATCTCGCAGATGACCCCGGCGGGCGTGCGCCCCGCCAGCCGCGCCAGATCGACGGCCGCCTCGGTGTGGCCGGCGCGCACGAGCACCCCGCCCTCCTTGGCGCGAAGCGGAAACACGTGGCCGGGACGCATCAAGTCCTCGGGCTTGGTGCGCGGGTCGATGAGCGCGGCGATGGTCGCCGCGCGGTCGCGCGCCGAGATGCCGGTGGTCGTGCCCTTCTTGGCGTCCACCGAGACCGTGAAGGCCGTGTCGCGCCCGGCGCCCGGGCCGTGCACGTTGTTGGACGGATCGACCATCGCGTGCAGCTTGAGCGCCTCCAGGCGCGAGGCCGGCAGCGGCACGCAGATGAGCCCGCGCCCGTGCACGGCCATGAAGTTGACCTCGCGCACCCCGCAGGCGTCGGCCGCGGCCACCAGGTCGCCCTCGTTCTCGCGGTCGGGGTCGTCGACGACCACGACCATTTTGCCGCGGCGGATGTCCGCGACGGCGTCTTCGATGCGGTCGAAACCCTTGGCGCGCGTCATGCTCGTCTCCTCAGCGTCCGTGCGGCGTTGAGCGCGTAGCGGGCCAGCGGATCGGCCTCCAGGTTCACGCGCTCGCCCACGCGCCGGCGTCCCAGCGTCGTGCGCGACAGTGTGTGCGGCACCAGCATGATCTCGAAATGCCCCGCGGCCGCGGCCGTCACCGTGAGGCTGACGCCGTCGACGGCGATCGAGCCCTTGGCCGCGACCAGCCCCCGCAGGGCCGCGGGCAGGGCCACGCGCAGACGGCGGAAGCCCTCGGTCCAGGGCGACAGCTCCAGGATCTCGGCCGTCGCGTCCACGTGCCCCGTGACGAAGTGACCGCCGAGCTCGTCGCCGACTTTCAGCGCCGTCTCCACGTTGACCGCGCCTGCGGCCGACAGCGCGCCCAGGTTCGTGCGCGCCCAGGTCTCGGGGCCCACGTCGAAGCGGTGGCGCCCGCCGCGGCTTTCGACGACGGTCAGGCAGCAGCCGTTGATCGCGATGGACGCGCCAAGACGCGGCGCGCCGATTTTCGCCGCGACCGTCAGCCCCGCGGCCGTGCGGCGCTCCACGCGTCCCAGCGTCTCGATGATTCCGGTGAACATCACAGCTCTCCTTGGATGAGCCAGTCCGAGCCCACGCGCGACAGCCGCGGCGCGCGCAGCCGCGGCGCGCGGTTGGGGTCGTCGGCGCCCGACAGGAGCTTGGGCGACAGGAACACCCGCGCCTCGTCGACGAGTCCCGCGCGCAAAAAAGCCGCGTGGATCCG
>JAJZQS010000066.1 GCA_021806745.1 bacterium
CGACTGGGGATAGGCCCGGCGCCAATCCGGGTCGAAACCCGATTGCGAGTTGGGCATCAGTCTGTCGTCGACCCCGGAAAAAGACGGCGAGTCCGCATCTTGCTCGTGGCCGCTCGCCCGCGCCGAATACGGCAATACCGTAGCGCCGACAAATAGAAGAACGGCTAGACATCGTGTCGCGCGACGACGATTGGAGTCCATGCGTGCAGCATGATACTTAAAAACCCATCCTTCAAGAGTACGCGATCCGTCTGACCGGGCGGTGCAATGGGCGGGTCCTTAAACGACGTAACCGGCGCCCTTAAGGACCCGCAGGAACGCCTCGACGAAGCCGTGCGCCTCGGGTTCGGAGAGACTCCCCGAACGCGCGCACGCGCGCACCGCGTCGTCGACGGTACGCCTCTTAGCGAATTGCTCAAGCGCCGCGAGGTGCGCGGGGCCGACCGAAACCAACGGCCGCAGCGCATCGCCGCGCCCCGAGCCGCCAAACGGAAGAAACTCGAGCTTCAAATCCGGGCGCAACAGGCCCGTGCCCGGTTCCATCGCGACGGATTCGACGATCTTGTAGCGGCAGCGCAGACGCGGCCGCCAATTGCGCGGGTGCGCTCGCGCCGTCGGCCTCTCCAAGCGCCAACTTCTGTCCTCAGCGAGGATCGCCAGCGTCATGCGCGCGTTCGTCCAGTAGCTTTGGTTGTCGAGGATGCCCGAATGATAGGGCGCCAAACCCGTGGTCAATTGCACGAAAGCGCGCAAGCGCGAAACCTCCGCGTCCCGACGCCCCGGAAGAAAGCCCTTGGCCAAGTCGCACCATCGGCGCACGGTGTGCCCATCGCTGTACCAGTAAAGCGCCATCTGGATGAACGCGCCCGACAAGCGCTGGACGAAGCCGTTATAATCGCGCCAGCACAAATCGGCGAAGCGGCGATCGTCCCGGCGCCAACGCGTTCCGATGGTATAGGCGGCGCGCATGCCGGTCATGTGCGCCATGAAGACCCCGGAAGAGATGATGGGGTCGACGAAGTAGGCCGCGTCTCCGGCCGCGATCCACCCCTCGCCGCTGGCCTGGAGGTTGGTAAACGAATAATCCTGGATCAGGTGCACGCCCGCGCCAGAACCGTCGAAATCGAAGACCCGCTCGCGTCCGCGCAGGACTCTGGAGATCGGCGCGCATTGTCAAATTCTGTCATCGAGCAGCGCCGCGAGCCCGCCCTCGCGTGCGACATTCGTCAACCGTTCACGCCGACACACGAATCCGACGGAAGCGATCTCGCGCGACAGCGGGATGAACCACAGCCAGCCGTCGCGCAAATAACGGAGGACGATCTTGCTCTCTTCGAACAAGCCGGAGTGCGGATGCGCGAACGGATCGCAGCGATAGTACGCATAGACCGCCATGTTGCTGAGCTCGGGGAGGCGCGAACGCACTTTCAACTGGCGGCTGAGCACTCCGCCCTGCCCGGAGCAGTCCGCGACGATCCCCGCCTCGATGTCCAACTCGCGCCCCGATGGATCGGCGACCGTCAAAATCGCCGGGTGGTCGGCGGCAGAAGGAAGTCGCGTCCGCCTCACCGCCCAGCCTTCGCGCGCCTCGACGCCCGACTCGCGCGCGTGGTCGAGCAGCACCTTGTCGTATTGCGCCCTTCTCACCTGCCACGCATAGTCCTTGGCCGGCGGCGCAGGGCGTCCGCGATCCGAATGAGTGGTGCGAAACGGCACGCTCCAAGGCCGCTGCCCGCGGCGAACGTAGACCGCGCCGACCTTCCGCACGAAACCGCAGTTCGCGATCTTCTCGGTCACGCCGAGTTCATCGAGTATCGGCAGCATTCCCGGCAAGGTCGACTCGCCGACGTGGTGCCTGGGAAAGCGGTCTCTCTCGAGGATTAATATTCGGCGACCGGGATTGTATTTCTTGGCAAGGCAAGCCAGCGTGGAGCCGGCCGGACCGCCGCCGATGACGACGAGATCGAACTCGGATTTCATTTCACCGGCCGTCGATAGGCGAAAGAAATGCTGCGCCGCGGCGTCGCCGAGCGCAGACGGCTGACCGAGTGCAGGTAGCCGTCATGGCAGTTGAACAGCAGCAGACGGTTGGCCCGCGGCGGCATCGGTCCGAAGATGATTTCACGCGGACTCGCGCGAGCGAAGTCCAGGGCTCCGCCGGCGGCGGGATCGGAATCGGCGCTCAAATAAAGGACGGCCTGTAGACGGCGCCCCTGGTTATCGTCGCTGTGATAATCGTAGAAGTCGCCCTTCTCCAAACGATGAAACTCGAAGGCGAAAGGCTCAAGTCCGGATTCGCGGAATTCTTTCATGAGAAAATCCAAGATGTCGGAGCGGGAGAACGCCGAATAAAGAATCCGATGCAGAGTCGAATCGGGCGGAACCTGCGCGCCGTATGAGCGGTACACGGACGTCTCCTTGCGCCGAAACTCCACGCGATCTTGAGCCGTCAAGAAACTCTTTAGTTGCGCGGAAGAGAGAAAACGGTCGATGACGCACGCGCGGAAGCGCTCTTCTTCGACGATCCAGCGCGCACGCGACGACAAGGATCTAAAAATCATCGGCCTCGCGCGGCGGCGCCGGCGCGCACTTTCAGCCCTCCGAGCAGCGCCAGTTCCCGCAAAAAGCCCCGCGCCGCGATCGCCGCCGTGGCAAAGGGCAGGTTGCCGGCGTCGGCCGCGGCCCTCGCCAACTCCCGCACGCTCGTCTTGCCGTCGAGGCGCTCGAGGACGGCCGTTTGCACGGAGCCCAGCGGCAGTCGCGGGGTCAACGCATGTCCAGTCAAGGAACGCGCGCGAACGGGAAGCAGACGAAGTTCTCGCCCCGCGACCATGCGGCCCTTATCCGGGTCCATCCGCCACGATGAACGGACCTCCCGACGGCCCACCAAGGAGGGAATGTCGTCCAAACCCATGGCGGGCACCGATTCCAAGGCGGCGCGCATGCCGAGAAACTGAGAGACTATGTGCACATACGGGTAATTCGGACGCAGCAGCAGGCCGCGGTAGCGCTGCAGCTTCTCATAATTGGCGGCCAATCCCGCCGAGACCAGCAGGAAGGCCTTGCGGTCATCCAGACGGACGGCCAGCAGGTGCCTGAGCGCCAGGCGCGCCTGAGCCCACCACTCATTCGCATTGCGGTCATTCCCGTACCAAAACGCGGCCAACGCGAGAAAGCCCGAGGTCGCCTCGCGGTAGAACTCACCGTAGGCGCGCAGAAGCTCGGACTTGAGGCGGGCATCGTTCGAATTCCAAAATGTACCCAAGGTGTAGGCCGCTCTTTGCGCGGAAAGCTGCGCGACGAGGACTCCGCTCGAAAGAATCGGATCCACGAACAGCGCGGAATCTCCGGCCGCGATCCAGCCCGGCCCCGCGGAGTTCACATTCCGGTAAGACCAATCGCGTTGGATGAAAAAATCTCCGCCGCCCCCGGGGGCCCGCACTCTCTCGGCTGCGCGCAGCAACGGCCAGATTTCCGGACACCGACGCAGGCTCGCCTCGAAATAGCGGCGGATGTCGGTGATCTTGCGTTTCTTCAGATGGGCGGCGGGGACCACGAGGCCGACCGAAGTCACTTCGCGGCTGATCGGAATGTGCCAGAACCAGCCGTTCGGAGTCGAGCCGATGAATATCCTGGTCGCGTTCGGGCGTCCGGCGATCCGATATTTCCACTTCCCGCCCTTGAAGTACGCGTATGCGGCGACGTTTTTCAGCTGCGGGATCGGTCGCCGCAACTCACGGTAGCGTGAAAGAAAGCTGGCCTGGCCGCTGCAGTCGGCGACGAAGCCGGCGGCGATGAAACTTCGGCGGCCGTCGCCGTCGCGCGCGACCAGACCCCGAATCTCTCCCGACTCCTCCCGCAATTCCAGAGCCTCCCATCCTTCTCGGACCTCGACGCCCCGCTCGGCGGCGTGGTCGAGGAGTATCTTGTCGTAGAGAGAACGGTCGACCTGCCAGGCGAAGTCGCAATCATCGGGGAGCCTCGTCGCGCGGTAAATCCGTCGGTCGATCTTGAGCTGCCCGAAATCGGCGAACCAAGGACGACGGTCTTTTCCCCACGCGTAAACCGCGCCGACCTTGCGCGGAAATCCCGCGCGCTCGATCTTGCGATGAACGCCCATCTCCTTGAGGATCGGGACGACCTCCGGCAGCAGCGACTCGCCGACATGATGACGCGGGAACCGCGCGCGCTCGAGCAGCAATATTTTTCGCTTCGGATTGTATTTCTTGGCCAGGCAGGCCAGCGTCGCACCCGCCGGGCCGCCGCCGATGACGACCAAGTCGTACCAAGCAGAGCTCATGGTGAGCAGATTATAATTCATGCGCGATCTTGATATGATCGCACGGTGAGGTTCGTCTCCCGCCGGCTGTTTGAAAAGGCCCTGGCCCGGGTCGAGGCCGGCGATTTCTCCAGCTACATTTTCCAATATCCGCCGATGGCCGCCTGGGACACGGTGCCATCGGACGCGGAAGTCTTGTCGGCCTGGACGGAAGTCGCCGCCGCCGGCCGGTCTCCGGGCCTGTATGTCCATGTCCCGTTCTGTAAGACGAAGTGCACATTTTGCCGCTTTTTCGTCCTCGAAGACGACTCCGTGGATTCGCACGAAGAGTTCGTGGCCGCCCTGGAGAGGGAAGCCGCGCTGCTGTCGCCGCGGATGAAGACCGCCTCGTTTTCGACGCTCTATTTCGGCGGGGGAACCCCGTCGCTGCTGTCCGAGAGACTGCTCGCAAGAACATTCTCCGCGCTGCGACGCTCGTTCCGCCTGAACCCGGACGCGCAAATCACTTTCGAGGCAAATCCGGAATTCCTGACGCCGAAAAAGCTCGCGGTCTTGAAGGCTGAGGGCGTCAACCGCCTGACGATCGGCGTCCAATCCCTTGATGACCGCGTCATCGCTCGGGTGGAAAGAACTCAGACCAACTCCGCCGTCGCCTCGACATTCCAAGCCGCCCGCAGCGCTGGAATACCCTACATCAACATCGACCTCATGGCCGGCTTGCCCGGCCAGACGACGAGCAGTTTCCGCGAGACGTTCGATCAAGTCCTGAGCTGGAAACCCGACACCATCCACATCAACCCGTTCGCCCCGACGCCGTTCACCCGTTTCAGTCAGCGAGGCGGCACACGCACGGACGCCGATGTCCGCCGTCAGCGCGCGATGCAGGACTACGCGGGCCGACGGATGCGAAAGGCGGGCTTCCGTGATCTTCCTCACGACGCCATGGCCGCCGATCCCGCGGCCGCCAATCGCCAACTGGAGGAAAGCGTCATCGGCGGCAACTCGTTTCTGGGGCTGGGCATCGGCGCCGTTTCCCGCGCGGCCGGGAGGCTGCGCTACGTCAATGTCGGCAGTCTTCGCCGCTACTCTCAAGAGACCGCCGCGGGGCGATTGCCCATCCAGAAGGGAGCCCGCTTGACTCCGCGCCAAAACCAAATTGATTTTCTCCTCAACCGCCTCTGGTATGGCGGCGTCACGGACGCAGACTTTCGCGCGGCCTTCGCCCTCTCGATTACGGAAGCGTTCCCGGATGAATTCAAGCGCCTTGAGAAATGCGGCGCTCTCCGTCGTCAACCCCGCATGAGCTGGTCGGTCCACCCCGAAAGGCAGCGCGCCTACTTCGAGATCAAGCGCGCTCTTTACGAGCCCGAGATCATTCGCGCTCTGACGCGGCCGTCCACGGCCTAGGCCCGGTCAGCCCCTGATCTCCGCCGTCGAGATCGCCGATGCTTCGACGCCGGAAAGACGCCCTCCTTGCGCATCGACGAGTTGCTCGGACAGCCAAGTCACGGGCTGCGGCCTGAAGGAGACCTCGACGAATCGCCGGCAGCCGGCCGCGTAGGCCGCGCGGACCGCCTCGAGATGGCGCTCGCAGGCCGTCGCCTGCTCGACGAGAAGCTCCTTGATGCGCGCGGGGTCGGTTTCGGCGCGGCCGGAAGTTCCCATGAACACCGGCGCGCGGGGCCGCGAGATCGTCAGACGCTCAAGCGCCGCGCGCATCGGCTCCTTGGCCGCGGCGAAAGCCTCGGTGTGGTAGGGGCCTTCGACTTTCAAAATCTTGATCTTGACCGGCCAATCCTCCGCGCGCGCCTTCGCCGCGTAGGCTTCGAGAGCGGCGAGAGTGCCGCCGAGCGTGCCGCGGCCGATCGTGTTCCAGAGAGCGACCGACACTCCGGGAACCTCCGCGACCGAGTCGGCGACGTCTTGGAAGTCGTCGGCGCTGACCGCGGCCAGGCCCATGGGCTCTGGAAACGACGCGCAGCAGTCGGAAAACGCCCGCGCGCGCGCGGCGATGAACGCGCCGGAATCCTCGACGCTCATCGCATCGACCGCGACCAGCGCGGCGACGACGCCCATCGAGTGGCCGACCGCGCCGTCAAGCTCCACCCCGGGGTTGGCCGCGCGCCAGGCCAGCCAATGCGCGACATGGCTGGCGTGGATCGCGCGCTGGGCGTTGAGGGTGCGGGCCAGAACGCCGTCGGGCGTCGTCGTCAAGAGCTCCTCGAGGTCGGGGCCGAGGCTTGGCTTAAGCCGCTCGATGACCGCGCGCGCGGCGGGAACGGCCAGCAAGTCCCGCCCCATGCCCGACTCCTGGACCGACTGCCCGGCGAACATCGCGCAGACCTTCGCGCTCATGGAGCGACCTCCGCATCGAATTTTTCGAGCCGCGACCGGATCAAGGCCGGGTCGGCCAGCGCGTCGAGATGATCGCCCGGCCAATGCACGACCGTCGTCGGCTCTGCGCCCGCGCTCAATTGGCGGGCGCGGCGACGGACCGCGGCGGGGGGAACGACCTGGTCGTTTTCCGCGTAGCCGATGAACACGGGCACGGCTGGCTGCGGATCGAAGCCCGCGTCCTGCGCGTAAGCCCACAAAGACTCGCGCGTGTAGAGATTCAAGAAGGCCGTGTCGTAGGCGCGCGCGGCCAGCCATTCGGAAGCGGCCGTCAGGCCCAGCGAAGCGAGTTTAGCCGACAGCTCGACCGCCGCCGGCGAGATCGCCTGCACAAGCCACGCGCCAAGCGCGGCGGGACCTCCCGCCCGAGCGACGCCGAACCAGTAGCGCGTCTGCGCCTCCAGAGACCTCTCGGCGGCGGGCATGTCCCGGGCCATCCCCGGCACCCCCGGGCAAGCCAACGCCAGCCAACGCACGCGCGCCGGGTCCGGCGGCGGCAGCAGCAACGCGCCCAGCGAATAGCCGAGAAGCCCCACCCGATCGGCCACGCTCACGCGTCTGGCCTCGTCGACGGCTCGTGAAACGTCGTCGCGGTTGGTCGCGCCCACTCCGGCGGCGTCCTCGCCGCCAAGCGCCGACCCGTAGCCTCGGCGCTCGAGGATCATCATCGGCCGTCCGGGAAAGAAATCGCGCCAGAGCGCGAAGCCGTCGGCGCCCACGCCCAGGCCGTGCACGAGCAGGATCGGCGAGCCCTCGCCGGCGCGGTAGAGATAATGGATCTCGGTCCCGTCGGAGGCGGAAAAAGAAGCCCGCGACCACGACGCCGCTGCAGCGCCCTTCGCGGCGAGAACGCTCAAAGCCACCGCGAACGCGTGCCGGACGAATGTCTTTTTCATGGCGCGCTCAGGAAGCCATGAACGCGCACGCCGCGAAGCGTCCGGCGTGCGACAGCGACAAGCTCCAATCCTGCGGCCGCCCGCGCCACAGAACCGTCGGCAGGCCGCCGTCCTCGCTGAGCGCCAGACGCGACGACGAACCGATCTCGTCGTTGCAGGAGGCGATGAACTCGAGCGCGCGCTCGCGCGCAAACGCGCCGGGAGACTCTCCGGGCGCGACCTCGCAGACCTCCCAGAGAACGTCGCCGGGATTTTCCTCGTCGCCGAGGGCGCCGCCGCGCAAGACGGCGACGCAGTGCAGCTTGTCGGCGTCATCGTCGGTGAAGCGGAAGTCGAGTTGAAGACCGGTCGTGGAGTGAACGGCCTTGCGCCGGAACAAATCCACCTCCAACTGCCGGAAAGCTCCCCGGGGCACGATCACGCCGGCCCTCGCCAGCGCCTTGTGGCAGGCTTCCTTCGCGCAGAAAAAGCGCCAAAAAGCGGCGAAGAATTCCCTCGGCGGCCGCGCGCGGAGGTAGGACAGTTCCCGCGCGGTCAGGTGACGCTCCAGCCACTCCGGGTCCGCGTCGGAGAGATCATCGGAGAAGTTCTCGACCAGGGCGGGGGATTTCAAATCGACGACGTCGTTGCCGGCGCAGTTCTTTGGTTGGGGGCAGTCCCGCCACCATTGCGCCTGCAATCGGCCCAGGCTCTCAAAAAGACGCCGGGAAATCTGACGGGGCGTCGTCTCCCCGGGCAAGACCCCGTCGATGAGTTCGCAGCACACGCGGAAAGTCGAGCCCTCGGGGGGGCGCACGGTCGTGCCGAGTTGGTCGTCGGAGCGCAAATAGACGCACAGGAATTTCGCCGACGGGACGTCCAACGCCATCTTGCCCAGGAAATCTTTAGGCTTGGAGGCGTCGAACCATCCCGAGCGCGAACGCCCCGCTTCCGGATAGACGAACACCGAGCCGCCCTCGCGCAGCAGCCACACGCACTTGTCGTAGGCGTTCTGGCGCCAGGCCTCGGCGGCGGCGTCTTCGCCGCCGCGCAGAAAGGGTATGCAGCGGCAGCAGTAGAGGAGCGCGCGGATGAACGCGGACTTCGCCGGTCCGCCCAAGCGGTAGTAGTTCGTGTACTCGGGCGTCGACCAGGGGATCAGGCGGTCTTCCCAGATCCGCGACATCGGGAAGATCGCCCAGTAGACCAA
The DNA here is from genome assembly GCA_021806745.1 of bacterium. GTDB lineage: Bacteria > Elusimicrobiota > Elusimicrobia > UBA1565 > UBA9628 > GWA2-66-18. The sequence goes on from JAJZQS010000066.1 coordinate 8,759, forward strand.
GAACGAATCGATCAGCGTCAGGTGGTTGGCGGCCCAGATCACCGGACCGTCGTGCGCGTCGAGCCGCTCCCAGATCTCGCGGCGCACGCGGGCGATGTCGGCCAAACGATAGCCGAAACGAAGCCGCGCGGTCGCCGCGACGAACAACGACAGCGGAACGGCGACCGCGCGGCTGATCAGGCGCTGGCGCCGGAGGGAGGCGACATCCTCGGGCGTCAGCGCCATCTTAAGCGATCGTTCCGGCGGCGGCGACGGCCTCCTGGAGGGCCTTGCGCGCGGCGGCCACCTTGCCGTCGTCGACCGGGCGGCGGCGTCCGGCGTCCTCGGCCACCTCCTTGGATACGCGCAGCTTCGCGGCGGCCATTTTCAGCCGCGTGCGGATCTCGGCTTCCTCGGTGCGCAGCTTGGCGACGACGGCCGCGTCGCCGCCCGACGCCTGGCCCTTGATCTTGTCGAGCACGACGTTGAGTTCGGCCGTCAACGCGTCGCAGGCGGCCTTGTCGCTCGCGTAGGCCTTCTGCTTGGCCGCGGCAAGCTTGCCCGCGTCGGCCAGCAACGCGTCGTAATCGCGAGCCTGAGCGGCGAGGGTCTTGAGGTTGGCCAGCGCGTCGGCGCGCTCGGCGCCGGCGAGCTTCTCGGCCTTGGCCGCCATCTTCTTGAGCGCGTCGGCCATCTTCCAGCCGTCCCCGCAGGCCATGATGTAGGCGAACGAGACGACCTTGTCGAGGTAAGGCGCCGAAGGCGTCATGTGGCCGAGGTCCATCAGCATCTTGACCGACAGGCCCGGGGTGGCGGCAAGGGCGTCTTGGCCGTCGAGAATGCGCAGCTTGCCGAGTTCTCCCGGAGCCAGCGTGTATTCCGATGAGCCGTCGGCGGCCGGAACCTTCGTGGTGAGCCTGGTCAAGAACTGGCGTTCGATCGACATCGTGATGTCGGCGAGATTGGACGATTCGATGCCCATGCCGATGATGTGGCCCAGATAGGGGGTGTTGGCGTCCGCGGAGGCGAAATTAGCCTCGTTGGTCGCGTACTTCTTGACGCCGGCGATGATTCTCTTCTCGGCGTCTTCGGGGGTGATCGTGTTGATGTCGATCGCCTCGACCGTCGCCTGCTTGCGCATGAATGCCATGTGTGATTATCCTCCTGACTTCAGAAGATTTTAGAAAATTCCGCCGCCCAATCCTAGATCGTCGATCGTCAACGCCCGTCCCAGCGCTTGAACAGGAGGCAGCCGTTGACGTCTCCGAAGCCGAAGCTCGCCTTGATCACATATTCGAGTTCGCGGTCGACGCGCGCGTGCGGGATGCTGGCGCCCACCGGAATCTGGGGGTGGACGGCCTCGGAGTTGATCGACGGATGCACGTAGCCCTGCACGATCTGGTCGACGACGGCGGCCGACTCCAGGGCGCCGGCGGCGCCCAGCGTGTGGCCGATCATGGACTTCGTCGACTGGATGAGCGGAAAGCGCTCCAGGGGCAGTTCCAGCGCCTTGATCCAACTGGCGACCTCGCGCGGATCGGCGCCGGTGGAAGTCAGGTGGCCGTTGATGAGCGACAGGCGCGCGGGGTCGACCTCGCCGTCTTGCAGCACGCGGCGGATGCAGCGCGCCACGCCCTCGGGGTTGGGAAAGGTCATCGTGCCGCCGTCGCGCTGGCCGCCGGAGTTGCAGTAGGCGGCGACGAGCTCGACCAGTATCTTGGCCCCGCGCGCCTGGGCGCGCTCGAGCGTCTCCAGGCGCAGCACTCCCGCGCCCCCGGCCGGGACGAAACCGCAGGCGCCCGCGCCCATGGGCTGGCAGCCCTTCTCGGGAGCGTCGTTGAACTTCGAGCACAAAACATCTCGCATCGCGTCGAAGCCCGACCAGGTCCCGTAATGCGTTCCCTCCGCTCCGCCCGCGTACATCGAGTCCGCGTAGCCCAGTTGCAGGTGCTTGAAGGCCTCGAAGATCGCCTCGGTTCCGGTGTTGCAGGCCGAGGAGTTGGTCGTGGTCTGGCCGCCCAAGCCCAGGAACTTGCCCACGGCCACGGACACGGAGCTTTCCATGATCTTGGGCACGATGTCGGTGCCCATCGGCCGGCAGCCCATGCCGGGTTCCTGGCCCTCGGCCTCGCCCATCACCGGGCCGAGCTCCTCGAACATCGTGTCCATGCCGCCGATGCCGCAGCCGATCACGGCGCCCGTGTCCCAGACCGTCGGGGTTTCGGCGTAGCCCTTCTTGAGGTCGGTCGCCTCGCCCGACATGCGCGCGGCCTCCACGGCGGCCAAGACCGCGTAGACCATGGCCTCGTTGAGCTTGTTGAGTTCGGCCGCGGGGATCACCGCCTCGACGGCGTCCATGTCGATGGGCGGCTTGCCGCCGATCTGGCAGGCGAAGTTGAGCTTGCGCAGCTCCTCGTGGTGCGAGATTCCGGAACGGCCCGCGCGCAAGGCCTCGCGGTAGGCCGGCACGCCCACGCCGTTGGGGGCGACGACGCCGTAGCCGGTCACGACGACGCGTTTGGGGAATTTCATTTGCCCTCCGAGCCTTTCGGCACGAACATGCCCGCGGTGCTTCCGACGAAGATCGTCTCGCCGTCCTTGGCCCCGCCGAGGAATTGAATCTCCACTTCGCTGACGAGCTTGTTGCCGCGGAAGTAGCCGGACTCGCCGAAAGTCGCCTGCGCGATCACGCGCTCGCCGGGGCGCACGGGCTTTTTGAACACCGCCTTCTCCACGGAGGTGAAAAAACCCACCAGCTGGGCGATCTCCTCCGGCGGCGTGCTTTTGGCGATGTGGTAGATGCACCAGCCCACCGAGCCGACCTGCGCGGCCATCTCTATGAGCTTCACGCCGGGCACCACCGGGTAGCCGGGGAAGTGCCCGGCGCAGTCCTCGTCGGTCCAGGTGTAGGCGCCGATGATGTGCTCGTCGTCGAGCTCCAGGATTTCGTCGACGAAGCGCATGGGCCGCTGCTGCGGGATCATCTTCAGGACTTGGGCGGGGGAGAGGATGGTCATTAGAGCTGCATGCCTCCGTCGACGGCGATCACCGCGCCGTTCAGGTATTGGTTTTCGATCGCGTGCCAGACGCTCTCGGCCACGGCCTCGGGAGAGCCGAAAGCTCCCAGCGCCACGTCCTTGCGGATGCCCGCGCGCTGCTCCTCGGGAATCGACGCGGTCATCGCGGTCTCGATGAAGCCCGGGGCCACCGCGACCACGCGCACGCCCTTGGGACCCAGCTCCTGGGCGAACTGGGCGGTCAGGGCCTCCAACGCCGCCTTCGAGGCGCGGTAGACCGCCGAGCCGACCACGGCCTTGCGCGCGAGCACCGAGGAGACGTTGACGATCACGCCGGCCTCGCCGCGGACCATCTCGCGCGCGAAGTCCCGCATCAGGAACAGCGGCGCGCGCAGGTTCGTGCCCATGATCTTGTCGAACGAGGCCTCCTCCACCATCAGCGCCGGCTCATGGGGCTTGTCGACGCCCGCGTTGTTGACGAGCGCGTAGGGCGAGCCCTGGGCGAGGACCGCGTCGAGCAGGGCCTTGCGGCCCTCGGCGGCGGCCAGGTCGGCCTTGACGATGAACGCGCCCGGGATGTCCGCGGCGACGGACTTGGCCGCGGCCTCGTTGCCGTTGTAGTGGATGCAGACCTTGAGTTGGCCGTCGGATTTCTCGTGGATCATGCGCGCGACCGCCGCGCCGATGCCGCCGGAACCTCCCGTCACCACCGCGATGTCGGACATGTTCGTTATCCCTTGACCTTCAGTTTCCCGCCGCGGCCCATCTCGGAGGCCAGCGGATAATCCTCGTAGCGGATGCCGCGATGACAGCCGACGTTGGCGTTCGCGCAGGCCAGCAGCTTGCGCCCGCCGGCGAACACCTCGGCGTCGGCGCGCACGAAGACGTCGCCGCCCAGCGCGCGCACGGTCTTGAGCACGCGCAGGCGGTAGACGATCTCGCCGTCGCCGGGCGACGCCTCGCCGAAGAACTCCACGCGCTCAAATCCCAGCGCGCGCCCCATCCCGGCCGAGCCCAGGCGGGCATGATAGACGCCCATCAACTGCCAGACTCCGTCGACGAGCAGCGCCGCGGGCTTGACGCCGGCGTTCATCGGGTAGAACCATTCGTCTCGGCCGTTGCGCCGCGTGGCCAGCACCTCGCCCTCGCCGCCGTCGGCGTCGACGCGCAGACGACGGACATCGGTGACTTCCAGCATCAGCGAATCCGGCAAAAGCGGCAGCTCGTGGGGCGGGTCCTGCACGAGCGCGCCCCGCGCGAGCGCGACGATCTCGGGCGCGGTGAAGTCCGCGCGCCCGGAAAACTCGCTCCAGTTCAGGCGCGCGCGCAGGTCGCGCGCGGGCGCGGGCGGCAATTCGGGCGCGGCCGCGCCGTCGCCGTCCCAAAAGCAGGTGCCGACCTGGGCCGAGTCGATCGTGTAGACCGGCGTTGCGTCCACGGAGACCGTCGCTTTGGCCGTCAGCAGGCTGTCGCCGCCGTCTCGCTCCAGAGAGGTCACCTCCACCGCGTAGACGATCTCGCGGTCATACGGGCGGATCTGGCCGAAAAAGGACACTCCTTCCATGCCCAGGGGCTTGAACGCGCCGGGCAGACCGCGCCAATGGGCGAAGACCTTCAGCGCCTGCCAGACCGCGTCCAGGCCCCAACAGCCCGGCATCACCGGGTCGCCCAGGAAGTGGCAGGCGTAGAACCAGTCGTCGAAACGGTTGCGGCGCACGGCCTCGATTCGGCCGGTCCCGGAGGCCTCGTCCCAGGAAAGCTCGCGAACCTCGTGGAACGGCAGAAGAATCGAGCGCGGCAAAACGCCCGCCTCGGACAGCGCCAGCACCTGCGCGGCCGACAGCGCGGCGCGCTCCGCGGCGGCCATCAGACTTTCTCCATGTAGCCGCCGCCCCAGGCCAAGCCCGCGCCGAGCACCGCGTAGACGATCTGGTCTCCCTTGCGGAAACGATTCCAGTTCTGCGCGAGCACCGAGGGCGCTCCCGCCGCGGCGATGTTGCCCTGCTCGGCGACGTTGCGCAGGTGGCGGGCGGGGGGAAGGCGCAAGTGGCCCAGGATGGAGTCTTGCATCACCGCGTTGGCCTGATGGCTGACCGTGTAGACATCCTCGGCGTAGAGGCCCTTGGCTCCCGCCACGGCCTCGAACATCTCCACGGTCTTGCGGATGGAGAACTCGCGCACCGCCGCGCCGTCCTGGCGGAAGTGGCCGCAGGAGTCGACGACGATGGTGTCCGCGTCCTTGGGGCTGGTGCCGAAAACCATCGGCTCCACGCGCAGGCCCGCCGGATGCTTCGAGCAGACCTGGGCCGCGGCGCCGTCGCCCCAGATGTAGCCGTCGATGGACTTGGGTGAATAGTCGGTGCGCGTCGTGTAGGCCGAACTCTGGATCGTCAGGATGAACTCGGGACGCGCCTCCTCGGCGAGGTCGGCGACGAACTTCATGTGCCGCGCGAACGACGAGCACGCCGAGTTCAAGTCGACATGAGGCCCGTCACCGACGCCGAGGATCCTGGCCACGGAGTTGGCCAGCGTGGGCAGGAAATCGAAGGGCGTGTCGCCGTTGGCCACGACCAGGCCGATTTGCGCCGGGGACACGCGCGCGGTCTCCAGGGCCTGCTGGGCCGCGCGCACGGCCAGGCTCACCGGCGTCTCGCCGAGGGCGCGCGCGTGCGCGACGGCCTTGGAAGGGTCTGCGTTTTTGGTGTCGCGCACGTAGTCGCGCGAGAGCACCGAGCGGCGCTTGTGTATGCCCAGGCGCGAGCGGTTCCAATCCGGCCCCTTCTCCAGGCCGACTTCCCGGTGGAGAAATTCGTCGTCGAAGACGTTGCCGGGCAGCGCCCAGCCCATTGCGTGGATGTAGAACGGAAGCGACATCACAGGCCCGAGATCGCTTCTCCGCCGTCGACGCGGATGATGGTGCCGTTGGCCCAGCGCAGCGTCGGCCCGCACAGGCCCAGGATCGTCTCGGCCACGTCCTCGGGGGTGGTCAGCCGGTGGAACGGGTTGCGCATGCGCGCCTGCGCCTTCATCAAGTCGAAGTTGGGAATCGCGTTGCCGGCCGGAGTGTCGGTGATGCCGGCCTGCACGATGTAGGAGGAGACGCCGTAGGGCGCCAACTCCACCGCCATCGCCCGGCAGGAGGCCTCGAGCGCGGTCTTGGCCGCGGAGACCGCCGCGTAGCCCTTCCAGGCGATCTCGTTGCCCTCGGAAGTCATCGCGACCGCGCGCGCGTCCTTGGCGAGCAGGCCTTCCTTGCAGAGCTCGCGCGTCCACAAAAGGTAGTCGTAGCCCATCATGAAGATGGTCTTGGCCAGGTCGTCCTGGGTCAGGAGTTCCTCGCGATACGGGATGCGGCTGTCGGCCAAGGTGTGGAGCGCGTCGCAGCCTTTATCGTGGAAGGCCGAGTTGACCGCGTCGCGCACCTTCTGCGCGGGCAGGCCCAGCGCCTCGGCCAAACCGGCGATCGCCCGGCCGCGGAAATCGGGCGTCTTGTCTTCGATCATCAATCGGCAGGAGCCGGCCGCGATCGACTGCATGAAGAGGCGGACCTTTCCGGGCCCTGCATTCGAGACGATCGACTCGAAGACCTCGCCCCGGCCGTCGTCGTCGAAAAGGTTCACATTGTGGGTGACGAGCTTCACGCCGGCCGCGCGGATCTGGTCGAAGTGCGGCTTGATGACCGTCTCGACCGTGCCCTCCTTGTCTTTGTGGCCGATCAGGATGTTGAGCCCCGCGCGCGCCAGACGCTTGGCGGCCGCCAGCCCGAAGCCCGAGGAGCCGCCCAAGATCACCGCCCACTCGCCCCGCCCATGAAAATCCAGAGGATTGGTCTCGTTCATCCGGACATTTTACCTTAGTTC
>JAJZQS010000178.1 GCA_021806745.1 bacterium
AGCACTTCGTCCTCAACGAGCTCCACTCCTGGGGCTGGCGCCCGAACTATTGGCGCGACAAGCAAGGCCACGAGATCGATTTCGTCCTGGCCGCCCCCGGCCGCGGTCCGACCGCCATCGAGTGCAAGTGGACCCAAGCCGCCTTCGATCCCGGCCCCCTGCGCGTCTTCCGCCGCTTCTACCCTAAAGGCGAAAACATCGTCGTCTGCCAAGACGTCGCGCGCCCGCACGAGAAATCCTACGGCGACTTGCGCGTCGAATTTCGCGGCATCTCCCACCTGCCCCGCCCCGGCCGCGCGAAATAGATCGTCCTCTTCCTGGAAGGTCGGGCCAATCCGCCGGTATTTTGTGCGGCGCTTCGAACTACGCCGCGACGGGCTGCTTGCCGGAGCCGGCGAGCTGGCCCAGCACGTAGCGCAGGACGCCGCCGCAGCGGTAGTATTCCAGCTCGATGGGCGTGTCGATGCGGCAGATCGCGGAGAATTCCTTGAGCTTTCCGTCGTCGCCCTTGGCGCGGACTGTGATCCGGGCGCGCGGTTTGATCGCGCCCAGGCCCACGATGTCGAAGGTCTCGTAGCCGGTCAGGCCCAGCGACGCGGCCGACTCGCCGTCCTGGAACTGCAGGGGCAGAACGCCCATGCCCACCAGGTTGGAGCGGTGGATGCGCTCGAAGCTTTGCGCGATCACGGCCTTCACGCCCTGGAGCGCGGGGCCTTTGGCGGCCCAGTCGCGGCTGGAGCCGGTGCCGTACTCCTTGCCGGCCAGGACGATGAGCGGGGTCTTCTCGGCCTGATACTTCATCGCGGCGTCGAAGATGCTCATCTGCTGCTTGGTCGGGATGTGCTGGGTGTAGCCGCCGGTGACGTCCTTGAGCATTAGGTTCTTGATGCGGATGTTGGCGAAGGTGCCGCGCATCATGACCTCGTGATTGCCGCGGCGCGCGCCGTAGCTGTTGAAGTCCTGCGGCTTGACGCCCTGCGCCTGCAGATAGACGGCCGCCGGCGAGTCCTTGGCGATGTTGCCGGCCGGAGAGATGTGGTCGGTGGTCACGGAGTCGCCGAACACGGCCAGGGCGCGCGCGCCGGTGATGTCCTCGACGGCGCGCGGGCGGAAGTCCAGGTCGGCGAAATACGGGGGCAGGCGGACGTAGGTGGACTTCGCGTCCCAAGAGTACAGCTCTGAGGCAGCGACCTTCAAGGACTTCCAGGCCGCGTCGCCGTCGAAGACGTTCTTGTATTCCTTGATGAAGCCCGCGCGGGTGACGTGGGCGGAGACGGCGGCGGAGATCTCCGCGTTCGTGGGCCACACGTCCTTGAGATAGACGGGCTTGCCGTCCTTGCCCGTGCCCAGCGGCTGCGTGGTCAGGTCGATGTCCACCGTTCCGGCCAGCGCATAGGCCACCACCAGCGGCGGCGACGCCAGATAGTTGGCTTTCACCAGAGGGTTGACGCGGCCCTCGAAGTTGCGGTTGCCGGAGATCACGGCCGCGACGATCAGATTTTTTTCGGAGACGGCCGCGGCGATCTCGGGCGGCAGGGGGCCGGAGTTGCCGATGCACGTGGTGCAGCCGTAGCCCACCAGGTTGAACTTCAGCGCGTCAAGCGAGGCGACCAAGCCCGCGGACTTGAGGTAGTCCATGACCACCTTCGAGCCCGGGGCCAGCGACGTCTTCACCCACGGCTTGACGTTCAGGCCCTTGGCGACGGCCTTCTGCGCGACCAGCCCCGCCGCGATCAGCACCGACGGGTTGGACGTGTTCGTGCAGGACGTGATCGCCGCGATGGTCACCGCGCCGTGGCCAAGCTGAAAATCCTTGACCGCGACCTGGGTTCCCGCCGGCGCGGGCAGGTTGCCCTTCTTGTCCTTTTCCTTTAGAAAGCCGGGCAGAGCCTCGTTCCACTGCGCCTTGACCTTGCCCAACTCGATGCGATCCTGCGGGCGCTTGGGGCCGGCCAGGCACGGCTTCACCGTGGACAGGTCGAGCGACAACGTTTCCGCGAAGGCGGGCTCGCGCTTCTCGTCGCGGAAAAGGCCCTGCGCCTTCGCGTAGGCCTCCACCAGCGCGATCTCGTCCTCGGGACGGCCGGTCAGGTGCAGATAGTCGAGCGTGCGTTGGTCGACGGGAAAAAAGCCGATCGTCGCGCCGTATTCCGGCGCCATGTTCGCGATCGTCGCGCGGTCGGCCAGCGACAGCTCGGCCACTCCCGGCCCGTAGAACTCCACGAACTTGCCGACCACGCCCTTCTTGCGCAGCATCTCCGTGCAGGTCAGCACCGCGTCGGTGGCCGTGGCGCCCTCGGGGAGCTTCCCGGTCAGGCGGAAGCCCACCACCTCGGGAATCAAAAGCGGCATGGCCTGGCCCAGCATGGCGGCCTCGGCCTCGATGCCGCCCACGCCCCAGCCCACCACGCCCAGGCCGTTGATCATCGTCGTGTGGCTGTCGGTGCCGATGCAGGAGTCCGGATAGGCCACCCCGTCCTGCGTCCACACCACCTTCGCCAGATACTCCAGGTTGATCTGGTGCACGATCCCGGTCTCCGGCGGCACCGCGCGGAAATTCTTGAACGCCTTCTGGCCCCACTTCAAAAACGAGTAGCGCTCCTGATTGCGCTCGAACTCCACGTCGGAGTTCTTCTGGAAGGCGTCGGACGCGCCGAAGAAGTCCACCTGCACCGAGTGGTCCACCACCAGGTCCACGGGCTGGAACGGGTTGATGCGCGCCGCGTCGCCGCCCAGCTTCTTGATCGCGTCGCGCATGGCGGCCAGGTCCACGACCGCGGGCACGCCGGTGAAGTCCTGCATCACCACGCGCGCGGGCA
>JAJZQS010000179.1 GCA_021806745.1 bacterium
CGCTGAAAGCTCGGCGCTGCGAGATCTTCTCGGACGTGAAGGGCGTCTATACCGCCGACCCGCGCATCGTCCACGACGCGCGCAAGCTCGCGACGATCTCGTTCGAGGAAATGCTGGAGCTGGCCGGTGCCGGAGCGCAGGTGATGCAGGCGCGCTCCATGGAGGTCGCCGAGCGCTTCGGCGTGGAACTGCACGTGCGCTCGGCCTTCCACAATCAACAGGGCACGCGGATCGTGGCCCGGGAGAAGCCCATGCTGGAGAAAGCCTTCGTGTCGAGCCTGGCGCTGGACAAAAGCGAGGTGCGCCTGACCATCGTCGGCGTGCCCGACCGGCCGGGCAGCGCGGCGCGCGTGCTGGAAGCGCTGGCCGCCGAGGAAGTTCCGGTGGACATGATCATCCAGTCGGCGCCCAGCCACGGCGGCGTCAACGACATGTCGCTGATGACGCCGCGCGCCTACGCGGTCAAGGCCAAGAGGGCGCTGGAGGCGGAGGCGCGCCGGCTCGGCGCCGAGCGCGTGGATCTGCACGAGCAGGTGGCCAAGGTCTCCGCGGTGGGCACGGGATTTCGCCACAGCCCGCGCGTGGCCGCGACGATGTTCTCGGCGCTCGCCCGCGCGAAGATCAACATCCACATGATCTCGGCCTCGGACCTGCGCGTGTCGTGCGTGGTGGACCTGCGCGACGGCGAGGCCGCGCTGCGCGCCCTGCACGCGGCCTACGGGCTGGCGCGAGCGCGGCGATGACTCCGAACTTCGTCGCCATCGACTTCGAAACCGCCGACGAGGGCAAGGACTCGGCCTGCTCGGTGGGCCTGGTGCGCGTGGAGCGCGGCGAGATCGTCAAGACCGCCGTCCAGCTGCTGCGCCCGCCGCGCATGGGCGAGGGCGACCTATTCTCCCCGCCTCCCGAGGAGTTCCGGTTCACGCACGTGCACGGCATACGACCCGCGCAGGTGGCCGATGCCCCGGCGTTCGGCGAGGCCTGGCCGCGGCTGTCCGCGCTGCTCGACGGCGCGCAGTTCCTCGCCGCGCACAACGCACCCTTCGACGCGGGCGTGCTGTCGGCCTGTTGCCGGGCCGCGGGGCTGAGGGAGCCCGCGCACCGCTTCGTCGACACGGTGCGCCTGGCGCGCTCGACCTGGAACATTTACCCGACGAGGCTTCCCGACGTCTGCGCGAAGCTCGACATCGAGCTCAACCACCACGAGGCGCTGTCCGACGCGCTGGCCTGCGCGAAGATCGTCATCGCCGCGCACAAGGCGGGCGTGCGCTTGTAGCCGGCCGGCGCCCGCGGCTTGGCTCGCCGAGGGCGCCGGCCCGTCAGTGCCGACGCTGTTTTCGGCGCGGCGCGGCCGCGCGGGCCCGACGGAGGTTGTCGGCGATGATGTGGGCGGCGTCGTGGACCCAGCGGCTTTCCTGGACATGCCTCGGATCGCACGTCACCCGGACCGACAGCGCGAGCTTCATGACCTCAAGCATAGCCCCGCCTCGCCGAAAGCGCATTACAACCGTGTTACGAAATCGCGAAGTCTGAAGCGCCCATTCCGGGGCCGCGCGGGAGGCGCCGCGAGAGAGACCGGGCGCGGATATCGTCTATAATAGCGGCTCGACGAGCGGGGGACGCCATGAACGCGGGACGAAAGAAAAAATTGAGCGCGGCGAAGCGGGCGCTGCGGAACGCTCCGGAAGCCGACACGCGCGCCATGAAGCGGCTGGCCGAGGCCGTCGCGGGCCTGCGCGCCGCGGGACGGCAATTCGAGGCCACTCACCCGGCGCTGACCGCGCTGGTCGACGAAGTCTGCCGCGAACTCGCGGAGCTCGGGATCTAGCGCCGCGAGGCGGAGACCATGATCAAGAACCAGACCATCGCCGTGATCGGGGCCGGGCACATGGCCGGGGCGCTGATCGGCGGCATGGTGCGCTCCAAACTCCTGGCGCCGAAATCGATCACGGCCTCGCGCCGCAGCTCCGAGGCGCTGGCCGAACTGCAAAAGAAGTGGGGCGTGCGCACGACCGTCGACAACCGCAAGGCCGCGGCCGAGGCCGATGTGGTGATGCTGGCCGTCAAGCCGCAGATGGCGCGCAAGGTCATGGAGGAGCTGGCCGGAACCATCCGCCGGGATCAACTCGTGATTTCCGTGATGGCCGGAGTGACCTCGGCCGCGATCAACAAAGCGCTGCGCGTGGATTGCCCGGTGGTACGCGCCATGCCCAACACCCCGTGCCTGGTCGACGCCGGCGCCACCGCGCTGGCCGCCGGCGCGCACGCCACGGACGCCGACTTGGCCCGCGCCGAGGCGGTGTTCAAGTCCGTGGGCCTGGTCGTCGCGCTGCCCGAGTCGGCGCTCGACGCGGCCACCGGGCTGTCGGGGTCGGGGCCCGTCTACATCTACATGGTCATCGAGGCGATGATCGACGGCGGCGTCAAGATGGGCATCCCGCGCGCGATCGCCGCCAAGCTCGCCGCGCAGACCGTCTACGGCGCGGCCAAGCTGGTGCTGGAGACCGGCAAGCACCCGGCCATCCTCAAAGACGAGGTCACCACGCCCGGCGGCACAGCGATCAACGCCATCCACGTGCTGGAAAGCCGCGGGCTGCGCTCGGTTCTCATCGACGGCATCGTCGCGGCCACCAACCGCTCCCAGGAGCTGTCCAAACTTCTGGAGCAATAGCGCGCCGCGCTCCAAGTTCACGGCCTTTTAATCACCGCGGCGCGGGGTTGAAATCCGTGGGGATGAAAACGAAAAAGTGTTTGTACTGTCGTTTAAATTTATGTACTTAGGAAGACGTCTCGGTACGCTCGGGCCC
>JAJZQS010000067.1 GCA_021806745.1 bacterium
GCGTCGGCTCAGACGCGTTCCCGCATCGATCCGTCGATCTTGGCCGTCGACAACAGCGTCAGCGTCGCCTACGAGGCCTCCAGCGTCTACTACATCGAGCCCGACAACGGCCAGATCGGCAGCGGCTACAACGACTCGGAGAAGGGCGACATCAAGGGCGGCGCGGGCGGCTTCTCCTACATGAACGGCGACGGCGGGTTTGTCCAGGCGCAGTACATGGGCGAGGAGGGAAAGCTCAATTACGACGGCTTCCTCATCGGCGGCCCTCCCTACACCCCGGTCAACGGCACGTCCCGCGCCACCGTGCAAGAGTTCGACGCGAAGGGCGGTTGGGCGTTTCCGGTGGCCGAGCACTGGGTCTTGGCGCCGTATGTGGCCGGCGGACGGCGCTACTGGGTGCGCGAGCTCGGACTGGGGACCGCGAACGATTACAACGAATCCTATTCGTTCGGCTACTTGGCGTTGGGCAATAAGATCCAGTATGCGCCTCGGAAAAAACTGGTGCTGACCTTCGATGGGATGTTCGGCCGCATGCTCGACGCCAGCGTCAACGTGCCCACCGCGGGCCTCAACACGACCGCGCTGGGCCCCGGGCCCGTGATCCGCGTCGCCGCCGAGGCGGACTGGAAGATCTGGCGCTGGCTGCACGGCTTTGTCGGCGCCGACTACACCTACTTCAACTTCTGGCAAAGCGCGACGCAGGCCTCCGGCTACTTGGAGCCGGTCAGCCGCACCGAGCTGTATTCGGCGACGGCCGGCTTGAGACTTTCGTTCAGGGACCCGTGACGCGGGGCTTCGCCCTGCCCGCGGGCCTGGCCGCGGCGGTTTTTGGCGTCTTCTCGCTTCGCCCGGCGGCGGTGGCCGTGCTGCGCGCGCGCGCGGCGCGCTCCGACCCCGCGGCGTGGGCGCGCGAGCCGATGTCCGGACGCGGCGCGACGCTGCTGCCGGAGCTGTTTTCCACGCGCCTGCACGACGAGGCTCTCTACGCGGCGCGCGCGCGGCAAGTCCTGCTCCACGGCCGGCCGGTCAGCCCGTATGGCCCGGCGCGCGCGAACGACGGGTCATGGCTCGATGACGCGGCGGAGATGTATTTGACGGCCGGCGCGATCGCCCTGGCCGGAGGCGACGCGGACCGAGCGTGGGAGATTCTGGCGCCGGCGTTGGCGGCGGCGTGGTGCTTGCTGCTGTTTTGGATTCTGCGCGCGTGGTGCGGGCGCGACGACGCGGCGGCCTCGCTGGCGTTGGGCGCGGCGCTGTTTCCCGACGCGGCGGTCTGGATTCTCGACGCGAACCTCCATGCGTCGACGCTGATGTCGCGTTGGCGCGCGGTGTTTTGGGGCTCGGGCGCGACGATCGGCCCGATCATGCATAGACTGCCGTCCCCGTTGTTGTCGTATCTGTTGCTGGCGTTGCTTCTGCTCGCCGCGTGGAGCCTGGCCCGGGGCGGCCCGCGCCCGTTCGCGGCGGCGGCCGTCGGGCTGGGATTCGGGGCGCTTGGATTCGTGCATCCCTACGAATGGAGCTTCGGCCTGGCGACGTTGCTGCTTTTTGCCGCGTCGTCGCGTCTGACCGCAAATCCAAGTCCCGGCGAGCGAAGCAATCTGGCGATCGCGGCGGCGGCGGCTCTCTTGGCGTCGGCCGCGCACGCGGCGCTGATCGCGGCGACGATCCCCGCGTCGCTGAGGAGCGCGAGCTTGGAGGCCATCGGTGTGACTCGGACCCACCGATTCCTTTTCGCCGCCCTTGTCCATCCGTTGGCGGCGCTCGGGATTGGGGCGCTGTCCGCGCGCGAGACGAGCGCGCCGCGGCGCGCGGCCTACCGCCTGCTCGCCTGCGCGCAATTCGCCGTGTTCGCGGCCCGCGAGGCGCAGGTCGTCGTCGGCTTCACGGTTCAGCCTTTTCATTACATTCCTCTCGGCGGCGCGGCCTTCGCCGCCGCGCTTTTGCTCGCGGCCTCCGACCGCCTGGCTCGCGCGAGGTTTTGGGGCCCGCGCGCGGCGGCTTTTTCGGCGGCGGTCATGCTGGCGCTGGCTGCGGGAGAACAAATGCGCGAGGCCTTCGCTTGTTGGCGCCTGCTCGGCCTGCCGCCGGGGCTTGAGGCCGGCCTGGAGTGGCTCGACGCGCACGCGCCCGCGGACTCGCTCGTGCTGACGCCGTCGATGGAGGCGGACCTTGCCGTGTCCCTGCGCACGCGCGCCCGTGGTTGGACGCCGACGGCGTTTCCGACTTTGGCGTCGAGTTTTTCTGAAGACGAATACTGCCGCATCGTCGGACAGATGCTGGGAACTCTGGATCTCGACGCGGACCGTTTTATGAAAGACCGCTTTCCCTTGCCGGCTGAGCGCGTCGAGCGCGAAGCGGGAGTCGGCGCGCAATTATCGCGAGGCGTGTTCGATGCCGAGGCTTGGGAGGGAGTGGAATGGTTTCACGGCCTGCGCGCGGGAGACGACGATCCGTCTTGGGTCGCGTCCGATCGCGCGAAGATCGCCGCCGACGCGCGCACGCAATCGCCGGTGGCGCGGCCGTTCTACGCCTGGATCGACGACCGCGATCGCGCCTATCTGCGCCGACCGCTGTCCGAATTGGGCGGCCGCTCCGTCTACCGCGCGGGGGGAGTCGAGATTTTCCTGTTCCCGGATCAGAACTCGCACTCAAGCCGCGCGATCACCGTCCATGCGGGCGACGACGGCGTCAGCCCGGCCAGCGGCGCCAGGCTGTAGCGCAAAGTCCCCCATGAGCCCGCGGGGGCGCGGCCATACAGCGCGGGGCCGGCCATGTGGCCTTCTTGCGACATGCCGGCCATCGCTCCGGAGGAGTCGGGCAGGCCGAAAAGCTCCAGCGCCGGCGACGCCCACGGCGACAGCAGGTATTCGGCTCGGGCCGCGTAGCCGACGCCGGTGCCCGGAGAGTACGAAGAGCCGTATTGCCACTGCACGGGCAAGTTGAGGCTGAACACCGCCGGACCGAATTGCTTCTCGACGATCGGGGCGAGTTGCGCGACGCCGTGGTCGCCGGTCTGCTGGGGGATCTCGAACTCGGCGATCGCGCCGAAATCCGCCCAGTATTGCCCCGGCTCGCCGAACGAGAAGCGATTTTCGACTTCGACCGCGTCGGGCAGCGTGGGCCCTCCGGGGTCGCGGTGGTAGACTTCGTAGACCTCGGCCGCCCAGTGCGCGGTGGGGCTGTAGCCGACGGAAAACGCCGCGCCCTGCTGACGGCTCTTGGTCGCGAACAGGATGGACTCGACCTCGCGCTCGCCCTGCGTGATCTGCGGCGAGTAGATGTTGAGCGACTCGGCGTCGAGCGAGGTTTCCGCATGGACTTTTCCGCGGAACGCGGCGGCCAGAGCCAGCGCCGCGGCGACGGCGGTTCGGCGGCGCGCGGAGGTCTTTGGAGGGCCGTCCTTGGCGCGGCCGCGCGACATCAATCCTCCGATCAGCGCCAGCGTCGCCGTGTAAAACAGGAGCTGGAGTCCGGAGGGGGCGGGGGTGTAGCCGATCAAAGTCTTCAGCGCGGCGCCGATCAGCCCATCGGCGGGCAGAAGCCATGAGGTGTCCCAGAGGCGGTCGCCGAGCGAGGGCAGGAGGTCTGCTTGGTTCAGGAAAGCCGCCGCCTGGGAGGCCATGCCCGCGGCCAGCAGGAGCAGCATCCACGAAGTCGCGCGGAAGAAGTGGCGCGTGGGGATCTTGGTCAATCCTTTATACAGCGCCCAGCCCGCCGCCGCTCCCGCGGCCAGTCCAAGCAATCCGCCGGCGGCGATCGAAGCGCGGTCTGCGCCCGATGCGGCGACGCCGTAGAGAAACAGCGCGATCTCCGAGCCTTCGCGCATGACCGCGATCGCCGCGGCCGCAAAGAGTGCGGCCAGCGAGCGACGGCCGAGCTCGACGTCCCGGCCCAGGCGCTGGAGCTCCTCCGACATTCGCCGCCCGTGGCGCGCCATCCAGACGTTGTGCCAGCCGAGCATCGCGGTCGCCGACAGCAGGACCGCCGCTTCGAAGACCGGCTGGCCGGCTCCGGAGAGGCTTTCCGAGATGCGTCCCATCAACGCCGCGACCGCGAGCGCGCCCGCGGCGCCCGCGGCCACGCCGCCTCCGATCCACGCCCGGCGTCCGCGCAGGCCGCGCGTGGCACCGAGGATCACCGCGACGACGAGCGCCGCTTCCAGGATTTCTCGAAAGACGATCACCGCGCTGGCCAGCATCAGGGTTTTCCCGCGGCCGTCGCGGTCGAGGCGACGATTTCTCCGGTTCGGCCGCGGCTGAAGTCGTCAAAGAAATCGTAGCGCCCGGCTTTCAGCGGGCCGACGAAGACCGGGATTTCGCCGCCGGGAGCGACGATCTGCTCGCGGTGCAGGGAGAAACTCTCGAACTCGGCGGCGCGCGAGGTCTTGTTGGCGACGGTGATTCTGACCTTGCGGCCGGAGGGCAGAATCAGCGTCCGCGGCGAGAAGCCGGAGTCGAGTATGTCCAGGCGCGCCGCCGTCGGAGCCGGCGCGCCGCCGAAAAGTCCGGCGGCCGCGGGCGAAGCGAGTAGCAACGCGGCGAGTTGAAACCTGCGCATCGTGGGATCCCCCTATTAATGAGATTGAGTCTCAATAGAGGCTAGCATGCCTTGTTAATGAAAATCAATCTCAATGTAAACCCGGCGCGCGGCCGCCTCCCCGCCGCGGCCAAAAAGCTACACTGTCGGACATGACCGCGCCGCGAACCGCGCCGTCGCTCGACGAGGCCTGCGTGGTGATCCCGACTTACAACGAGCGCGAAAACATCGTGCGCCTGGCCGAGGCTCTCAAGCGCTTGTCTCCGGGCCTGCGAGTGATCGTCGTCGACGACGAGTCGCCCGACGGGACGGCGGACGCGGCCGAGGAGGCCGCGCGGCGCCTGCCGCCGATGCGCGTGATCCGCCGCCGCGGCAAGGGCGGACGGGGCTCCGCGGTGCTGGCGGGATTTGCCGCGGCGCTGGACGAGCCCGGCGTGCGCGCGCTCGTCGAGATGGACGCCGATTTTTCCCATGATCCGGCGGAGCTTTTCGAAACCGTCGCGGCGCTCGCGCGCGCGGATGTGGTCGTGCGTTCGCGCTACCTTCCGGGCAGCCGCATCGTCGATTGGAGCCTTCAGCGCCGCGTCTTCAGCCGCTTCGCCAACGCGCTGGCGCGCGCGCTGCTGCGGGTGCGTCTGAGCGACTACACCAACGGCTACCGCGCGTATTCCCGCGAAGCCGCGGCCGCGATCGAGCCCGCGCGCGTGGACTCCACCGGCTACATCGTGCTCAGCGAGGTCGCCGTTCAGCTCCACGCGAAGGGTTTTCGCTTCGCGGAGCTTCCGTCGCTGTTCGTCAATCGGCGGCGCGGCGAGTCGAACCTGGGCTGGCGCGAGATCTCAAGCGCGGCGCGCGGCATCCTGCGCCTGGCCGCGCGGGGGGGCTGA
This sequence comes from bacterium, assembly GCA_021806745.1. Taxonomy (GTDB): domain Bacteria; phylum Elusimicrobiota; class Elusimicrobia; order UBA1565; family UBA9628; genus GWA2-66-18. The sequence goes on from JAJZQS010000067.1 coordinate 5,427, forward strand.
CGCATGGGCTTTTGGGACGGCCGCAAGGTGCTCGTGACCGGCGGCGCGGGCTTCATCGGCAGCCACTTGGTGGAGGAACTGCTGCGCCGCGCTCCGACCGCGTGCGTGACCGTGGCCGATGATCTTCGCAACGGCTCTCGCGAGCGCCTCAAGGGTCTGCGCGTGCGCCTGGTCGCCGCGGACCTTCTAGACCCGCAGGCGGCCGCGCGCGTCTGTCGCGGCCAGGAGATCGTCCTCAATCTCGTCGCGCGCGTGGGCGGCGTGGCCTACAACGCGGCGCACCCGGCGACGATGTTTCGCGACAACGCCCTGCTGTCGTCGAACGTTCTTGAAGGCGCGCGGCGCGCGGGAGTCGAGCGCTTCCTCGCGGTCAGTTCCGCGTGCGTGTATCCGCGCGAGGCGTCGGTGCCCACGCCCGAGAGCGAGGGTTTTCGCGGCGCGCCGGAGACCAGCAACGCCGGCTACGGCTGGGCCAAGCGCATGGCCGAATACCAGGCGCGCGCCTACCGCGACGAGTTCGGCATGAAGGTCGCGATCGCGCGGCCCTACAACTGCTACGGTCCGCGCGACCATTTCGAGCCCGAGATCGCGCATGTGATTCCGTCGCTTTTGCGCCGCGTCTTCTCCGGCGAAAGCCCGCTGCGCGTCTGGGGCGACGGCAGCGCTTCGCGCGCGTTCCTTTACGTCGAGGACCTCGCGCGCGGTCTGCTCGACGCCGCGCAGCATTGCGCGGACGGCGAGCCGGTGAATCTGGGAACCTCGGAGGAGACGACGGTGGCCGAACTCGTCGGACTCGTTCTTGAAGCCGCCGGCGCCCGGCGCCGCGTGGTCTTCGACCGCTCCAAGCCCTCCGGCCAGCCGCGGCGCAACGGCGATTATTCGCGCGCGAGCCGAGAGTTCGACTTCCGTCCGCGGGTCGGGCTGCGCGAGGGATTGCGGCGCACCGTCGCCTGGGCGCGCGCCGCGGGAGTCCTGCGCGGCCGTGCCTGAGGTCTCCGTTCGGTCACACGCTTGGCGCGATCGCAACGCCGCTCTGCTGTGCTCCGGCCAGGCCGTTTCGCAGTTGTGCGACAAGATGCTGCTCGTCGGCTTGGCGTGGGTCTTGCTGGAGCGCGCCGGCTCCGGGGCGTTCGCCTGGTTTTTGGCGGTCGCGGCCTTGCCGCATCTGCTTCTGGCGGCCTGCGCCGGGCGCTGGGTCTCGGCGCTGGGCGTGCTGCGCGCGGCCGTGGCCGCGGACGCGGCGCGCGGGGCGTTGTTCGTCGCGCTCGCGGCCGCGTGGCCGGCCTTGCCCGCGTCGCGGCAGGTCGCCGCCCTGTTCGCGGCGGGATTTTTTTCCAACGCCGCCGGCGCGCTGTTCAATCCCGCGCTGATGTCTTTGCCCGCGGCGATCGCCGGGCCCGAGGCGGTGCAGGGCGTGACGGCTCTGCTGGACGCAAGCCTGTCGTCGGCCAACGTCGTCGGCCCGGCGTGCGCGGCGGCGCTCTATCCGCGGCTGGGCCTGCGCGGCTTGCTGCTGCTCAACGGTCTCAGCTACGCCGCGGCCGCGCTGACGGAGTCGCGCGTGCGGGAGCGCTCGTCGCGCGCGGGCGCCGATGACGGCCCCGCGCGCGCGTGGCCGGAGGTCTTGCGCGGCGACCGCCTGACCCGTTTTCTGCTGGGAAACTTCCTGGCGATGAACCTTCTTCTGGCACCGCTGTTCGTGTTCCTGCCGCTGTTCGCGCGCCAGGCCTACGGCGGCACGATCGCGACGCTGGCGTGGCTTGAATCGGCGCTGGCGCTGGGCAATCTCGCGGCTTCGGCGGCGTTGTCGCTGCGCGCTTCGGCCGGAGGGGCGGGCGCGAGCTTGGCCGCGGGAATGTCGGCGGCCGCGGCGTCCTACCTGCTCTTCGCGTTGACGCGCGCGCCGTGGCAGGGCTGCCTGTGCCTGGGGCTGCTTGGGTTTTTTCAGGCGGCGGCCAACGTCTTCGCGCTGACGCTGTTCCAGACCCGTCCGCGCCCGTCCGACGTTCCGGTGGTGATGAGCCTGGTCAACGCGATCAGCACCGCGTCGCTGCCGCTGTCGATGGGCGCGCTGGCGCTGATCGTCGCGCGCGTCGACGCCCGAGCGCTGGCGCTGGGCTGCTCGGCGTGCCTGGCGCTTCTGGTCGCGCGCATGGCCGCGGACGCCGAGTTGAGAGCCGCATGAGCGAGGTCCCGTTGGCCGTCCCCGATCGCGCGGCGCTGGACGAAGTCCAGCGCCTGTGCGAGATCGACGATCCCTACGCGCACGGCCCCGAGTTCGACGCGCTCTTTGTTCGCGCCCTCGCGCAGTCCGCGCGCTGGCACCGGGACCGTTCCCCGTTCTACCGGCAACTGCTGCGCTCGCGCGGCTTCGCGCCCGAGGATTTGCGTTCCATGGACGACGCCGCGCGCCTGCCCTTCGTGCTGGCGAATTTTTTCAAGACCCACGAGGTGCTCTCCGTGCCGCCGGAGCAGGTCGCCGCGCGCTTCACCTCCTCGGGCACCTCGGGACAGAAGTCGCAGATGTTCTTCGATCGTTGGTCCTTGGGCGCGGGTCAGCGCATGCTCGACCGCGTCTTCGCGCATTTCGGCTGGATCGAGCCGGCTTCGCCCGTTCGCTACCTGCTGTTGAGCTACGAGACCGGCGCCGATGAGGGCCTGGGTACGGCCTACACCGACAACTACCTTTGCCGCTACGCGCCGGCGCGCGAGGTGTTTCACGCGCTGCGCCGCGACGGGCGCGGCGGCCACGAGTTCGACGCGTTCGGCGCGATCGAGCGCCTGGAGCGCTGGGCCGCGGAGGGGCTGCGCGTGCGCGTCTTCGGCTACCCGGCCTTCCTTCAGTTCACGCTGGAGCGCCTGCGCGACCTGCGCCGGCCGCCGCTGCGCCTGCACGAGAAATCTCTGGTCTTTCTGGGCGGTGGCTGGAAGGGCCACGCCGAGCGCGCGATCTCCAAGGAGGAGCTCTATGCCGAGGCCTCGCGGCGGCTGGGAATCGCCGACGAACGCTTGCGCGACGGCTTCGGCTCGGTGGAGCATCCGATCCCCTACGTCGAATGCGCGCGCCATCGCTTCCATGTCCCGGTCTGGGCGCGGGTGTTCATCCGCGACGCGCGTTCGCTCGAACCCGTCGGATTCGGCCGTCCGGGGCTGCTGCACTTGGTCAGCCCCTACATCACCTCGTCGCCGGCGCACAGCGTGCTGATGTCGGACCTCGCCACGCTGCGGCCGGGCGCGGAGTGCGGTTGCGGGATCGCGACGCCGTTTTTCGTCGTCCACGGCCGCGCGGGCGTCTCGAAAAACCGAAGCTGCGCGATCGCCGCGGCGGAGCTTCTGGCGAGGTCCGACGCATGACGCCGCACCTCTGGCTGGGCGAGCGCATCGACGACGCGCGGTTCGAGCGTCGCGTCTCGAAGGTCGCGGATTGGGCGCACGAGGCCGGCGCGGCCGGTCCGCCCGAGACCGAGGCGCTTTTGGACGCCGCCGAGGCCCTCGGCCGGGACCTGCGCGAGGGACGCGGTCCCGCGTCGGAGATGTCGCGGGTCTTGCGCGAGGGGGGGCGCTTGTCCGTCGAGGAGGTCCGCGCCGAGATCGCCGCGGCCGCGGCGGTTTTGCGGCGCGACGAGCTTGAGGCCAAGTTGGCGCGCGAGTTCGGCTCGACGGCGCCGTTCTCGCCGCGGCGGCTGGGCTGGGGCGACTCGCCTTTCGAGGCGTGGGCGCCGCTGGGCCTTCTGGCGCACGTGGCGCCGGCCAACGCGCCGTCGGCGGGGGCGCTCAGCGTCGTCGAGGGCTTGCTGGCCGGAAACGCCAACATCGTCAAGCTCAGCGGGCCCGACGCGGAATTCTCGACGCTTCTGCTGGAGGGCCTGCTGGCGCGCGATGCGACCGAAACGCTGAAGAACTTCGTCGTCGCGGCGCGCTTTCCCTCGTCGCGGCGCGACCTCCTTGAGAACATCCTCGCCTCGGCCGACGGGGTGGTCGCTTGGGGCGGCGAAGAAGCCCTGCGCGACATCCGTCGCTTGGCGCCCGCGTCGGCGCGAGTGATCGAGTGGGGCCACAAGATATCCTTCATCTACCTTTCGGGAGCCGCGGCGCATGACGAAAAAATCCTGGAGGCGGCGGCGCGAGAGGTCTGCCGATTCGAGCAGCAGGCCTGCTCCAGCCCGCAGTGCTTGTATTTGGACGAGTCGCGATGGGAGGAAGTCCTCGCGTGGGGCGAGCGCTTCGCCCGAGTCTTGGAGAGGGTCTCGCGCGGGATCGCGCGCGCCGAGCCTTCGGACGCGCAGGCCGCCGAGATCTCGCTGACGACGGAACTCGCGCGCGAGCGGGCCTGCCATGGCGCCGGCGCGGTCATCGAGGCCGCCGACCGCGCTTGGCGGCTTCTGCTCGACGAGCGGCCGGCCTTGTCGGCCTCGCCGCTGCATCGGACGCTGTGGGTCAAGCCCTTGCCGCGGGCGCGTTTGCGTGCGACACTTCGCGGGATGCGCGCCTATCTGCAGACCGCCGGTCTGGCCTCGGATCCGCGAGACGCCGCGCCGCTGGCGCGGGAGTTGGTCGCGGCGGGAGTCGCCCGGGTGCGGCGCGTCGGCGAGATGTCGGACTCATACTCCGGCGAGCCGCACGACGGCGTCTACGCGCTGCCGCGTCTGGCGCGGCGCGTTTCGATCCAACTGGCCGACGCCGAGGGTTTCGCCGATCTCGATGATTTCCGGCCGGCGCGGGCGCCGGCTTGGAAGACGATTCCCCGGATCATGACCAAGGCCGACTTCCAGGCCGCCCCCGTCGACGAGGCGCGGGCCGGACTCTACTTCAAGAGCGGCGGCAGTTCCGGCGAGCCGAAGCTGTCGGCCTTCACCTACGACGACTACCGAGCGCAGATGCGCGCCGGGGCCGAGGGCCTCTACGCGGCGGGGCTCGATCCCGCGCGCGACCGGAGCATGAACCTGTTTTTCGGCGGCGCGCTCTACGGCGGGTTTCTCAGCGTTTTTTCCGTGCTGGAGGAACTGCGCGCCGTGCAGTTTCCCATGGCGGCGCAGTCCGACCACGCGATGGTCGCGGCGGCGATCGTGCGCAACCGCGTCGACACGCTTTTGGGCATGCCCTCCTACCTCGTCCAGCTCTTCGAGGGGCAAAAGGAGATCCTGGGACGCTACCGCGGCGTCAAAAAAATCTTCTACGGCGGAGAGCATTTCAACGAGACCCAAAAAAAATACCTCCGCGATGTTTTCGGCGTGGCGTCGATCCGCTCGCTGGGCTACGGCTCGGTCGACGCGGGGCCCTTGGGCTATCAATGCCGCCTCTGCGAGGGCGGCGAGCACCATCTGCATCAGCGTCTGCAGCATTTGGAGATCCTGGACTTGGAGCGCGACGCGCCCGCCGCCGCGGGCGCGGTCGGACGGCTGGTGTTCACCTCGCGCGCGCGCCGCGGCCAGCGCGTGGAGCGCTACGACATCGGCGACGTCGGCCGGTTTTTGCCCGCCTGCCCGTGCGGCCGCGCCGCGCCGAAGTTCCTGCTTCTGGGCCGCGCCGGAGACGTGTTTCGCGTCGGCACCATGTTCCTGAACTACCGCAAGTTCGCCGCGACGCTGGAAGAGAAGCTGGGCTACGCGGGCGTGCTTCAGCTCGCGCTGGACTGTCCGGGCCTCAAGGAGCGAGTGACCGTGCGCCTGTCGTCCGCGTCCGGGCTCGACGCGGCGCGCGCGCGCGCGCAACTGCTCGCCGACGACGCGGACCTGGCCGAGGCGGTGCTTCACGACCGCGTGCTGGACCTCGAGGTGGCGCTCGTCGCCGACGACGCTTTCGAACGCGCCCGAGGCAGCGGCAAGGTGCCTTCGCTGGTCGACCGGAGGACGCGCTGATGCCCGTGTGGTCTCTGCCCGAGCTCGTCGCCTTCGCGCGCCGCAAATCGCCGTTCTACGGCAAGCTCTACAAGTCCCTGCCCGAGCGAGTGGATCGCGTCGCCGGGCTGCCCCCGTTGCGCCAAGACGACTATTGGCGCGCCAACGCCTTGCCCGGCGGCGAAGTCTTGACCGGCCCGTTGGAGGGGGTGGTCTTCAAGAGCGGCGGCACCACCGGCAATCCGAAGTTTTCCGTGTTCGCGCGCGAGGAGTGGGAAATTTTTTGCGAGGCGTTCGGGCGCGGACTGGCCGCGGCGGGCTTGCGCGAGGGCGAGCGCGTGGCCAACCTGTTCTACGGCGGCGAGCTCTACGGCTCGCTTCTCTTCATTCAAAAATCCCTCGAGAAGTGCCCGGTCAAGACCGTGCAGTTGCCCATCGGCGGCGCGGCGGGTCCCGACGAGACCTTGCGCCTGGTCCGCGATTTCGGCGCCCAAATCCTGGCCGGGGTTCCGACGACGCTGTTGAACCTGGCCGAGCGCGCGTCCACGCGCGGCGTGGACGCAGGCGCGCTCGCCGTGCGGCGCGTCCTCTTCGGCGGAGAGGCGCTTTTCAGCGACCAGCGCGAGCGCATCCTGCGCGCGTTTCCGGGGGCCGCGGCGGTTTCGCTGGGCTATGCGAGCACCGACGCGGGCCTGCTCGGCTACGCGGACGCCTCCTGCGGCCCGGGCGAGCACCGTGCGTTCGGCCGAGAGACGATCCTGGAGATTCTTGACGAGGCCACGCTCGAGCCCATCGAGGAGCCCGGGCGCGAGGGCCTGATTTTCGTCAGCAGCCTCATTCGCTCGCTGACGCCGGTGCTGCGCTATCCCGTCGGCGACCGCGGGGCCTGGCGCGAGCCGGCGGGAAATCCGGACCGGAAGTTCGTCTTGCTCGGCCGCTCGGAGGAGGCGGCGCGCGTCGGCCCGGTCATGCTCTATGTCGACGACGTCCGGCGAGCCCTTGACGCGCTGCGCGGGGAAATCGAGATCGCGGATTTTCAGTTGATCATCGTCCACCACAATCTGCGCGACGGGCTTGTCTTGCGCTTGGCCTCGCCCGCACCGCGCGAGGCCGCCGGGGCGCGCATCGTCGAACGGATACACCGCGCGCGCCCGCTCTACGAGCGCTCCGCGCGCGAGTCCAAGATCCACCCGATCCGCGTGGAGTGGGCGCGCCCCGGGGAGCTTGAGACCAACCCGCGCACCGGCAAGCTGCGGCGAGTGGTCGATCGGCGCGGTTCGGCGGCGGGAGGAGCCTGACGATGGCGCGCGTGAATCTGACGCGGCGCTTTGGGGGGAGGATCGTGACCGTGCGCGAGGCACGCCCCGGCGACGCTCCGGCGATCCTCGATTTGTTCGCCCGGATCTACAAGGGCAAGTATCCGCTGGATTTCGGCACCGATCCGGTCGTTCTGCGCGCCGAAATCGCCGACCCCGCGCGGTCGCTTTGGCTGGTCGCGAGCGCGGACGGTTCGCCGGCGCCGATCGCGGCGATGCAGTTTTTGATCGACCCCGACAACCGGATGGGCAAGGCCGGAGGCGGGGTGGTGGTTCCCGAGCGGCGGCGTTCGGGGCTGGGCACGACGATGCTCAAGCGAGGGATTCGATTCCTGACCCGGGAGTCCCGCGTGGCCGACGTCGTCTACGGCACCAGCCGGACCGTGAGCGAGGGGCCGTCGCGGATGGTGGCCGAGGCGGGCTTTCGACGGTTGGGCCTTTTTCCGAACGCGGTGCACATCGAGCAGCTCGAACATTTGAATCTGGACGTCTATTTGACCGAGCGTGCGCTGAGCCGCCGCCGCCGTACGCCTTATCTCTACGGCCCATTCGCTCCGATCTACGCCGTCGCGCGCCGACAGTTGGGTCTGGAGCGGGCCCATGTCGTGACCGAGCGCGACCCGCTGAGCCTGTCGCGCTCGCGCGTGGAACTGCGCTACGACGCCGACCCGCGCCGCGCGGCGGAGCTTTTCGCCCGGTTTCGGGCGCAACGGCGCATCGCCAACAGCTTCTTCCCGTTCCACTCGCCCAACGCCGTGCTCAGCGCTCTCGACGGCGGCGCGGACGTGTTCTTGTGGAACGGCGGCGTGGGCAAGCAGACGATGATTCTCGGCTTTCGCAGCGACTACGCGACCGCCCATGACCTGCTTGACGCGGTTGCGCTGGCCGTCCAGCGCTCGGGAGCCGCGTATGTCGAAATGCTGGTGGACGCCTACGACTACATCCTCCAGCAGGAGGCCTACACGGCCAAGTACATCCCCTCGGCTTACTTCCCGGCCATGCGCCTGGCTGGCGACGGCCAGCGCGACGACTATTTCGTGGTCAGCCGCACCTTCCAGATCGTGGACTTCAGCGGGGCCTACGTGGCGCGGGAAAGCCTTCCGTATTTGAAGTCATACATGCGCTCTTATCAGGACCTTTACATCGCCCCCCTGCGTGGGAATGTCCGGGTAAAAAAACGATAAAAAAGCGAGGAACTCCTTGACAGGGCCCGGACGCCTGCCTAAACTATCGCCAGCCGCAAAGGGAGGTCGCATGAAGACTATTTCGAGGTGGTCGGCCGCCGTTCTCGCCGCGGCGCTCGCGTCGGCGATCGGTTGCGGCAGCACGGGGGGGTGCGGTTCGAGCACGGCCAACATGATGACGCCTCCGCCCATCACGACCTGCGGCTACGGCACCGTCGCGATGAACGGACAATGCGTGACGCAGGCGACCACCCCTTCGGCCAGCGCGAGCAGCGGCTCCAATTGCGCGTCGGGGTATACTCTCGTCAACGGCGTCTGCAAGTAACGGAGGCTTTATGAAGAGTTTCATCGCTCGTGCGGCGGCGTGGCTGGCGGCGGGGGCGTTGTCGGGCGCGATGGCCTGCGGTTCGACCGGGGGGTGCGGCGGTACGATGCAAAACCCGGTCAACAACGGCATCATGAACCAAGGCAGCAGCATGACTTGCGGGCCCGGCACGGTCCAGGTCAACACCGCCAACGGCCCGCAGTGCGTGGTTGCTTCGGCCCACTAGAGACGGCGGATTCGCGCGACGGGCGGGCGTTCCTTCGGGACGCCCGCCCGCGTTTTTCTCAGCGGGATTGGCCTTGGGTCGCGGCACGAAGCTGGGGATTGTTCATCACTTCCGACATCACCTGGCTTTGGTCGACTTGACCGCCGTTGATCACCGCCATCATGCTTGACGGCAGGCCGAGGGCTTGGCCCACGTTGGCGACGAGATTCTTGACCACGGTGTCGTTGCGCAGCGCGTCGCCGGCCGCGGACATCAGTTCCCCGGGCGCCTGCTGGACGCCTTGGATGACGAATGCGCGGATTCCCGGGTCGGAGGCGTATTTGCGCACGAGCTTGCCGAAGTTCGGAGAGCGCGCAAGGCCGGCCATGAACGCGGCAGGGTCGTGATCGCGCATGTAGTCGTCGTTGAGCTTGCGCAAGTCGGGGTAGCTCATCCAGTCGCGCCCATACTGCGCGACCGACGGGTAGCGGCGCGTCATTTTTTCGGCGTAAGCGCGCACGGTGGTCTCGTTGCGGCGGGCGGCGTCGCGAAAACTCGCCTTCGGATCTTCGCCGGCGCCTGCCGACGCGGGCTTGCGGGACGCCGGGACGCCGGCGCCGGAGTCGAGTACGCGCAGTCCCGGGTCGCTTTTGATCATGATGCCGGATTGCGGTTGGGCGGGGGGCGAATACGACGACGAGGCGATCGGCTTCGGAGTTGAGATCGCGCGGATGTCGAAGCCGCGGTTGCTGAAGGAGGGTTCCTTGCTGTTGCTCACGAAATACCACCCGACCACCCCGACGAAGCTGAAAAAGAGCGTGCCGCCCACGATCCACCCGCCGCCGCCCCTGCGGGGCTCTTGCTCGTCCATGGTCTGATTATGTCCCCGGGCGCGCCGGGCGTCAAGCGCGATTTGGCGCGGACGGTGTCGAAATGCTAGCGTTAACCATGAGCGTCGCGGGAGCCTTGCGCCGCACGGCGTTGAACGAGTCGCACCGTCGTCTGGGCGGGCGCATGGTCGATTTTCACGGCTGGGACCTGCCCGTCCAATACGAATCGATCCTGCGCGAGCACGAAGCCGTGCGCGAGCGCTGCGGACTTTTCGACGTTTCCCACATGGGGCAGATCTTCGTCGAGGGACCGCAGGCGCTGGAGTTCCTCCAGAAGATCAACGCCAACGACGTCTCCCGCCTCGTTCC
>JAJZQS010000068.1 GCA_021806745.1 bacterium
CTCTCGACGCGCTCGAGCGCCTGGCCGCCGACGCCCGCGCCCTGTCGTCTCGCGCCGCCTCGGCCGGAAAGGTCCTGGGCCTGGGCGCCGGGCAATTGCCCGGCGCGGCCAAGGCCTGCCTGGCCGCCGTCGCCCGCGCCCGCGCGCGGCGGCCCCCGCGCGGCGTCACGCTCGCCCAGGCCGCGGCGTCCGCCGGGGCGCGCGTGCCTCCGGCCTCCGAGATAGGCCCCGAGGCCTGGCGCGCGTTCGCCGCGCCGCGGCTGGCGGCCGTCGTCTCCGACCTCGTCTCGGACGCCTCGCGCGGCCTGCGCGAGAAGTCTCGGCTGATCCAGGCCCGCGTGCTCTCCGAGCCGCTGCCTCCGTCTTCCACCGCGGGCCGGCTGATCGCGGCGGCGGCCGCGCCGCCCTGCGAGCTCTCCGGCGCCGACGGCTCCGCGCGCGCGCGCACTCCTGAGGAACTGCCCGCCGCCGCCAAGGCGGCCTGGGCCGCGTCGTGGGCTCCGGGGCCGCTGGGCGCGCGGCTGCGCGCCGGACGGGGCGCGGATTACGACGGGCGCCTGCGGGTCGTGCGCGAGATCGCGGCCGACGCGCGCGGGTTGCTGTTCACGCGCGACCCCGCCTCCCTGCGCCGCGGGCGCGCCGTGGTCGAGGCCGGCGAGCAGCGCTGGCTCATCGACGCCGCCACGGGCCTGCCGCTTCTGGCCCCCGCGCGACCCTCCCTGTCTCGCGAGCGTCTGGCTCGTTTGGCGCGCCTGGCGCGCGCGCTCGACGCCCGGGAAGGCGCCGCCGTCGAGGCGGCCTTCGCGTTCTCGGGGCCGGACCTGTTCGTACTCGACGCGCATGCGCTCGCCCCGTCGCCGGACCCTCGCCTCGCCGCGCCTTGACAGGCGCGGCCGCCGCGCGCCATCCTTGGGGCATGGAGCTCGACGCGATTCGCAAGCTCGCGGCCCGGCTGCGCACCGAGCGGCAGCTGCGCCGCCTGGCGCGCCTGCCCTCATCGCGCGGCCAGACGGCGCGCTTCGCGGTCCTCGGCGACGTCGAGCCGAGCCGCTTCTGGATCTACCGCAAGCTCTTCAACCGCGAGGGCGTTTTCGAGCGCCAGCTCGCCGCGATCCAAGACGAGCCCGTGCAGTTCATCGTTCAACTGGGCGACATGGTCGAGAAGGGCGAGCCGCGGCGCTACGAAAGCTTCCTGCGCCGGCACGGCCGCGTCTGGCGCGGCGGCAAACCGTATTTGACCGTCATCGGAAATCACGACCGCTCGCGCCCCAACGGGCGTTCGCATTCGACGATCTACCGCGCGCTGTTCGGACGCGCCAACTACGCGTTCGACCACGCCGGCACGCGCTTCGTCGCGCTGGACTCCAGCGCCAAGCGCGTGACCTCGGCGCAGTTGCGCTGGCTCGACCGCGCCCTGGACGCCCCTGGGCGCAAGATCGTGTTCACGCACATGCCCCCGGTACAGCTCAGCCTCTGGGGCGGCTTCGGCCGTCTGCACGCGCTCGGCGGATTCATCGGCGGCGCGCGGGAATTCGCGCGCGTCGTGTCCCGGCGGCGCGTCGACCGCGTCTACATGGGACATGTCCACGCCTTCGGCGTCCAGGACCACGAGGGCGTGCGCTATGTGCTCACCGGCGGCGGCGGCTCGGCGCTGTTTCCCTCCGGCAACCGCGACCGATTCCACCACTTCCTGACCGTCGAGTCCTCTTCGGAAGGCGTGCGCGAGCGCGTTCACGCGCTGGACGGCGCCCCGTTCGCGATCCCCCAGGTCCCGGTGCTGCTGTCTCCGCGCTAGGCGCGCGCGGGGGCCGCCTCGACGAAGCGCCCGCGCCGCGTCCAGCCCGCGCGCAGGCGCGCGGCCGGGTCTTGTACCAGGAGCACGTCGCTGTCGAGGTCGACGAAGCGGAAAAAACCGGTTCCCAGGGCCAGATGCACCGACGAAGACAGCCCGGGCGCGGTCTCGGCCATGCAGCCGATCATCAGGGGAACGCCGGCCGCGCGCGCCAGTGCGCAAATCTCGAGGCCTCTCGCCACGCCCGATTTGGCCAGCTTGACGTTGACGGCCGTCGCCGCGCCCGAGTCGAGCAGCCGCGCGGCCTGAGCGGGGGTGGCCGCCGACTCGTCGGCCGCCACCGGCACCGGCGAGCGGCGCGCGACGAAGAGCAGGCCGCGCTCGTCGTCCTTGCGCACCGGCTGCTCCAGCAGCACCACCTTCGCGCCCAGGCGCGCGGCGCGCTCCAGCAGCTCCAGCGCGCCGCGCGGCGTCAAGCCCTGGTTGCCGTCGAGGATCAGCCGCGCGCCGGGCGCCGCGGCCGCGACGGCGCGCACGCGGGCGAGATCGTCGGCCGCCGCGCCGCCGACCTTCACCTTCAGCGTCGTAAATCCCGCGCGCGCGGCCTCGGCCGCGGCCTCGGCCGCGAGCGCGGGGTCGCGGGAAGCCGAAATCGTCAGGTCGGTCTCCAGCGAACGCGCGGCGCCGCCGAAAAAATGCGCCAAGGGCAGGCCCGCCTCCCGCGCCAAGGCCGACAGCAGCGCGGACTCGAAGGCCGCGACCGCGGGCCCCAGGTCCGGGAAACGCCGCCAGGCCCGCTCGGACAGCGCGCGCCAATCGCGCGCGTCGCGCCCGCGCGCCAGCGCCGCCAGCGCGCGCAGCGCCCGCGTCAGCGCCGCCGCGGTCAGCGACTTCATCGCCAGCGAAGTCGACGCCTCGCCGTAGCCGACCGCGCCCCCCGCCAGCCGCAAGGTCAGCGCCGCGTTCTCGGTAAACAAACGCTCCCCGAGGGCCGTGACGAACGGGCGGCGCAGACGCGCGCGCACGATCTCGACGCGGGCGGAAGCGACGCTCCATCGGCTCACGGCCTCACCTTACCAAATCGGTTATAATCCGGGCCATGATCCCCGCTCTGGCGTTTCTGCTGTGCGCGGCGGCGCCGACGCGCGCCCAATCCACGACGACGCTCAGGGGCGTGGACGTCTACCGCTCCTCGGCGTTCAACGCGGCCGACGCCGAGCGGCGCTTCGACGACGACTTGAAAGAATACGTCCGCCTGCGCAACCGCGGCGCGCGGCAGGCCGACCTGGAGCGCCTGCGCCTGAAGATGCAGTCCGAGGTCGCGGCGCTGCCGGGCGTGGCGCAGGCCGAATTGACCTTCACGGAGTCCTTCTCCGGCGGCGACCGCGCGCTCTACGCGATGTTCGACGTGGTCGACAAGGCCGACGCCCAGCGCCTGGCCTTCAACCCCCCGCCCGAGGCAAGCGTCCCCGACCCCTCCGGGCTTCTCGCGGCCTGGAAGCGCTACATGGACGCCGGCGAGGCGCTGGCCTTGGCCGGGCAGATGCCCGAGGACCGCCCGAACTGCCCCGGCTTCTACTGCCTCTGGTCGGGCACGCCCGAGATCGACGGCCTGGAGGCCCGCTTCAAGGCCGGCGCCGAGGGGCAAAACGCTGAACTGCGGCGCGTGCTGGCCGAAGACCGCGACGGGCAAAAACGCGCCGCCGCGCTGTTCGTGCTCAGCTACTCGACCTCGGGCAAGGATGTGGTCGCGCTGTGCGACGGGGCGTTGACCGACCCGGACCCCCGAGTGCGCGGCGCGGCCCTGCAGATCCTCGCCGACATCGCCAACCACCACCCCGAACTGACGATCTCGCTGCTGCGCGTGCTGCCTCGCCTCGACGACCCCTCGGCGTCCGTGCGCAACAAGACGATGGGGCTGCTGGTGCCGCTGACCGACCGCAAGGCCTACCGCGAGGTGATGCAATCCGCGGCGCCTCGCCTGGTCGCGCTGCTGGCGCTCAAGCAAGCCGAAAGCCGCGACCTCGCCTACACCTTGCTCGGGCTGATCTCCAACAAGGACTACGCCAAAGACGACCTCGACCGCTGGCGCGCCTGGGCCGAAAAGGCCGCCAAGTAGCGCGCTCCCAAACGAGCCGGCCCGGCGGCGCTACTGCCCGCGGTTGAGCCGCTGCTGGATCTCCTGGTCCATCTCGTCGCCCATGTCCTCCAACTGGCGGATCTGCGCGGCGATCACGTCGTCGGCGCGGTAGGGCCGGGCGGGCGTCAGGATGGCGGGTTTGACCGGCGCGGGGGCCGGCGTCGCAGCCGCCGGGGCGACGGGCGGTGCGGGCGGAGCGGACGGGGCGATCGGAGACGGAGCGACCGGCGTCGGCGCGGCGGGAGCCGGTGCGGAAGGCGGCGTCGCGGAGGCCACGCCCGAGGCCGGCAGGGGCGGCGCGTCCGCGCCAAGCCAGCGGCGCACGACTCCGGCGCGAATCGAGAAGTTCACGCTCGTGATGGTCAATCCGTCTGCGGCCTTGCGGGCCATCGAGGTGTTGACGCCGATCTGCTCGCCGGTCGCGTCGATCAGCGGACCGCCCGAATTGCCGCGGTTGATGCTCGCGTCGGTCTGGTAGGCGTTCTTGCCCGGCACGCCGCCCAGGTTGGCGATCACGGTGCTGACGATTCCCTGCGTCAGGGTCCAAAGGCCGCCCTGCTCGGGATGGCCGATGGCCACGACGGGATCTCCCGGCGAGACCCCCTCGCCGTCGCCCAACGGCATCACGGCGGCCGGAGCGCGCGACAACTGCAGAAGGGCCAAGTCGAGGTCGCGGTCGAAACGCACGACCTTCGTGTCGATGGGATCGACGAGGTCGACTTTCGGGTCCCCGGTCACATGGACCGGCTTCAGGTAGACGCGGATCGTCGAATAGGGCTGGCCGCTGTCGGGATTGATGACGACGTGCGCGTTGGTCAGCACGTGCCCGCGCGAGTCGATGATGCTGCCGGTCCCCAATTCCCCCTTGCCCGATTGAGACGAACTCAGGATCAGCACGACGGCCGGAGCGTCACGGCGGTAGATCTGGGACGGCGAAAAATCGGGAGGCGTCGCGGGGGCGGCAGGCGCAACCGCGGCGGCCGGCGCGGACTCGGCCGCGGGCGCGTAGAATTCGGCGACGCGCGAGTAGTCCCGCCCCGACGCCCAGTCCGACATCGCCCGCGCGTTGGCGCCGGCCTCGGGAGGCAGAGAGCGATCGCGCGCGTCGACGGCCGCGAGCAGGGCTGAAACCTCCTTCTCGTCCGTGGTGTCGAGCGCTCGCCCGCCGCGGACCGCGGCCACGGCCGCGGGCTGGCGTTGATTTTGAGAGTAACTCGGCTGGTTCAAATACGCGACGGCGCCGTCCCACCAGCCGGTGGTCTGCAGGAGAGCGGCGTCCGGCGAGACCGCGGCCGCGTCCTGGCCGATGGTGCGGCCCGCGGGCGTCAGGGAGTCGAGCGCCGCCTGCGCGCGGGACTTCTCCTCGCCGGAAAGTCCCTCGTCCAGCGCGCGCCGGTCGCGTCCCGCCGCCAGCTTGCGGTAGATCACGCGCAAGAACGCGCGGCGGTCGAGCTTGGCCCAGGCCGGAGAACCCGGAGCGGACGCGGCCATGTCGCGGTAGTCCTGGTCGGACTGCACGCGCAGCAGGTCGCCGAGGCGGCGCAGGGGCGCCTCTTGGGCGGGCGGCGCCGCGTGGGCGGGGCAGGCGAACATCGCGGCGAAGACGAGCGAGATCATGTGTCCTCCGAGATTTCTGTCCCCTCCAGGAATCGAACCTGGATCATCCGCTTAGAAGGCGGAGGCTCTGTCCATTGAGCTAAGGGGACGCCCTCTCATTCTACAACGGAAGCATAGCACGACAGAAGCCGCGCGGCGGCGTCGACTTGGTCACACCCGAGGCGAGCGCGCCTACTGGAGGTTGACGTCCATGTATTGCGGCTGCTGGGTGCGCACGCGGTTGGCGCGGCCCGCGTCGAGCAAGTCCTGGTTTACGCCGGACTGATTGACGCTGATGTTGGGCGGCACCGGCGGCTTGCCCTGCTCGCCTTTCGGCGCGCTTGCGTCGCCGGAAATGCTGTAGACGAGGTTCGCCGAGACGTCCTGGCGGTCCACGAGTTGAAGCAGAACCTTCATCACGCCTTCGTAGGCGAGATCGCTCGGAGAGGGAAGCGGAAGGAAGCTGAATAGCGAGCCCAGCGAGTCGATGACGACGTTGCTGTTGCTCTCGCGCGCCATCAAGTCGCGCAGGGCCTTGTTGCGCTGGGCCGGGGTCTCGCCCCGGCCGTCGACGATCGTCTTGACGATCTGCGAGACCATCCAGCGGTCGTAGTTGTTCTGTCCTTGGCGTTTTTCATTGGCATCGGCGGAAACCGGGAACACGCGCTCGGCCGCGCGGCGGATCTCGTCGGCCGAGGCGTGAAAGACCTTTTCGACGCCGGTCGCGTCGATGTTGAGCGAAAAAGACAGCGAGCCGGACTTGACCCAGAGACCCTCGTGCGGCAGCTTGATCTGGTATTGCTTGGGATCGGCGTCGGCGGCGGGATTGCCGCGCGAGCCCACGATCGCCAGCATGTCGCGGAACTGATTGAGAGTGCCCTGGACGGACATGGTGGCGTGGCGCTGGAAGGCCTCGATGTGGGAGTAGAGAATCTGGATCTTGCCGTCGTCGGCGAAGTAGAAGCCGGTGTATTTGGTGTCGCTGTTGTCGCTGACGAGCGTGCGGTTGATGATCGGAATGCTGAGGCCGATGTCGGTGCGCGGGCGGTCCGCGGTGGCCAAATGCAGTTCCCGCGTCTTGGTGCCGTTGGCGCCGACGCCGTCTACGGTGATGACTTCGTCGGAGCTTACGCTTGCCGCGCGATTGTGGCTGCCCAGCACCGGCAAAGTCAGCGTGACGCTGTGATTTGAGTCGATGCGGCCCAAGTCGGTCTGCACGAGGGTCGCCACGCGATCAAAGACGCTCTCGTGCTCCTTGGTCAAATTTTGGAAATTCTGCAGAGTCGCCTTCTGCGACGCCTGCAGGGTCTGCATCTTCGCGGCCTTTTTGATCAATTCGAGGAAGTCGGACTGCATCATCCGCGCGAGTTCCGCGGCTTGCGACGGATCGGTGGGGTCCAAATCGAAGACGATCAGGAACTGCTGGGTGTGCTGAGCGCCGATCTGCTCAAGAGCGCTGAAGCTGGCCGTGAAGTAATCGACCAGCCGCCCGGCCGCCGCGCTGTCGAAGACCTTTTCAAGCTCGTTTTTGAGCGTGAACGCCCCTCCTGGGTTGAACAGAGTGATGATCGGCACATCGGCGATGGTGCCCTGGGCGTTGAAGACGTGCAGGTGGCTGACGCGCAGCGAAAATCGGACATGGTTTCGGCTCAGGCGATGGACGATCATCGTCGCGTCGCCGTTTTGCGCGGCGCCGATGGACACGCCGGCGGAAACATGGCCGGTCGTGACGCCGCCGGAAACCGTCGCGCTGACCGTGGTCAGGCCCGTGAGGCTCCAGAGCTCGCCGTCCTCCATCGCTTGAATGCGCGGGACCATCACCGAGGTGAATTCTTCCCGGGTCGGCATGGGGCCGTGCTTGAGCAGGCTCGGCGGGAACACGAGCTTGACGTCGGCGAGGTCCAACAACCGCTTGATCTCGGCGCAGCCCTTGAAATAGGAGAGCGGACGGACCACGGTGGAGTCCAGCGAAAACGAAGCGCCCACGCCCAGCCCCAGCGCGGCGGAAGTCCTCATCGGAAAAGAAAGCGACGGCGACAGCTCCACGGTCGGCGCGTACTCGTCGACTTGATAGAGTTCGAGGTCCTGGGGATGCTCCACGGACGGGAGGGTGACGAGGCGGCGCAGGATTGAAAGCGATATTCCCGCGTCCGGGAAGCTCTTGCCCACGGTGCCGCCCAGCGGTATGTTGCGGCAAATCTGATCGAGCCGGCCCTGGGTGGCGACTTGGTTCAGCGCGACCTGGTCCGCCTGGGTGAAAGTCCCCTCCGGGCTGTGCCCGACCGTCGGCTCCCAGCCCGAACCCGCCGTCACGCCGTCTTGCGCCCGGGACGCGGAGGCGGCGCACAACGCGAGGCAGCCGAGCACGATTACGCCGAGGTTCTTGTTCGCCATAATATCCGGACAGTGTAGGCGCTTTTGTCATTGTTCGCGCGGGACCTCGGACCTAGGCGGGGGCGCGCAGAAGACCCACGCGCGCGGCGGGCAAGACCTACCAGGCGGCGGGCTTGTAGTCCTTGAAGAACTTGCCGAAAGCGTGCTCGCCGGAGTTCAGGCCGGAAAAAAGCGGGTCGAGCACTCGCGCCGCGCCGTCGACGCAGTCCAGCGGCGGCTGGAAGTCGTGGACGGCCTGCTTGCGCAGGGAATGCACGAGAGGATCCTCGTCGGTGACCCAACCGGTGTCGACGGCGTTCATCCACAGGCCGTCCTTGGCGTAGTCGGGCGCGGAGGTCAAGGTCATCATGTTGAGAGCGGCCTTGGCCATGTTGGTGTGCGGGTGCTTGTCGGTCTTGGTGCCACGCGAAAAAATCCCCTCCATCGCCGACACGTTGACGATGTGGACCTCGCGCGTTCCGGCGCGCAGCATCAAGGGCTTGAGCCTCGCGGCCAAAACGAAGGGCGCGACCGCGTTGATCAAGTTGACCTCCAGAAGCTCCGCGGTAGGCACCTCGGCCAGCGTCATGCGCCAGGTGTTGGCCGCGCGCAAGTCCACCTGCTGGAGATCGGCGTCCAGGCGCCCGGCCGGGAACATCTCGCGGCCGGTGGCCGCGTCGTCGTCGGTCATGCGCACCTGGGACAGCCGGGCCGATTCGCGCAGGCCCACGCCCAGCGCCCGCCCGTCGAGCGAGGTCAGCGCGCGCTGGTCGGCGGCGTCCTCGTGCGGACGACGCTCCAGCGCCGCGCGCAACTCATAATGTCCGCCCAAAATCGAGCGCTCCGCCGCCGACAAACCCGACCACGGCAGGGCTTCGCGCGCGAGCAGGTGCGCATAGAAGCCCACCGGTCGGCGCACGGTCTGCGCGGCGTTGTTGATCAGCGCGTCCAGGCGGCTTTCGGTCGCGCACAGGAAGCGCGCGAACAACTCCACCGACGGCGTGTGGCGAAGGTCCAGGCCGTGCACGCGCAGGCGCCCCCCCCAATCGGCGAAGTCGGACTCGGCGGCGAAGCGCGCGGCGGCGTCGTGCGGAAAGCGCGTGGACACGATCGTACGCGCGCCGGCGCGCAGGAGCTTGAGCGCGGCCTGGTAGCCGATCTTGAGCCGCGCGCCGGTGATGTAGGCGACGCGGCCGGACATGTCGGCGGTCTGGAAGCGTTTGGCGTAGTTGAACTCGGCGCAAGTCGGGCAGAGATCGTCGTAGAAGTGGTGCAGGCGCGTGTAGTCGGCCTTGCAGACGTAGCACGCCTGGGGCTTGGACAGCTCCCGCGGGGCCTCGCCCGGCGCGGGCAGAGCCGGCGCGGGCGCCGAGAACACCGCGGCCGCGCGCGCGGCGCGGATGCCGGTGGCGGCGCGCGCTCGGCGGTCCGCGGCCTTCGCGAGGGCGCGGCGCTCCTTGCGCAGGCTCTTGGCCATGCGCTTGAGCTCGAATTTTTCCGGACGCGACAGGCGCCCGGCCGCGGTCACCAGACGCACGCGGTCGGCATCGCTGAGTCCGACCGACAATTCGGGCCGGTCGTGGAGACTTTCGAGCACCTCGGCCGCCCGGCGCGCGTCTTCGCAGGATATGAGGCGGCGGGCGTCGGCCGTCGCGGCCGCGTCGTCGGCGTGAGCTGTCACTCCCGTTATTTTATCACGCCTGGCCCGATTTAGGCCGGCGCGGCGGCGGGCGCGAGCTCGGGCTCGCGGGCGTCGACGACGATCGTGCCCGCGATCATGTCGTGCAAGCAGCGGTGATCCTTGCGGAAAATGAAGCAGGAGTCCACGAGAAAATAGATCGGAATCAGGCTGAGAAGGCCGTTGACCAGGCCGCGCAGGAGCACGTTGACGACGAAGCCGCCGTTTTCCAGCGTGTCCTGGCGCACGATGCGAATTCCCAGCGCCATCTTGCCCAAGGTCTGCCCGCGCTTGGTCAGCCAAACCACTTGAGCAACGCCCAGCGCCAGGCCCGCCAGCGCAAGCAGCAGAAGCACCGGGTCGGGGAAAAGCCCGCGCTGGGCGCTCGCGGCCATGGGCACGGCCATGATCACCGCGTCGATGAGAACGGCAACCAGGCGTTTCCAGCGCGAAGCCAGCGGCATGTTCACGGCCTCCTCGCCGCGGACCGGCCGCGGACGCCGCAGTATAGCAGGTTCGCGCCGCTCACGCCTCGGTGAGCGCGACGCCGCGGGTCTCGGGAAAAGACCACACCCACGCCGCGGTGAAGAGCGCGAACGCGAAGGCCAGCCACAGGCCGCGCGCCGCTCCCACCCCCGCGGCCAGAGCGCCCATCGCCGCCTGAGTGAAGAACTGCGCGCCGCGCGAGAGGTTGTAGACCGCGCCCATGGCCGTGTTGCGCACGCTGGTGGGGAAGAGCTCGGCCAGTAGCGCGCCGAAGCCCGCCGTGCAACCCGAGCCCAGGCCCACCGCGCCCATCGCGGCCCAGAAATACTGCGGATGCGCGAGCAGTTCGTCGCCGCGCCCGGCCAGAGCCCACAGCCCCGCCGCGGTCAGAAGCGAATACGCGCAAAACGCGGGCCGGCGCCCCGCGCGGTCGGACAGCGCGCCAAAGCCCAGCATGCCCAAAAACTGCGCGCCCTGCGCCACCAGGATGAACTTCAGGCGCACGCCGGCAAAGCCCGGCGGGACCGCGCGCCCCGCCGCGTGCGCCCTCGCCACGAGGTCGGCGAAATACTCCGGCAGCCAGACGTAGGTGATCCAGTAGGTCGCGAGCTTGGAGGTGCCCAGCGCCCACGCCTGCGCCGCGCGCCCTCGGTGACGGCGCCACACCTCAAGATAAAGCTCCAGGAACGGCCGCGGCGCGCCGCCGCGAGCCAGCCACAGCGGCGACTCCGGCAAGTCCCGCCGCACGAGCAGCGCCAGCGCCGCGGGCAGCGCCGACAGCGCGAAGACCGCCCGCCAGCCCAGCCGAGGCGCGACCCACAGGCCCATGATTACGGCCAGCGCCACGCCCAGCGGCTCGCCCGCCTGCAATAGCGCCGACGCGCGGCCGCGTTCCTCCTTGGGATAGAGTTCGGCCAGCAGCGCGTGTCCGGCCGCCCACTCTCCGCCCACGCCGAAGCCCGCCAGCGACCGGAACACGAGCAGGCTCGCCAAGTTCCACGACAAGCCGCAGAGTCCGGTGCCCAGCGAGTAGACGAGGATGGTCCAAGTCATCACGGCCTTGCGCCCGTACCTGTCGGCCAGCCCCCCGAAGACGATCCCGCCCGCGCCCGAGGCCGCCAGCGCCGCGCCCACCGCCAACGCCTTGAAGCGCGCCGCGTCCGCTCCCCAATTCCAAGAGCGGGCCACGCCCCCGGCCAGGTAGGCGAACAGCATCAGGTCGTAGAAATCGAACAGCCAGCCGGCCAGACAAATCCAGTAGGCGCGGCGTCGCGCCGCGGCCTCGCCGACGCTCACGCGCGGTCTGCGATCGGCGGGTGGTGGATGAACTGCAGCGCGTTGCCGTCGGGGTCGGCGCAGTAGAAGGAGCGCGCGCCGTCGCGGTGGGTCTTGGGCTCCTTGAGGATGCGCGCGCCGCGGCCTTTCAGGTGCGAGTGCCAGGCATCGACGTCCTCGGCGCGGCGCAAGACGATGCCGAAATGGTCGAGCCGGGTCTCCCCGAGCGGCTTGTGGGCGGCGTGCAGGGCCAGATTGTCCTGGCCGTTCATCGTCAGATAGAGGTTGTCGGCGTCCGGCCGCCACTCCACTTGGTAGCCGAGAACGCCGCAGTAGAAGTCCTCGGCCGCCTTCATGTCCGACACGAACAGCGCCACATGGCGGATGCCGAGCGTCTCGGGCGGACGGCTCACCGCTTCAAGAAGAGAAAAAAGCACTGGAGGACGTCGGAAAGGCTCTCGTTGACCGAGACCATTTCCACCGGCGCCCCGTGCAGGGAGCCCGTCATGCGGCCGCTGGGCGCGTCCATCGCAAGCTGGACCGCAGCGCCGTCCGCCGTTCCCGACGCGGTGCCCGCGGCCAGGTCGAAATCGAGGTGGAGCGCCGCCCCGTCGGCCTGGCCGTCCAGGGTTCCCGACGCCCACACGACCGTATACCGCAGGGGCATCCCGTTGACGGCGCCGCTGACGGTCATCTGGTCCGGGGACCAGGTGAAGTTCAAGTCGACGGGCCGGCCGTTTTCGGAGCCAGTCATCGTGCCCGCGTTCTGATCGACGCTCACGTCCAAGGGCATGGCGTGGATCACGCCGCGGATCGTCCAAGCGCGGCGATCGAACGTCAGCGCCATCCCTTGCAGATCGACGACTCCGCGCAAAGTCGCCACGACGGGACGACTCGACAGCGCGGCCAATACGGGCGCGCCGGGGCGAGGGATCGCGGCGGATTCCAGCGTGGCCGCGGCTTGAACGGCGGAGGACTCCGGCGCGGCGGCGCGCGACGGCGGGACGAGGAGCATCAGGCAGGCGAGAGACAAAACCATCGGGTCGGCCTCCGAGTGCGGCATGGTCACGATTGTATCACACGCCGCTCAGGAGAAAATGATAAAATGACCGTGTTATGCCCGAAATTTTAAGCATGCCTCCCCGCGTGCTGCGCTACGCGCCCGATGTGTTCTCCTATCGCCGCCGCAAGACCCGGGTGGTCATGGTCGGCAAGGTCGGCGTCGGCGGCGACAACCCCGTGCGCCTGCAGTCGATGACGACCACGGACACGCTGGATCCGGAGGCCACCTTCCGCCAGTCGGTGCGCATGATCGAGGCCGGCTGCGAGATCGTGCGCATCACCGCCCCCACCGTGGAGGACGCCCGCGCCATTGGCAAGATCAAGGAAAAACTCGTCCACGCGGGCTTCGGCGGCGTCCCGCTGGTCGCCGACATCCACTTCAATCCCGCCGCCGCGGCCGAGGCCGCGGAATTCTGCGAGAAGGTGCGCATCAACCCGGGCAACTTCGTGGACACCAAGCGCTTCGCCGTCAAGGAGTACACGGACAAGGAATACGAGGCCGAGCTCCTGCGCATCGAGGCCAAGTTCACCCCTCTCGTCGAAAAGCTCAAGCGCCTCAAGCGCGCCTGCCGCATCGGCTCCAACCACGGCTCGCTGTCGGACCGCATCATGAACCGCTACGGCGACAGCCCGCTGGGCATGGTCGAAAGCGCCCTGGAGTTCGCCCGCATCGCGGAGAAAAACGATTACCGCGATTTGATCTTCAGCATGAAGGCCTCCAACCCCAAGGTGATGATCGAGGCCTACCGACTGCTCGTGGCGCGCATGAACGAACTGCGCATGGACTACCCGCTGCACCTCGGCGTCACCGAGGCCGGCGACGGCGAGGACGGCCGCATCAAGAGCGCCATCGGCATCGGCTCCCTGCTGGAAGATGGCCTCGGCGACACGATCCGCGTGTCGCTGACCGAAGATCCCGAGTTCGAGATCCCCGTCTGCCGCACCTTGGTCCTGCCTTTCAAGGACAAGGCGCCCGAAGACGCCAGGCCCGAGGCCCACGCCGAGCGCTTCCACTGCGCCGACTTCTACTCCTACGCGCGGCGCAAGACCGACCACTTCCGCATCGGCCCCATTCTCGTGGGCGGCCAGCAGCTCGTGCGCGCCGTCCTGCGCGCGCCGCAGCCCCTGACCCCGGACGAACTGCTCGCGCTCTACGAGGCCCAGCTCAAGAAGGCCCAGGGAGCCGATCCCGAAATCGTCGAGATCGAGGTGCGCGACGAGCGCACGCTGGCCCGCCTGGAAAATTTCCGAGACGCTCTGAAAAGCGAGACCTCCCGCCTGGCCTTCCTCGCCCGCGTGACGGGCGACCTGCCGCTGGCGCAGAAGGCCGCGGCCCACGCGGACATGGTCTGCTGGACCAATCCCACCGACGGCGATTACGCCGAGTTCCTGAAAACGCTTAAGGACCGCGGGAGCGCGAATCTCGTCGAGGCCGAGGACGCCGAAACGGCGCGCAAGCTCGACGCGGCCTCCCGCTACAAGCAAGTCGACGCGCTCGTGTCCTTGCGCGGCGACGACGCCTCCCGGTTGCTGCGCGAATACCGGCTTCTGGCCGCCTACGGCTCGAGCTCTCCCGTCCTCATCCGCGCGCCGCGCGAGAAAACCGCCGAGGAACAGGTGCTGCGCTCCTCGACCCTGATCGGCGGCCTGCTGTGCGACGGCGTGGGCGACGCGGTGCTCGTCGACGCGGACCTGCCCGCCGCGCGGGGCCTGGAGTTGCTCTACAACATCCTGCAGGGCGCCGGCGTGCGCGTGACCAAGACCGAGTTCGTCTCCTGTCCGTCCTGCGGCCGGACCCTGTTCGATCTGCAGACCGTCACCGAACGCATCAAGCGGCGCACCGGCCACCTCAAGGGCGTCAAGATCGCCATCATGGGCTGCATCGTCAACGGTCCCGGAGAGATGGCCGACGCGGATTTCGGCTACGTCGGCGGCGCGCCGGACCAGATCAACCTCTATGTGGGCAAGACCTGCGTGCAGAAAGGCATCCCGTTCGCCCAGGCCGACGACGCCCTCGTCGAGCTCATCAAAAAGCACGGGAAGTGGGTTGACCCGTAGCGCCGCGGCGCTGCTGCTCGTCTTGGCCGCGGCGGGTTGCTCGCCCGCCTACGTCTATCAAGCCGCCGCGGGCCACGCCGGACTGCTGTGGCGCCGACGCCGCATTTCCGAGACCATCGCCGATCCCGCGACGCCGCCGGAACTGCGGCGCAAGCTCGAGCTGGCGCTGGCCGCGCGGCGCTTCGCCTTCGACACTCTGCACCTGACGCGCCAATCCGTCTACGCGTATTGGACCCCGGTGCCCGGAAGGGCGGTCACTTGGCTTGCCGAGGCCAGCGCGCGCACCGAACTCAAGCCCCACCTGTTCCGATTCCCCCTCATCGGCGCGTTTCCCTACAAGGGCTACTTCCGCCGCGACGCCGCGCGCGCCGAGGCCGCGAGACTTGAGTCGCGCGGGCTCGACGCGACCGTGGTGGGCGCCGGCGCCTACCGCACCCCCCTGCCCATCGCCGACCCGCTGCCCGAGACGCTGCTGCGCGACGACGACGGCGAACTCGCCCAGACCTTGATTCACGAGCTCACGCACGGCACCGTCTACTTCCGGAATCAAAGCGATTTCGACGAGGCCGTCGCGGTCTGGGTCGGAGCGCGCGGCGCCGAGGCCTTTTTGCTCTCGCGCGGCGGGCCGGACTCTCCGGAAATGAAGCAATGGCGAGACGACGAAGCCCGCGAGCGCGCCTACGACGAGTTCTACGCCCGCCTCGACGGCGACCTCGCCGCGCTCTACGCGCTCAAGATTCCAGACGCCGAAAAGCTCTCTCGTCGAGCCGCGATTTTCGACTCCGCCCGCGCGCGCGCGAAGGCCGCGGGACTGCGCGTGCCCGAGACGCTCAATAACGCCGTCGTGCTGGCCCAGGAGCTCTACGCTCCCGATTTCGCGCCTTTCGACGCGCTGTTCGCCGCCGAGGGCCGCGACTGGGCCAGGACGATCGCGGCGCTGAAATCCCTGAACCGCCGCGACCCGTTCGGCGACCTGCGCTCACGGACCTCCCATGACGCCGCGCGCCGCTGACGCGCCGCGCGC